>JADHWE010000031.1 GCA_016783675.1 Kiritimatiellia bacterium
CACGCGTCTTGCAGTGGCTCAAGGATCTCACGAAGGACCCGGAATTATGTGGAGTACAACAGCGGCGAATCGCCTGAAACCAGAGGAAACATGCCCATCATGGCCATCAACTCAACATAATCCGGCACTCCACATAACCAGACACCGCTTGACCGCTACGAATGCCGCCATGGACTGAGCTACACCCGGTTCCTGGGCGAGAAGAACAAAGTTCGTGCCGAGCTGCTCTGTCTTGTTCCGCGCGGCTTTAACGGTGAGGTCCACAAGCTGACACTAACGAACAACTCTGACCAGGCAAAGTCACTCAAGCTCTTCTCGCTGGTCGAATGGTGCCTCTGGAATGCACAGACCGACATGGAGAACTTTCAGCGCAATCTCTCCACCGGCGAAGTGGAGATCGACGGCTCAGTGCTTTACCACAAGACGGAGTACAAGGAACGGCGCGACCACTATGCGTTCTTCTCCGTCAATGCTGACATCCACGGCTTCGACACCGACCGCGAATCCTTCATGGGGCTCTACAACGGGTTCAACGCACCGCAAGCCGTCATGACGGGCACCCCGGGCAATTCGGTAGCACACGGCTGGTCTCCGATCGCATCACACTATCTCGAGATCGATCTGGCCCCCGGCGAAAGCCGCGACTTCGTCTTTGTGCTGGGGTACGTCGAGAACGCTGCGGATGAGAAATGGGAACGCCCGGGCGTCATCAACAAGACCAGGGCCCGTGCGATGATCGCCCAGTTCGACACCTCAGCCAAGGTCGATGCGGCCATGGCGGATCTGGCTTCGTACTGGGATGGGCTCCTGGCCAGTTACCAGGTAGAGAGCGGCGATGAGCGGCTTGACCGAATGGTCAACATCTGGAATCCGTACCAGTGCATGGTGACGTTCAACATGTCGCGCAGTGCCAGCTTCTTTGAATCCGGCATTGGGCGTGGCATGGGGTTCCGTGATTCGAATCAAGACCTGATTGGGTTCGTGCACCAGATTCCGGACCGGGCCAGGCAGCGCATTCTCGACATCGCCGCCACGCAGTTTGAGGACGGATCCGCCTACCACCAATACCAGCCGCTGACCAAGCGTGGCAACGCCGATGTTGGCAGTAACTTCAACGATGATCCGCTCTGGCTCATTCTCTCTGTGAGCGCCTATATCAAGGAGACCGGCGATTGGAGTATTCTCGATGAACAGGTCCCATTCGATGATGATGAGAGCAAGGCCGAGAGCCTGTTTGAGCACCTCTCCCGCTCATTCCATTTTACCGTCAACCACCTGGGGCCGCACGGTCTGCCGCTGATTGGGCGTGCCGATTGGAACGACTGCCTCAACCTGAACTGCTTCTCGAACGACCCCAACGAATCGTTCCAGACCACCGAGAACCAGGAAGGCGGTGTGGCCGAGTCGCTGATGATTGCCGGGCAGTTCGTTCTGTATGGACGGGAGTACGTCCGTCTCTGCAATCTGCGTGGACAAGATGATGCCGCCGCGGCAGCCCAAACTCACGTCGATGCCATGATCGCCTCCGTCAGGGAGCACGGCTGGGACGGCGCGTGGTTCCTGCGCGCCTACGACTACTACGGCAAGCCGGTGGGGAGCCACACGAACGACGAGGCACAGATCTTCATCGAGTCACAAGGTTTCTGCACCATGGCGGAGATCGGCAAGGAGGACGGTCTCTGCGAGAAGGCGCTGGATTCGGTCAAGGAGCGCCTCGACTGCAAACACGGCATCGTACTGAACAATCCGCCGTTCACGAAGTACGTCATCGAGTACGGAGAGATCTCAACCTATCCGGCCGGATACAAAGAGAACGCGGGCATATTCTGTCACAACAACCCGTGGATCATGATCGGTGAAGCGCGGATCGGTCGCGGGGAGCAGGCATTCGACTACTGGCGTAAGATTGCTCCCGCCTACCGTGAAGAGCTATCGAATCTACACAAGGTCGAGCCCTACGTCTACGCTCAGATGATCGCCGGCAAGGACGCTTTCCGTCCCGGCGAGGCCAAGAACTCCTGGCTAACCGGAACCGCGGCCTGGAACTATGTCGCGATCACACAGCACATCCTCGGCATCCGCCCGGACTACGACGGCCTCATCATCGACCCGCAGATCCCTCTGGATATCTGCCCGCTCAAAGTCACCCGAAAGTTCCGGGACACGGAATACCACATCACCATACGAGCCGCCGGGACCGACCAGACGACTGGAATGATAGTCAACGGGGAGCGTGTCGACGGACACGAGGCGCCGGTAAAGAGCGGAGGGCATATTGATGTGGACGTGGCGGTCTAAGGAGCCCTTTCTTCAGGGCCGATTTGATCACTCGAGCACTCTCGCTGGTTGGTGCGTGTTTTCACTGTTTCTGTAGGGATCTTCACAGGGGGACGTGCTTTGATGATACACGTGCCGGTGGTATTATGTGGGTGTAGTTTAGAGAAGGACTGGAGGCCAAGGTGATCCGAAAACCAAGAGGAGACGCGATGAAAGGCATGAGATTCGTAGTGGTGGCGTTGACGGCAGCAGTGTTGCTCAGCACGGCTAACCAGAGCCATGCGGTTTGGGTTAACTGGGATGGCAGCGAGAGCGATGGGGCATTCACGAATGCTGCGAACTGGAACTTAGACCGGGTCCCGGGTGACACGGGTAACGGTGGCGACGATGAGGACAATGCCGTTATCAACAATGGGGAGAGCGTTACGATCGACTCGTTGGTTCCCACGAATCGTGGCGTATTTCTTGGCACCGGCGCCGCAAACTCCGGAACGCTCGTTATCGAGGCGGGCGGCATCATTCCCTGGACGAAGCTTGAGTCGCGCATCGGGCAGGCAGGCACGGGTGTCGTGCAGCAGAATGGCGGAAGCTGGAACGGCTCGGAAGAAGAGATGTACCTGGGGCGGGACCCGGGGAGTTCAGGAACTTGGACCATGAACGGAGGAACGCTGTCGAACTGTGTCATGTACATTGGCAACAACAACTCATCCGGGCGGTTTGAACTGCTTGGAGCTACAGCATCCGTAGAGGCCCTCAGCGACCATGTCTATGTAGGCTACACAAACTATGCCAACGGTGTGGTCTACCAGACAAACGGCGTCTGGAATCCCGGTGCCACACGCAACATCTTCTTGGGATACGACACGGGTGCGACCGGGACGTGGCAGATGACGGGAGGCACAGTCTCAAACGCGAATCAGGTTATTGTTGGCTACAAGTCGGTTGGACGGGTCGAGTTGGGTGGCGAGGGACGGATCACAGCATCTGCCAGCCACAATTTCGTAGCCAAGGAGGCGGGAAGCGTTGGTACAGTTGTCCAAACAGGGGGCGTATGGGACAACAATGGCAACCAGATCCGCATAGGTGAAGCGGCAGGGGCTACAGGAACGTGGCAACTCAGTGGTGGCGCGTTGACGAACGTGAACATCTTTCACATTGGCTTCAACGGGGTCGGCACGCTTGAGATCAGCAACACCGGAACACTCGCCGGTTCCACGCCAGTCATTGCTGGATCAAAGGCCGGGAGCACAGGAACCGTTGTCCAGACCGGCGGCGTAGTGAGCAATGTAAATCAGATCATCCTCGGCGACACAGATCCCTCAACAGGCACGTACCGGATCAGCGGGGGCGTCATCACGAATGTCAGCCAGTTCAAGTGCGGTGAGACAGGCACAGGCACGCTTGAGATCGAGGGCAATGAAGCAGCAATCCACCTCACGGGGGGGGCCTCCTTTGCTATGGCAGGGGGGGACGATACGTTGCGCGTGATCCTCGGAGAGACCGGCATAACACCCATCATTACGGACGGGAACATCACGCTCGCCGGCACACTGGAAGTCGACCTGACGAACTATGATTTCAGTTCTTCAACGCTGACACTGATTGACTGTGGCGGCGTTCGCTCCGGAGCATTCACCGAGCCTATTACTGTCGGGCCCGAGCCCTGGAGTGCTGAGGTCAGCTACATCGGCCAGGATGTGCTGCTAACCAACATCAAGGGCGACCCCCGTGGCTCGCTGATCATAATTAAGTAGCCGCCAAGCAGCTGTCTCCGTGCAGCACACACAGGAAAGCCCCGCCTTCGGCGGGGCCGCCGGGAGCGGTGTCAAGTCACGCCTACAAAAGGCCGCTATCCTCACCTGTTCAATGATGCTCCTATGAGCGCTGAGTCGCCCTTACCCCTGCTGTAGGTAGAAGCTATCGGTCTGGGTTTCGATTGGGGATAGAAACGTTCACCGCCTGAGGAACACATGATAAGAAAGTATAGTTCAGTATCTCTGACTCAAATGATTCCCGCCATTGCACTTGTTGCCCTGGCCGTGGTTGCGGTGGGTGCGCATGCGGATATGGTGGTGGATTTCGACGCGACGAACACCACGATGCAGGTGGATTACACCAGTTCTCATGACTGGGCGACAAACAGCACCTCCGGAAACGGTACGATCTATTCGACGTATAATGAGAACGGATCGCTCGCGCAGTCCATTGCAGCATACAGTGCCGCAGGTCTCCGCATTCGCAACACAACGGATGGCGGCAAGGGAACCGCTCTCTTCGGCTTTGATCTCGGTGGGGCGTATCAATTCGGGTCAGGACCTGATGATGATATCTCGATAAAGACGGGTGGTACTACCAGCAGAATCGTTGATGCGGGCACCGGCACCCGCGCGGCCGTCAGGAATGACGGGACATGGTATGTCTCCGAAGAGATTCATATGGTTGGAACCAGCACCGCCGACGCACTGGCCCTGGACTGGTTTGCGCTGGCGGGGGACACGAGTGCCGGAATCACCAACATCAATGGGACTGCTGTCGATGCCTCGATTTTTGCAGACATGACCATGGCAGGCACCTGGACTGAGATCCTCGGAAAGGACGATACAGGCGGAAACCCCAACAGCAACTATGGTGTGCAGGAACTCCAGATCAGCTTCGCTATTCCATACGATGAAGTCTCCCTCAGCTCTACCAACCTGTATGTTCAGGGCGCTAAGTTTATGAACATTGACGGCAACGGCATGAATCTCCATCGTTTCGATTCCAACCTGCTGAGCGGGGCGACCGCGGTGAATGTGAATGAAACAAGGGCCAAAACCACCAGCGGCGTAAAGCTCACCTTTTACACCCGCAGCGAAACCGCTAGACTCCATTTTGACTATATCTCCGGGGATGAAAACCGCAATTCGCGCTTCGGCCTTTACCAGGATGGCGCCCAGACGGCCACGCCCTACTTTGCGAAGACCGAGACGAACATTGTCATCACGCTCACGAGCGGTTCCCCCGGCGAACTGGTCCGGCACGATGTTGTGCTGCCACACTGGTCGAACCCCATCCTCTCGAAAATGGAGCTGGAGCCCGGCGAGGTGCTTGAGGCGGGCAATCCCTATCCGGTAAAGAAGATGGTCTTTCTGGGCGATTCGATCTCCCACGGAACCGGCCAGGGCGCGAGCTATGAAACCTACCCCTATATCGCTACCGACATGATGGACATGGAGCTGTTCAACATGGCAGTGGGCGGCGGGAAAATCGCGCCGGAAGTGGCCGACCTCCTTCAGCATTTTGATCCGGTGGATGCCATCTGGGTGCTGGTCGGTTTCAACGACTGGCAGGGCGGCAGTGAGACAACCAACTCGATTGCCTCCGATTACGAATCCCTGCTGGCCTCCATCCGCACCCACCAGCCCAGTGCAGAGGTGTTCTGCAGCACCTTAACCTTCACTCATGATACAACGAATGACATCGGAGTCACCGACAGCGAGGTCCGGCAGGCCGTGAGCGATGTGGTTAACACACGCATCTCCGCCGGCGACACCAGACTCCACCTTGTTCAGGGCGACGACTACTCCGATGATACCTTCTTGCAGACCCAGCCCCACAACGACACGGTTCATTTTACCGTGCAGGGGGCAGCCATGTTCGCAACCAATGTGGTGGATATTGTGGATCCGGTCCTCACCCCGGCAATTGAAGCGTGGGTCTTCAACACCGAAGCAGACGGCACACTATTCACTGGTCTGAGCAATAGCGGCGATTCCGCTGCCGCGGCGTGGAGCAGCGATGTGAGCCATGCGACTGTCACAAACAATGCGCTACGCTTCAGTCAGGGGGCCAACGTCTACCGCAACTCCACCACCCCGGGCGGAGCCGCAGCCAATGCAACCAACGGCGTATTCGAGCTGTCATGGGCCTACACCGATGCGAACGTCGATAGTGCGGATGTGGCCGGAGCCAACGCCGGATTCGGCATTCGCTCGGGCGGCACCGACCTGTTTATGGTGCGCCTGCAGCGCCAGAACAGCGAGCTGCGGCTCCAGACCCGCGTGAACACGACCAACACCGACCTACATGACTTCAATGCAACCGCGGCAGCGAACGTGGATGTGCGAGTGGTCTTCGACCTCGATAGCGATACGTTCGACGTCTACATGAACAACGACGGAGCCGGAGAAACACTGGTTGGCGACGATATAGACATGGCGATTACTGGCGGTCAGCTTGACAACATCCGCATGATCGCCTCAGTTGCCAGCCCCAACTTTGACGCAGACGATTACATCGAGGTGGATGATCTCCGCCTGAACGCGCTGACCTCGGCCAGGGAGGCGCTGGTGAACTACCAGATGAACGATGGCGCCGGAACGCTGCAGAATGCTCTGGCTCAAACCGGCACGGACAGCGGAAGCCTTCCGGGCACGGACAGCTTCATTGCGACGGATGGCAGCGGCAATCTCGCATGGACTGCGGTGACTGCGGATGCCACCCGGAAACATGCCATGGATGCGACTTACTCCACCGGAACATATGTTCTGGAGTATCGGCTCAGCGATTGGAACATGGATGCTTCAGCCGCTCTGAACGGGGTTAAAGTGGGAGTATGGTCCGGCTCAACGGGGCTCCAGCTGATCGCAGAGCTGGATGGCAGTTCGAATTTCCAGCTTCGGACCGCCGCGACCGGCGGCACGACAACGTCCCATGACTTTGCTAATGTGGCCACGGAAGGGCTGACCCTCCGCCTGGCGATCGACTTCACCGGGAGTGGAACCTATGACGTGCTGTACAAAACCGACAGCGGTTCCTGGACCACAAAAGCATCGGGGCTGAGCCTGGGCGACATGGATACATCCGGTTTCAACGAATTTCGTCTCGCGACCGAGGGAACCACTGCCTGGGATTCGGCGGATTACCTGGAAATGGACTACGCCGTTCTCTGGTCGTCTGCGGCAAGCGGCAATAATGCCCCGGCGTTCAACAGTGATCTGGTGGAGAAAGCGGATGCCACGGCTGACGCTGAGTTCAGCGACACGCTGGCCTACGACGCCATCGATGCCGATGGCGACACCCTGACCTTCTCCAAAGTTAGCGGCCCGGTCTGGCTCACAGTTGCGGGCGGCGGCGCGCTCTCCGGTACCCCGGCCGTGGGAGACACCGGTGCTAACGTCTGGACCGTCATGGTCAGCGACGGCCGCGGAAGTGATACCGCCCAGTTGAACATTGAGGTCATCGGCAATCAGGCGCCGGTATTCGACAGCGACCCCCTCGTGGCAGACACCGTGACGATCAACAGCAACTATGTCGATACAGGCTACACTCTGGCCGATCATGCATCCGATAGCGATGGTCATCCTATGACCTTCTCCAAGCTCAGCGGCCCGGTCTGGCTCACAGTTGCGGGCGGCGGCGCGCTCTCCGGTACGGCCCCGGCCTCCACCGGCCGCAACCAGTGGGAGGTCCAGGTGGTTGACGGCCAGGGCGGCACCAACACCACCACACTGGAGATCCACGTAAACAGCGGTCTGACCCCGCAGACCGGAACCAATATCCTGTTCATTGCCATCGATGATATGAAACCAACCATCGGGGCCTACGGCGACCCCATTGCGAAGACCCCCAAGATGGATGCGCTCGCCGATAGCGGAACCGCCTTCCTCAATGCGCACTGCCAGTTCGCCGTTTGCGGGCCGTCCCGCGCCAGCTTGATGACAGGGCTGATGCCGGAAGAAACCGGTGTAACGGGGTTCAGGAAGATGCGCGGACGCACCGTCGACCCGGAGAACTACCTGGACAACGAGGTGGCGCTTATTGATCTGGTAACACTTCCGGAGCACTTCAAGCATCATGGCTACAAAACTGCCGCGGTCGGAAAATTGAATGACAACCGCTGTGTCGGCTCCATTAATGAGGATGATACGATCAATGATGATGGAAGCTCTGTGGACGACCCGCGCTCGTGGACGATGTCCTTCATTTCCCCCTCCGGCCAATCCAGTACAACAGCCACCCTCGAAGGCGATACAAAGTCCATGAAACTGGCGGCGGAAAGCGTGGATGCGGCCGACGAGGCCTTTACCGACGGGATGATCTGCACCAACGGGCTCGCGCGCCTGCAGACGATGGCCGCCGGCGACAAACCATTCTTCCTCGGGGTCGGCTTCAAGAGGCCGCATCTGCCGTTCCTGGCACCAAAGACCTACTGGGACAAGTATAGCCGCGACGATTTTACGCCCCACCCTTTCCAGCAGGATATGACGAACGTGACAGCCTATACCTTCAATAACATTACGGAGATGCGAAATGGCTACTATCTCGAAACCAACGGGGTCGGCGAGGCGATTGCCTTCAGCGACGGGGTCCTTCCGGATGCGCAGCAGAAAGAGCTACTGCACGGCTATTACGCCTGTTCATCGTTCGTGGACGACCTGGTCGGGCGGCTGCTGGATGAGCTGGACACGCTGGGACTGGCCAGCAACACCATAGTGGTGCTGTGGGGCGATCACGGCTTCCACCTTGGCGATCACAACGAGTGGGGTAAGCACACGGCTCTGGAGCAGGCCACGCGTTCGCCTCTGATCATCCGGGCACCGGGATATGCCGGAGGCGAGACCACTCAGTCTCCGGCCAACTTCCTGGACCTGTATCCCACCCTTTGCGATCTGGCCGGCCTCCCGGTTCCCACTCAACCGGTTGACACCGATACACCGACCGGCCGGCCGCTGTCGGGAAAGAGCCTTGAGCCGATTCTGGCCGACGCATCCGCCAGTGTGCACACCGGGGCCCTCGGGTTCTATCCGAACAGTGGAGCCTATGGATATGCCTATCGGACCGAACGCTATCGCTACGTTGAATGGATCAACAGCAGCGGCACCATCGTTGCCCAGGAACTCTATGACTACGCTACGGATCCGATGGAAACGATCAACCTGGCCGGAATCCTTGCCTACAAGGCCCTGATCAGAGAGCTCTCCGAAGCCATGCGCAACGACGGCTACGTGGGCGCCGAACGACTGATGGCATCGGCGGCCGCCCCGAAACCGCACGGCATCCTCTTGATGTTCCGCTAAGCCGGACGGGCCATAGGATTCCAGCAATTCACCGACACCCTCTTAGAAGGTTTTGGGCGGATGCACGGGGCCGCTAGTTTTCATCCAACGTTTCACGGCTCGCCGCATCCGGTCGGCCACTTCAGGCAGCTCAGAAACAACATTCTTCATCTCGTAAGGATCGGACTGGTGGTCGTAGAGCATCTCTACACCTTCGCTGACAATGTAACGGTAACGGGCATCCGTGGCCGCCTGCGCGCCGAGGATCTCTGAGAAGGCGTAGGTGCGGCCATTGGTCTCCTTGCCCTCCAACAGTGGCACAATGCTCAAGCCATTCTGAGCGGCCTTGTTTGGGGCGGGTACGCCGGCCAGCTCAAAGGTGGTCGGGACCAGGTCCATCAGCTCCATCGGATGCGGGTTGGTCTGATCTGTCAGGAAGCGCTTTGGCCAACTGACGATCATCGAGGTGTTTAACGCCTCCTCAAACAGCGTACCCTTGTGCAGGCGACCGTGGTTACCGAGGAAGATCGAGTGGTCAGAGAAGAAGATGATGACCGTGTTCTTCAGTTCAGCCGAGGATTCCAGCGTCTCAAGCAGACGTCCAATCTGGGCATCCATAAAGGCCACGTTGGCCGCCTCTCCCAGCCGATGCTCCGCCGTGTCCTCCGCAGACTTGACCGGCTTGTTATCTTTCAGCAGCGGCGCGGGGACATCGTGTCCGAACGCGGCTGTCTTCGGGGGGGGGTATCTTGAGATGCGCGACCTCGTCGTACCAGCGCTGCGGCACGTCGTACGGCCCATGCGGCAAACAGAAGTTGAACCACAGGAAGAAGGGCTTCTCCGCATCACGCTCTTGCTCGAGCCAATCGACCGCTACCTGGGTGGTGAAGCCATCGAGGTAATCAACATCATCCTTCATACTGCTCTTTTTGAAGGGCCAGCCAGTATTGTCTTTGACCCACTGCTCGTAGAGCCCCTTCTTCTTCAGGTGCTGAATATAGGGATTGTCATCAATCGACCAGCCCTCCTTGAGGAACTTCCAGAGCATGTAGCGTTCGCCGGTGCAGTTCACATAGTCGAACCCGTATTGGCGGAGCGCTTCATTCTTGGACGCTTTCGGATTCTCGGCAGGCGGGCGCATGTGCGACTTGCCGATATAGGCGGTCTGGTAGCCTGCCTCTCGCAACGTGGGAGGGAACGTCCAGATTCCCTCCGGCAGGCGACGGATATTCCCATTCCGATATCCACCCAGATTGTGCGAGTAGAGATTGGTCAGCAACCCATTACGCGACGGACTACACATGGGGGCCTGACAGACCGCGTTCGGGAAATGAACGCCTTGCGTTGCCAGCCGGTCCAAGTTCGGCGTGAGACCGAAGCCGTCGCCCAGCTTATTCATAAACCGTGGCATCAGGTCGTCTGCCTCAATCCAGATGATGTTGGGTCGGTTGCCTCCGAGCGAAAACCCTGCCATGCAGAGCATCATGGTGATCACGATTCTTAATCTCATTTCAGTATCCTCATCCTCTCAGGGTCCGATCTATCAATAGAGCTCAAACGAGTTTAGATTCATATGGCCATCCCACTTGAGGATATGCAGACGGAAGATATCGGACTCTACCGGCTCTTTGAGCAGGATATTGCAGTCACCACCGATGGTGGTGTCGGTGTGAACGGTTACCCATTGCCCCCCGATCTCTGCTTGCAGCTCATACTTCTGCACTCGACTCCCACTGCCAAAACGTCCTTCCATCAACCTGATTTGGCTGACGCTTTCCGCGTCCGATAGCTGAAGCTGTATCCACGGCTGTTTATCTCTGGAGCTCGGCCCCCAGGAGCTCTTCACAAAGATCCCCTCAGAAAACTCCTTTGCATCGGAAGCCACCACGTTCTGCGGCCGATTCTCTTTACGGTGCGAGCTCGACGCCGTTGCGATCGCGCCGAGAGAAAGCGGCTCCCCCTTCGTCTGTATCGGAGCAATCTCCGAAGCCGGACGGTCGAGCGTCAGCTTGATCAGCGTATTGACCGGGCTGATCTGCGACGGATCCAGCGTGATGATCAGAGAATCCGGGGTTTGTGAGAATTCTGCGTCCCCACCGGTCAGCACCTTCATCGACTGAATCTCTGCGGGCAAGGCCGGAAGCACCAGCACCCCGTTCCAGGAGGCCAGCACATGCAGG
Organism: Kiritimatiellia bacterium; assembly: GCA_016783675.1. Taxonomy (GTDB): domain Bacteria; phylum Verrucomicrobiota; class Kiritimatiellia; order UBA8416; family JABMPJ01; genus JABMPJ01. Next base: position 11,495 of record JADHWE010000031.1, read on the forward strand.
TAAACCGTCTTATCTTCATGTGTGGAAGCACCCCAGATGCCAGGGATGTAGGGCCCGCCCTGCGTTCTGTAGACCGTGTCCCCGTATTGCTTCATCCACTTACCGATTTCGCCGAGACGCTTCTTGTGATCGGGAACGAGCTCTCCGGTTCCGCGCGGCCCGACGCCCAAGGCCAGATTACCGCCGCCACCCGCACAACGCACGAGCAGGCTGATTGCCTGCGGCAGCGGCATGGCCGGTGCATCCCCAGACCAAGCCCAACCGCCCCCGATAACGGTGCAGGTCTCCCACGGGCGGTTGGTCTGGAAACGACCGACGGTGCGTTCCGGGCCATCAAAATCGCCCATATGCCACGGGGGATGACCAAAACGGTGATTTACAATGATGCCGGGCTGCAGCTCGCGGATCATCTTGAGGAGCTTGGGTGCTTTCCAAGTATCGGGATGGCGACCCAGTCCGTCAAACCACATGACATCGATCTTCCCATATTGGGTCAGCAACTCCCGTATCTGGGGGGAAAGATACTCGTCACAGTACCGCTCGTTGTCGCCGGAAGTGTAGATCGGGTTGTACCAGTCGGGCTGAGAGTAATAGAGCGCCACCTTGATGCCATACTTGTGGCAGGCATCGACGACTTCCCTGGTCGCATCCCGCCCAAACGGCGTGTTCATGATGTTATAATCCGTGAGCTTTGTATCGAACACAGAGAAACCATCGTGGTGCTTGGTCAGCCAGATCAGGTATTTTGCTCCGGCATCTTTGACGGTACTCACCAGTTCATCCGCATCAAAGTTCGGGGCCTCGAGCTGCTTGTACTGGTTGTCATAGATCTCCTGCGGAATCCCCTTGGTGACTTTCCCATCCGTCGGATGCTGCGGACGAGGGCCTTTTCGCCCCCACCCCAGGGAACACTCGAGCATGGAGGCGGGGCCCCAGCAGTAGAAGAGGCCAAAACGTGCATCCGTCCACCACTCCATATCCTCCGCACTGGCAAAGAGAGCGCTGCGATCACCTTCCGGAAGCGTATCCAGGTAATACTGTAACGACTCCGGATGATAATACGGTTCGATTCCGTCCGTATGAACCGGCATGGAAAAGCCGGGGAGCGCCCCAGCCAAAAGGAATCCCACAGCAGCAGATTTGAACTTCATCTGATATCCTTACTGGTACAGCTCAAATGAATTCAGGTCCATGTAGCCATCCCACTTCAGGATCTGCAGGCGGAAGGTGTCGGACATAACCGGCTTCTTGAGCAGAATATTGCAGTCACCACCAATGCTTCTTCCAGCGTGAATGGTCTTCCAACCGCAGGCGCCCTTTGCCTGTAGCTTATACTCCTGCACGCGGCTACCGCTGCCGAACTTGCCTTCCATCAGCTTGAGTTGATTGACGGATTTGGGTTCCGCTAGCTTGAGTTCGATCCAAGGCTCACGGTCCTTTGAGTTTGGTCCCCAGGAGCTTTTGACAAAGATCCCTTCGGAGAATTCGGTGGCATCAGCTGCGACGACGTTCTTTGGCCCCTTGTTGGGGTTACGTTCACTGGATGCCGTTGCTGTGGCCCCAATGGAGACCGGATGGCTCAGCGTCTTGATCGGGGTGACCTCAGAAGCGGGGCCGGCGAGCGTCAGCTTGATAAGCGTATTCACCGGGCTGATGCTCGCCGGATCCATTGTGATGGTCAGGTTGTCGGCGGATTGCGTGAACGTCGCCTCGCCTCCCGTCAGGACGTCCAGGGTCTGGATCTTCGCCGGCAAGGCCGGAAGCGTCAGCACGCCATTCCATAAAGCGAGCACGTGAAGATAGACAGAGTTGTCCTTGTGGGTGGAGGCGCCCCAAATGCCGGGAATATACGGACCACCACCCGTGCCATAGACCGACTCACCGTATTGACCGAGCCATTGCCCCATCTCACGCATGCGTTTGGCATGGTCCGCAAGGAACAGACCGTCACCGGTTGGACCAACACCCAGCGCAAGGTTTCCGCCACCGCCCGCGCAGCGCACCAGCAAGCTGATGGCCTGAGGAAGCGGCATGGCCGGCGCATCGCCCATCCAGGCCCAGCCACCACCAATCACGGTGCAGGTTTCCCAGGGGCGGTTCGTCTGAAAGCGACCAATCGCACGCTCCGGCCCGTCAAAGTCACCCGCATGGTAGGGCGGATGATGGAAGCGATGATTCGTAACGATATGCGGCTGCAGCTCGCGGATCATTTTGAGAAGTTCCGCGCTGTTCCAGAGATCGGCGTTCCGGCCGAGGCCGTCGAACCACATGATGTCGATCTTGCCGTAACCGGTCATCAGCTCACGGATCTGTGGAAACAGGATCTCTTTGCAGTACTGTTCATTCTTGCCCGCCACATAGAGCGGATGGCTCCAGTCAGGCTGGGAGTAGTAATAACCGATCTTGATGCCGTACTTGTGGCAGGCATCCGTGATCTCTTTGGTGATGTCGCGACCGAACGGCGCATTCATGATGTTGTAGTCAGTGGTCTTCGTGACGAAGTTGCAAAAGCCGTCATGATGCTTGGTGGTCCACAGGAAATACTTGGCGCCCGACGCCTTCACCAGCTTGATCCACTCATCGGCATCGAAGTCGGCGGCTTCCAGCAGCTTGTACTGGTTGTCGTAGACCTCCTGCGGGATTCCCTTGGTCACCTTGCCGTCGGTTGAATGCTGCGGGCGCGGCCCATGACGCCCCCAGCTCATTGAACACTTGAGCATGGAGCTAGGGCCCCAATGCACGAAGATGCCGAAGCGGGCATCCGTCCACCAATCCATCGCGCCTTCACGCGCGAACAGCGTAGGACGGAGTTCCTTTGGAACGGTATTGATCCACCGAACCAGTTCCTCAGGATGGTAGTAGGGTTCCACGCCATCCGTGTGGTGGTGAAAATGGGCGGCATGTACCGTGGCGCTCAACAGACTGATAGTCAATAGATGTTTTGTCATATCCATCCCCCGCCCTCTCCCTCGCTCAGCAAAATCCGATCTTCTCTCACTCCCGGCCGGTGACGACATCCGCACCACCGGTGGCGGCAATGCGCAGGCGCTCGGACGATGAGCCGTTCATCAGCTCACGGACGGTGACGGCTTTGAGCCCTTTCTTCTTGAAGGCCGCGAGTACGTCTTCCAGCTGATCAGTCGAATTCACTTCAACCATCACGCCTGACGCCGGTTCGGGTGACGGCTCGATGGCGGTCAGACCGAGATAGTTTAGTACGGCCCAGGTGTAATCATCGTATTTGAACTCGGGAGCACGGAAGACAACCGGCGATTTCACGGCGCGGAGTTGTTTCTGTACAGCGTCGACCTCGTTGCGAACCAAGCGGGCGTTCTTCTTGCCGCTGATGACGGCGGCTGACTTAGAGCCGTTACCCAGCTCATGGCCGGCAGCAACCAGTATACGCAGCAGACCCTTTTCGGTTTTAGCGGTTGCTTCATTAATGAAAAAGGTACCTTTGGCATCGTTATAGTTCAACAGGTAGACCGCTTTCTGCATCTGCTCCGCAGTCAGGTTCGGCGGGAACAGGATCGAAGCGCTTCTGCCACGGGTTGGAACTTTTTGTATGGCCTCGCGGGTGATGTCGTAGAGTTCACTGTCTTTGTGCGACAGCTCGCTCGGATCCCATATCCGTCCGACCTCTTCGAGCACAGCAACGGTTTCCGGGTGCAGCCGTCCGGTCTTCTCCGGTGCGCAATTGAGCAGCAGGTTGGCGTTGCGGTCGTTGAGCGGGCGGAGCATTTTGTTGACGATATAGTCAACATTGCGCACCGGCGTGCAGGGCGCATCGGGGTTTGCGAACCAGCCGTTGTTCAGCTTGTCGCAGACTTCGGTCGCCACGGTGTTCGTCACCGACGGAAGCTCAAGCGAATAGGGATATTCATAACCGAAGAGATCGGAGTCCTCCAGACTGGTCGCATTATTCGCGATCACCAGGCAGCTAGGTTGCAGCGAATGCATATGCGCCTTGATCTTGCGCCAATCGCCGGGTTTCAACCCGCCGTTCGGCGACCCGCTCTGATCGATCCAGATGATATCAATGTCGCCATAGTTGGAGAGCAGCTCGGTGAAGTGGGTTTTGATCATCGTGAGCGCATCCACGGTTCCGAGCGCATAGTCATCATGCGGCAGAGTCTGGTAGTCCTTCCACTTGTCGCCGCCCCACAGCGGGAAGCAGTAGTAGAAGCCGACCTTGAGGTCGCGGGAACGGAACGCATCGACATATTCCTTAACAATGTCGGCTTTGCCGTCCTTATAGTTCTTGAACCAGGTGATATCGCGGTCGGCAGTGGCAGTATCCCAGAGGCACCAGCCACCGGTATGTTTGACAGTCAGCACGGCATATTTCATCTTCGCGGCAACCGCAGCGTCGGCCCATTGGCCAAAATCCAGATTCTCCGGATTGAACAGTAGTGGATCCTCTTTCCCGCTGGACCATCCACCCGGTACAAAGGTCGACATGTTGAAGTGCATGAACATGCCGAACTTCCAGCTCAGAAAATTCCGTTGAAGTGTTTCAAGGTCACGGGCGACCGCAACGCTGCCGATCAGTAATCCCGCAGCCAATATCACAACAGAGCGCTTGTTCATAGCCAACATTTCCTTCTTTCGCTACAGCGCGTAGTCGGGGTTCAGTGTGAGCTCGGGCGCGCCGACCTTTTCTTCCCAGCCGCGAAGCTTTCGAATGAGTCGTTGAAGCTTCTCGGGATGCGCCTTCGAGAGATCCTTCTCCTCCCGCGGGTCCTCCTTCAGGTTGTAGAGCTCGTAGGTGCTGTATTCCACGTTCTCGCGCAGCTTCCAGCTCCCCTCGAAGATCACGTTGCGCCAGGGGTATTTCCAGACAGGAGGTTTTAGCCAATGCTGGTACTGCCCGTATTTCGGGTAGTAGCAGACGATCGAGCGATCCGGTAGCGCATTGGTTCTGCCGATGAGCAGAGGAGCCAGACTTTCGCCATCGAGCAGATGGTTCTCCGGACGCGCCACACCGGCCAGATCCAGAAAGGTCGGGTAAAGATCGATGTGCGTGATGCGCTCATGCCATTCCGCCCCGGCCGCGATTCTTCCCGGCCATTTGAAAAGATACGGCACCCGTAAGCCCCCCTCATAGACATCGCCCTTCTGCCCGCGCAGCTCGCCGTTCAGATCCGGGGAATACGAGCCGTTATCGGAGCAGAACACGACGATCGTGTTCTCTTCGATGCCCATGTTGTTCAGAGCTTCCAGCAAACGTCCGACGCAATCATCCAGGTGTTTGGTCATGGCGGCCACTGCCGGCATCCTCTCCGCATTACGCCCTTGGAAGGTGTGCTTTTTCAGCTTCTCCTCAAAATGATCGATATAGTCTTGTCGCGTTTCGAAGGGGGCGTGCACGAGGTAGTACGGCATATAGAGCAGGAACGGGGTTTCCTCTCTCACCGCCGACTCCATGAATGTGATTGCCTTGCCGGTAAAGTATTCCGAAAAGTCCATCCCTTCGGGGAGGTCAACTGGCGGGTCTGACCGCTTCTCGTCGTAGTGACTGCTGCAGACATAGGCTTGATCGAAGCCCTGAAAACGTGGGTGAAGGTGCTTCTTGTAGTTCCCGGCATGCCACTTGCCGTATATAGCCGTCGCATAGCCGGCCTGCTTAAACGCCTCCGCGAACGTGGTCTTCTCCAGCGCCAAGCCGGTCAACTCAGGGACGATGTACTTGATCAAATGCTCCTGCTTCTTCTTAACGTGATGGTCCATCACTCGGTAGCCGCCGGTGCGCGGCGCATATTGGCCACTCAAGAGGGCGATGCGCGACGGTTGACAGGTGGGGTGCGAGGCATAGCCGTTGACAAACTTCATCCCCTCCGAGCAGAGCCGGTCGAGGTTAGGCGTCTCCAGCCATTCCGTGCCATAGCAGTGCAGACCGCCGTAGCCGAGATCGTCCGCCAGAATGAAGACTACATTGGGACGCTCAGCCGCAAGGTTGTGACCGAGCAAGAAACACCCTATGAACACTAATAGCAGGCTTCGCTTTCGTATCATCCCCGACTCCTAACCAAGATCCCGTGAACCGCTAAGCTTATCGCAATGCTCTGGTTTGAGCGAAGTTGACTGTCATCCGGATCACCGTGCTCCGATCCGGCTCAATCCCAGGTGTCCACCAACCATGGCCCGCACCGGTGACCATCTGGACTGTGACATCAGCGTCGCACCTTTCAGCAGCCTTCTTCAAATGCTCTGCATGCTGAGGTGGAATGACGAAATCCTTGTCGCCATGTATGTGCAACAGCGGCGCACTGTCCTTCCTGAGCCACCAGATGGGACTGAGCTCTTCCGTCATTCTGCGCACGTCGGGCTCTGCTGTCTCATAGTCAAAAGTCTTGGACTTCGTGATCAATCGCGCCCAGTGGTCGCTCGAGAATTTCTTGTTCGACCCACTCCACTCAAACAGGGATGTATCGCGGAAATCAGACGGACCAAACCACGAGATCCCAGCGGCGACCTCTGCCTTGTGGGAGTGAAGCGTATCGTCTCCGGGAAAGTCATCCGCGCCGCTGAAGGTGAGCAACTGGGCCAGGTGGCCGCCGGCAGATGAACCAAATGCGACCACTCGGGTCATGTCAATATTCAGTTCATGTTCATGCTTCTTTAGAAAACGCAGCCCATCGCGACAGTCGACCACGCAATCGCGCATCCTAACAGTATCCTTCGGGTTCCACATTTTCACCAAACGGTACATCAGACTGACGCACACAAAACCACGGTCGGTAAGGTGTTCGAACACGCGCTGGATATCGCCAGAGATCTCCTTGCTTCCCCCCGACCAGCCACCGCCATGCGTGTAATAGAGAACCGGGGCCTTCCCGTCTGTGGGCTGGCGTGGTTCGTATATGTCCATCAGCAAGGTTTCGCTACCCGCCCGTTTGTAGACCACGTTGCGTGTAACCTTGCCGTCCCATTTCAGGGCAGGAAGCTCAACGCCAGAGGAGAACTCCTCAAACGAGACCGCGCCATCCTGGTTCGCATCGAGTGAGCCGTATTTCCCCCAGGACTCACCATCGGCTTCCGACAGCTTCCAGTCGCCGGTTGTCTCGCCTTTCACAAACGCATTATTCACTCGGATGCGCCGGTTACAGGGGTCATCAGTCTCAAGCGCCTGCGAGGCGGAAGCGCTAATGGCGAGAAGGCAGACTAGCAGTTTCCAATACATCGTCATTTCCCCCTAATAGGTTTTGGGCGGATGAACCGGGCCGGTTGTCTCCATCCATTTGTTAACCGCCTTGCGCATGCGCTCGGTTACCTCCGGCAGATCTCCAGCAACGTTTTTCATCTCAAAAGGATCGGTCTTGTGGTCATAGAGGATCTCCACGCCCTCGCTGACAATATAGCGGTAACGGGCATCCGTGGCAGCCTGGGCGCCGAGGATCTCCGAGAAGGCGTATTGGCGACCATTGGTCTTCTTGCCTTCCAGCAACGGCACAATGCTCAGTCCATTCTTGGCTACTTCGTTCGGTTCCGTTACGCCCGCCAGCTCAAAGGTAGTCGGCACCAGGTCCATCAGTTCCATCGGATGTGGAGTGATTCGATCCTGCTGAAAACGCTCTGGCCAGCTGACAATCATAGAAGCGTTCAAAGCTTCTTCGAAAAGCGTAGCTTTGTGGAGGCGTCCATGGTTACCAAGAAATATCGAGTGATCTGAGAAGAAGACAATAACCGTATTCTCCAACTCTCCGGCCGCATTCAGAGAGTCAAGCAACCGCCCGATCTGCGCATCCATAAAGGCCACGTTGGCAGCTTCACCTAAACGATGTTCAGCCGTATCTTCGGCAGATTTAGCCGGCTTATTGTCCTTGAGCAATGGAGCTGGCACATCGTGGCCAAAACGATCTGTCTTCGGCGGCGGTATCTTGAGATGCGCCACCTTGTCGAACCAACGCTGCGGTACATCGTAGGGCCCGTGCGGCAGGCAGAAGTTGAACCATAGGAAGAAGGGCTTCTGTGTATCGCGCTCTTGCTCGATCCAATCGACTGCCACCTGGGTGGTGAAGCCATCGAGGTAATCAACATCATTCTCCATGCGGCTCTTCTTGAAGGGCCAGCCGGTATTGTCTTTAACCCACTGCTCGTAAAGACCTTTCTTCTTCAGATGTTGAATGTAGGGATTGTCATCGATCCGCCACCCCTCCTTAAGGAACTTCCAGAGCATGTAGCGCTCGCCGGTGCAGTTCACGTAGTCGAACCCGTATCCGCGAAGCGCTTCGTTCTTGGACGCCTTTGGATTCCCTGCTGGGGGGCGAATATGCGATTTACCAATGTAGGCCGTCTCGTATCCCGCCTTCTGCAAGACCGGAGGAAACGTCCACGTCCCTTCCGGCATGCGCTTCATATGCCCGTTACGGTAGAAGCCGAGGTTGTGCGAATAGAGGTTGGCCAGCAGTCCATTGCGCGAGGGCGCGCACATCGGGGCCTGGCAAACCGCATTCGAAAAATGGACACCTTGTTCTGCCAGGCGATCAAGATTCGGCGTCAGACCGAATCCCTCGCCCAACTTGTTCATGAAGCGCGGCATCAGGTCGTCTGCTTCAATCCAGACGATGTTGGGTCGCTGTCCGGCGGCAAGCGAGATTCCCGTCATCCAGAGTGATATGACGACTGCAAACTTCAATTTTACTGTAGTAGCCCTTCCTCTTGTTCAGAACTGCCAGCTCCCTCAGCGGCAATACATGCGGCAGTCCCACTTTGGATCTGCAACCCGGGGACACCGCGATGAACCCGTTTCATTACTTCTTCTTGTTCGCCAAGGCCTGCTTCCACTTCTTCACCGCATTCGCCGCATACTCCTCCAAACTCACACTGCCGCTCTTGTCTTTGTCCAGGTACTTCAACCGCCTGGCAGCCTCGGCCTCATACCCGGACTTGCCCTGCTTCTCATACTGGGACTTCACCATAGCCGTCAGCTCCGCCGTTGACAAAGCCCCATCCTTGTCAGTGTCGCTCTGCTTCAGCGTCAGAACGCGCCAGAACACCTGGCTTGGAATTCCGAATTCCTTCAGACTGACAGCCCCGTCGCCATCAAGATCCCGGTTCTTGAATCGAGTTCTTGCCTCTTTCTCCAGGCCGGAGGTCTTTCCCTTCTTTGCCCATTCCTTCTTAAGGTGGTCGATCATCTCGGCAAGAGAGTGACCCCCATCACCATTGGTATCGATCTTTGCGAATACCTTCTCGGCCCAGGGCTCTTGGGGTGGCTGCCATTTCTCCTTCGTCTGTTCCTCTGCATGGAGTTGGGTGGCAGCGAACAACGCAACACTGAGCAGATACACGGGTGTCTTCATTATTAGATCTCCTTTGGACTGTTGAGGAACTCTAGCTTCGATCTGGTGGCGCCTGCTATGATGCCCACAACAAACACTAGCTGATTGCCATGGACGGAACAATGCACAGCTCCAGTGATGTTCTGACGCAAAACGGTGCTATTACGCACTACAGGAAGATAGAAGAGGTGGGGCAACCCTCGGCATGATCGAGGCGTCGCTCATGCGGCAACGAGGAAACGTCCTACTTACCAGCGCGCGTTTGCAGCAGCGGCTCAACGCATTCAGGCGTGTACCGAGCGGCTCGGTACAGCGCCTGTCCATCCGGGTCCCAGAACTCCCAGACGATCTCGCCCGCCGGTGTCACTTCAAAGATCCTACCGGTCTCACTCCAGTTCATGGCGCAAATCAAGGTATTGCCGTTGGGAAGACGCTGTTGCCCGGAGCCAACCGGCGTCCAGAATGCCTCCGGCGGGTCGCCTGCATATTGCCAGACAATCTCGCCGGTGGGCGGATCGATCTCGATGACGCGCGAGTAACCGCGGTCTTGCTCAGGACCATTGCCGCGACCATTATCAAAGAGCAGGATACTGCCATTGGGCAGCATCGTCGGTTGGTGCTGACCGAGAATCTCGCCCGGTCCCCAGGCCCAGACAATCCTGCCGCTCTCCTTCTCGACGATGAAAACGGAGTGCAAGTGGCGCGGGCTAACGAGTATATTCCCTGCCTTGAAGCGCGAATCGCAACGCCCCAGCGGCGTGTCCGGCAGTGATTCCACGGTGTTGATATGCGGCCAGTCGCCCTGCCACTCCTCCTTCACAACCGGCACGAGAGCCGCCAATTCGTCAAGATGTGTTGCCGCATGCCATTCCCACACCACCTTGTTGTCCGGCGCGATCTCCTGGAGGTAATCGTAGATGAGGACATTCGGGCTGATGTGGAGGTACTGGGCACGATCATGCGCAACGACCAGCGTGTTGCCGTTGGCCAGCCGGCGTGCGTCGTGGTGCGCATGCACGGGGTCCGACCAAACCAGATTGCTGTGCCAGTCAAGCTCGACCAGGCGACGACGGATATTGACGCCAGGTCCATAGCCGGAACCATCGTTGATCAGCGCAAGGAGATTGCCGTTGGGCAGCATGTCGGCATGGTGCCAGATGCTGTTACCCCCATAGGCCCACTCGTGCACGACCTCACCGTCCATGTTGATGAGACTGGCCCGACCTTCCTGTCTGCCCCAATACAGCGTGTATCCCGAGGAACAGCGACCCGGCTCATGGATCGTCACCCCCCGCTGATCTCCGCATGCTGGTCTGTTCTCAATCATTTGCCAAACTCGCCGAAGGTTCCGGGAAGCGCGCGTACATGTTCATCAAGCAGGCGCTTCATTTCCTGCAGCTTGACGGCATACTCCGGGCTGGACGCCAGGTTCTCTTGCTCATTTGGATCTCTGGACAGGTCATAGAGCTGGTCGCGATCGAAATAGCCGGGGCGGCTTCCCGTGGAACCGCGTTCGGCGTCTCCGCCACCGGGAACGGCGGTCAGGTGACTGAAGGGAGCGGATGGGTCATCGGTAACGACACGCAGATGCTTGCGCCGCCGCTCCGCGTTCCATTCTTCGAGCGCCGTTCTGCGTGCTTCGGGAGTCATGCTCTTAACATCAGCAGGATATCGTAGCGCAAGGTATTTGAAGTTCCCCTTGCGGACCGCACGGGCGTAGCCCAGTTCAAAGTACATGACCCGCTCTCCGGACTGTGGCTCGCCGTTGAGAATAGGCAGATAGCTCTCACCATCGAACGCAGTGCCGCCACTGTCAGCACCGGCCATATCCAGGATGGTTGGAGCGAAGTCCACGATATGCGTAAGAGCATCACTGGTCTTGCCAACCGGGAACCCGCCCTTGCGCCAGACAATGCAGGGATTGTGAACCCCGCCCTGGTAGAGTGTGCCTTTGGCCATCTGGCCGTGATCTGAATAGAAGAAGATGACGGTGTTATCAATCTCCCCCGTCTTCTCGAGGGTCGCCAGCAAGGCACCCACGGCATCGTCAAGCCAGAGCATATTGCAGGTGTCGTCATTGACCGGCACCCCGGCGACCTTGAGTCGTTCCGGAATCGTGTGTCGTGCGGGTTGCCCTTTCGGAGCTTCCGAGAGGTAGCCAACAGGTGAAATGAGCGGGTCGGCATTCCAGGAGCGTTTCTCTTTCGTGGGACCGTGCGGGACCGTCGTGGCGAAGTATAGGAAGAAGGGCTTCTTCTGGTTTTCTTCTACTCCGACCCTCTGCTTCGAAGCATGCTCCAGGAATGAGATGCCTCCCTCGGTGATCCAGTCCATGTTCTGCACGGCTACCTCATGAAGCCCGAGGAAGTCGGGGTTGTTGTGATAGACGCGATCGACAACGTCGAACCCGATCTCGCGCATGGCCTGACAGACATGGTCGTGATTCGACTTGAGGATTGAAACATTCTTCGGATCCCTGGCGCTATCATCAAAGTTCTTGAATCGCTTGAGCCCGTGCGCTTCGACCACATGGTTCTTGCCAACCATGCCGGTGGTATAGCCTGCTCGTTGCAGCAATGCGGGCAGCGTGGGCTGGCCCTTGACGATGTGCGTGTTGAACTCAACCTTGGTCTGCCCCTTGAGCTCGCCGGTCGTCTCTGTAAACCAAGCGTTCTGTGCACGACTGGCATAGGTCCCGGTCAGCACGTTGTAGCGGCTTGGTGTGCAGATGGGCGATGCGCAGTGCTGCTGGAGCATGACAACGCCCTCGTCCGCCAGACGGTCGATGTTTGGGGTCAGGTTTCGGCCCTTTCCCTGTGGCAAGCAGTTGAAGTGACGAGGCAACATGTCATCGGCAATAAAGAAGATGACATTGGGCTGCTTCGAGTGGCGGGCATCGGGTTGCGAATGGCTTACCGCTAGAGCCGCGCCGGCAACAAAGACAGAAAACAAGGTCATATTGAACAGCCCCATGGAACTCCTTAGCGCAGGATCAGGCCTGCGTCATTAATGAATATCTCTCCGCTGACCGGACGGGTGGATGCCAGCAGAATGCGAACCGCATAGAGCCACTGCATTGCAGGTAGATCTTCATAGTCTTCTATCCTGAACTCCGCCTGTCGCCACCTGGATCCAATCTGCTTGAGAGGAAGCTCTCCGATCTGAATCCAGTGGTCGGACTCGCTCTGCAGGACGAACAACAGGCGGGCGCTTGGATCGCCAGAGGAAAGGTCGTGTGATCCCTTAATTTCCAGGGCGAACCCTCCGGTCCGGGCTTTTTGCACCCCATCCGGGATCGGTTTGAACTCAAGAAGGGAATTCTTGCCATTGGTTGGCTGAGCCTCACGCAGCCGGATGGCGGCGGTGTGCTGGTTGGGTTTGGCCCTGTCGCTCAGCAAGAAGTCAAAATCAGAGCGGATGCCCTCGGTCGCCTCTTCAAAGGGCCATAGAATCTCGATGCGCGATTGCACCGGAACCGCCTTGAGTGTCGCGCTTGCCTCACCTGCTCGGACAGTGATGACCCCGGTTCCTGTGGGGGTAACGGAAAACCGCCCGGCGCCCTCATTGATGCGGACCCGTGCGCGATCGAGTGTGGCCGGTCCATCAACCGCCAAATGAACGTACTGCGCCGGCTGATTAACGGAACAGGGGGCGGCAGCCGGGGCAAGTACCCATGCCTCCACCGGCACATCTTCCGGAGTCGATCCGGGCAGGAGCAGTTCACAGGCTGGACGCTTTGCCTTAGCCCTCGCCGAACGGTGGCGAACGGCGGCCCCACCTGTCGTACTCTCTTCGAATGGGATCTGCAGCACGACAGCACAGAACGGTGGTACCGAGACCTTACCGTCGACCTCAATCTGGATAGCCTCAGGGCGGCGGCTCCATTGTGGTTTGCGCGTGAGCGGGTTCCAGAAGTACTCGCGGTGTGAGAGCTGAATCGCGGTGGCGCTGCGAGACAGCGCTTCGGTTGGTTTCAGCGCTATCGTCCTGACCTCATCGCGTGAGTGATTGATAAGCAGTATCTGAAGACCATCGTCCCCCCGCGTCACGGCGGAGTAGAGGTGGTTCGCTTCCGTGAGTGTGGAGGCAACCAGCTCGTCGCCCATGTAGCGGCTCCAGAGCCACAGCGCCCAGTACTGCCCTTTCGGTATACAAGGTGGGTCGAACGCATTGAACTGCCGATCAATTTCCGCCTGAGAGACACCAGGCGGATAAAAATCAAACTGATCGAAGTAGAAGAGCCCGTGCCCGCCGGTCTCCGTAGCCGTTATCATATCCCACTGGTTGGCAAAATCGACGCCGTTGCGAAACATCTCGCCGATCCACATCGCGCACCACAGTCCATTCATCAGGTCGGCCGTCACGCGATCTTCAACCACCTTGGAATTCCATTCGGTAATGCCGATTCCGATCTCATCCTTGCGGTCTGGCTGATACTGCGCGATCCAGCTATGGATTCTCTTTATCGCCGGTTCCAGAGTGAAGACCTCATCAAAGAACTCGGCTTCGGTCTTCTGTCGATTCTTGACCGGATAGGAGTGGAACGAGACGAAGTCGACGAGATCCCCCGCGTCACGCAGGACTTCCTGAATAAAGGCACCTCGGTCATTGGAACTGGCCGGACCACCGGTCTTGATGGTCGGATCAACGGCTTTCATTGCCGTCGCGAAGGTCTTGAAGCGTTGGGCATAGATGTCGCCCGTGATTTCGCGGCCATCGGGCAGGATGTGGCCAAGCTCCCAGCTTCCTTCAAGCTCGTTACCAAGCTCCCAGTACTGGACGCCATAGCCGTTCTTCTTGTTTGCCCAGCGCACCCACTCAGCAGCCATCTCAGGCGTGCCGGTACCAAGGTTGACGGTAACGACCGCCTTGGCCCTAAAGGTTCCGACGAATTCATGTAGCTGTTTGACATCCCACGATCCGTGGAAGTGGTCGGAAACCGGACGCCGCTCATCGCCTGCAATACTGAACCCGGGGGCAAACCCTGACCAGTCTATCTCCCATATACCGTCTTTCAGTTTTGAAAGGTCGAAGGAGTGCTCCTTCAACTTGGAGAGATCGGTGACATTGTCGAGACGGATCCCGTTGCCGTTCCATATATAGTGGTTGGCCCATGATCCGCCGGGAATGCGTACTAAGGCGGGAGCCAACTCGCGGACATAGCGGTGCAGCGCGGAATCGCCCAGCTCCCACGGCTGGTTCCACAATGCAATATTGGAACCCGTTAGATTCCGGTGAGGGGTCTTATGGACAACCCTCGCGGTATCGATCTTGAGAACTCCCATCACAGCACCTTCGGAGGCCATTCCGCTCGTCGCCTGGAGAAAGGCAGACACCAGCAACGCAGTGATAGGGGTGCTATTGAATCGTACACGCTTACCACACATAGTTACGGCGTTCCTTTTACTCTCACTATCAATCCCCAGGGCGCGTTAAGGACAACCTTGTCCCACCCCATGCATACTGCGCCATCTTATCGACAACGCAGGATTATGTCGTTCTCCAATTGCCACCCATTATCACACGCCGTATCACGCGACACAAAGTCCTTCTCCAATGAAAAACCCCAACGCTCCAATGGAATCACGCACTGCGATTCCACGGAGAGACCGATGGAGCAGCGAGCCAATCTAGACCCTGTCCGAAAAGGTCTTTGGAGGGCGAAGCTCCTGCTGAGCCGACGCAAGTGACGTGCACGTCCAGCCCCAGGGAGGAGATCCTCGCTCGTCTTTTCGCCTTTCATGCACATGTCTTGCTCGCGGCTCGGCAGGAGCCTCGCCCTCCATCCTCTTTTCTACGGTGTGCTGAATCCCCGAAACCCTTTTCGGATGGGGTCAATCTAGAGTACGTTCTGTCAATGTTCTGTGTGCATTAATAACAGGTGCTCACCCTTTCAGCGCGGGGGGGCAGATGCTATTGTTGGGGCTGCAATAAAGGAACCCGAGACACGTGACCAGACTTGGACAGAGGGGTAGAGCATGAGACATCGCGACCGATTGGCTTTGATGATCTGGGTTTGGGCACTGGCGGCATCAGCCATAGCAAAAACACCCGTGAAGCAACCAAACGTACTGTTCATCGCGGTCGATGACCTGAAGCCGACGCTGGGCTGTTACGGGGACGGGTTCGCCAAAAGCCCCAATATCGATCGCCTCGCGAGTTCCGGCATGGTCTTTATGAATGCCCACTGCCAGCAGGCGGTATGTGCACCCTCGAGGATCAGCCTGCTGACCGGGCTTCTGCCGGACACTACACGCGTCTGGGATCTGAAGACCAATGTCCGCGATACCCTCCCCGATGTGGTGACCTTGCCGCAGCACTTCAAGCAGAACGGATACGAAGTAGTCGGCATGGGCAAGATCTTTGATCCTCGCAGCGTTGGTGGACGAGAGCACATGGATACGCGTTCCTGGTCGCAACCCTACTTGCACCCCAAGTCACCGGCTGACGAGACGTTTGGCTACAGGGCGCCCAAGCTGGTTGAGCGCATCACAGCGAAGAAGAAGGAGCTTAGGGGAAAAGGCTGGGACGCGGCGCTCAAGGTTGTGGGCAAGTTTCCGACGGACGTGGCGGATGTGGCTGACGTCGACTACTTCGACGGCGCCATGACCGACGAGGGCGTGCGGATGATCGGTGAACTCTCTAAGGGCGACAAGCCGTTCTTCCTTGCCGTCGGGTTCAAGAAGCCACACCTCCCCTTCAATGCCCCGAAGCGTTACTGGGACCTGTATGATCGCGAGACGGTTCCGCTGGCAACGATCCGGGATATGCCCGAAGGCGCGCCGGATTTCCACTTCCAGCCTGGCTGGGAACTGCGCAACTATGATCGAATCCCAAAAGAGGGTCGGCTTCCGGAGGATCTTCAGCGCGAGCTGGTCCATGGGTACTACGCCTGTGTCAGTTACATTGATGCTCTGGTTGGCAAGCTGCTTGATGCCGTTGAGGGCAACGGGATCGCCGACGAGACAATCATCATTCTCTGGGGGGACCATGGCTGGCATCTTGGAGACCACTCGATCTGGTGCAAGCATACGAACTTCGAGCAGGCCACGCGTGTTCCGATGATCCTGACTGTCCCGGGCAACGAATCCCGGGCACAGAAGACCATGGCGCCGGTGGAGTTCCTTGATGTATTCCCGACGCTCTGTGAACTGAGCGGGATACCGACACCCGAAGATCTCCATGGCACCTCGCTGCTGCCACTGATTGACGACCCCAACGGCTCGATCAAGCGCGTGGCCCGAAGCCAATACCCGCGACATAGCGAGCATGGGCCGGTCATGGGCTACGCCTATCGTGATGACCGCTACCGCTACATCGAGTGGGTTCAGAAGCGATTCATGAAGGGCGAGACGGACGGCCCCGTCGTGGCGCGTGAGCTGTACGACTACGAGAAGGACCCTGACGAAACACGTAACCTGATCGATGACCCTGCCTACAAGGAAGTCGTCGCCTCTATGCAGGCCGTTGCCAAGAAGCTCCGATAATCCCGCGGCAGATCCGGCGATCCTACCCGTCGGATGCGGCAGGCTTGTCTTTGAGCGTCTGATTCCGACGACACACAGCAACACGTCCTGTGCGTCTACTCACCGTTGTCATGGTCTTCTTCACTGGTGATGTGCATTGCTGTAGCCATGCGCGTTTGGTGTAATCCCTGCATCAAAAAGGGAGTTCTATGACGACTAAGACAAGTGCAGTCGTGGCACCGGAAGACCGTGTGCCGTTCGGGAAGAAGCTGGCATACGCACTGGGTGGACCCGTTGACATTCTGGGGGTCTGGGTACTGGTCAGCATTGCCTATCCATTCTTCAACATGGAACTCAAGATGCGGCCGCTCTATGTGTCGATCATCCTGATGTCCTTGCGCCTGTGGGATGGCGTCATCGATCCGATCATGGGCTGCATTTCCGACAATTTCCGCTCCCGCTGGGGGCGCCGCCGCCCCTTCATTCTGGTGGGATCGATTCTGGCAGGCCTGACGTACCCGTTGATCTGGTGGTTCCCAATGGATCTGAGCCAGGAAATGGTCATGCTGTGGGTAATCGGCTTCGGCATTCTGTTCTACTCCTGCTTCACGATCTGGGCCATGCCCTACCAGAGCCTCTTGATGGAGATGACCCCGGACTACAACGAGCGTACCCGCGTTACAGAAATCCGCGGCTATTTCCAGACGTTAGCCGGTTTCGTAAACGGCTGGATGTGGTGGCTGTCGCTGTTGCCGATCTTCTTCCTGGACGGTGAGCCGAGCACCGTAAACGGAATGCGCTATCTCAGCCTGGTTATCGGAGGCATCATCATGGTCCTGGGCGTGATTCCCGCGCTGTTCGTGAAGGAGCGCTACTACGAGAAGATCAGCGAGAGCCAGGCCAAGGTAAATGTCCTTAAGAGCCTGAAGGAAACCTTGAGCAACGGACCGTTCCTCGTGCTCTGCCTGTTCACGGTCTGCTTTCTGCTGGGTACGGCAATATTCGACAGCTACGGCCGCTACGTTGGAACCTACTACGTACTTGGGGCGGACTGGACCATTGCGGCCAAGTTCGCGGGTTACGGCACCGTGGTCTATACCGTGTTCAGCTTGATGTTCATCCCCATCTTCCGTTGGCTTTCGGAGCGTATTGGAAAACCCAAGTGTCTGGCCATTTCGACGGGATTGGTGTTGTTCTCGGCAGCCACGACCTGGTGGACGTTTACCCCGAAGCTACCTTATCTGATGCTGGCCAATACCGTCTTCATCGGCGCCGGCTATGCCGGCCTGTGGCTTATGCTTGCATCCATGCAGGCCGATGTGGTCGATTTCGACGAACTGAAAACCGGAGAGCGCCGCGAGGGCAGTTTCGCGGCCATCTTCTCATGGATTCTAAAGTTCGCATTCTGTGTTGGGTTTCTGATTTCCGGTCCGCTCCTGGAACTCACCGGGTTTGATGCCGCACTCGAGGCGGCACAGCCTGAGAGCGTTTTGTGTAATATGCGTATCGGCTATGTCGCTGTGCCAGTGGTCTCGCTGCTCGGCTCACTGATTCTGCTCAAGTGTTTCCCGATTACACGAGAAAAGGCGGCCGAAATAAGAACGGAACTGGAAGCCCGTCGCGGAACCGTGTAGTTCGCTGCGAGCAGCAGGAGGCAAGAGAGCAAATGAAACGACTGATCATGTGTGCACTATCCATACTCGCAGTGTCGGAGACTGTGCGGGCCATTGATGTAACCGTGGATGCGGGAACAACCGTTGCCTCGTGCCGGCGAGCCGACTTGCTGGGCATCAATATAGCGGTCTACAACCAGCCCGACGATTTCCGCAAGGCCGTCGCGGGGCCCCTCGCGGAACTCGACATCGGGCTGATCCGTATGCCGGGGGGCTCGGCGTCGGACAAGTACTACTGGAATGGAAACGGCGTCCTGAATAGCGGGAAGATTGACTCCACCAGATTCGTGGAGCCCTACTGGCAGGTTGACTACTCCCAGTATCACCCCGGGTTCACCGTGGACAGTCACGACTGGGGCAAAGCCTCTCCCGTCAAGATGGATGCCCGAACCATGCACGAGATCACACGTGAACATCCGCATGCGCGCAACATGGTCACCGTTAATGCGGGAACAGGGTCGCCCGAATTGGCAGCCGAATGGGTCCGCTGGGCCAACATCGAGAACGACTACGATGTGAAATACTGGGAGATCGGCAACGAGCTTAATGGCTCTTGGGAAGCCGGGCACATCCGCCCGGACGGATCGAAGATGACCGCCGAGAAGTACGTTGAGATCTACGTGGCCTTTGCCAAGGCGATGAAGGCAGTTGACCCATCGATCAAGATTGGCGGCCCCTCCTGTGACGTACGCCATCATGAGGACTACTTCGAACCCCTGTTACGCCTGGCGGGCGAGCATGTGGACTTTCTGACGCTTCACTACTATTCACTCCGCAGCAGCCTCGCTCCTGAAAGCGAGCTCTTTGACGGACTATCGACACTCACCCCCTTCATGACGCGCATCGACGAGCTGGTCGCCAAGTACCAACCGGATCGCAAGGATGAGATTGAGGTCAGCGTCACAGAGTGGAACTCCAAGCTCCCAAAAGACCAGGATGCCTATCGCCTGTTCAACGGGCTCTGGTTCTCCGCCTGGATCGGTCAGATGATGCAACTCGGCGTGGATTCTGCCACCGTATGGGATATGTTCAGTGGCAGGGACAACGGCCACGGCATGCTCGTGAAATGCGGTGATGACTACGTCCCGACGGGACGTTACTGGGCGTTCTGGCTCTGGAGCCACTACATGGCCGATACGATGGTCAAGACAGCGGTGACAGAAGACCCGGATGTTCATGTCTACAGCACCCGTGACAAGAGCACGCTCTATGTCATGATGATGAATGAATCCCGCACGAATTCATGCCCTGTGACCCTCAACCTGAACGGATTCAGCCCCGCCAAGGCCGGCAAGGAGGTCACGCTCTCGTCGCGCGAGTACTTTTGGAACCCCTATGCCGGCAAGGCGGATTGGAACGCTGAGCCCACGATTGAACGCCGCCCCGTACATGACGGCATGACGGTCGAGATCCCGCCCTATTGCGTCAAGGTCATCCAGTTTGACAGGGCTGGCCTCTTCCGTTTCCTGAGTCGCTCGCCCCGACGCAAAACGGTCCAGCAGACCGATCCGACTCTTCGCATTCTGCTGCCGGAGCGTTGGCCCTGTGACCTGGAGGTCGAAGGCTGGGTACGTGCGTTTCAGACTGGCAGCGAAAATCCGTCTTCTGATGATCTCGGGTCGGTGAACCTGGCATGTGAGAACGGCGCCCAGCTCGGACCCGGCAAGATCCCGCTCCCCTATCCTGCTGGTCGCTTTGTGCTCCAGCCCAAAGGCCCGGGCAGTGTCACCGTGTTTGCCGATACGGGCAATGGCCTGATGACCACCCGCACCATTGAGTTTACGCCAGTGGAACTGAAAGACCGAGTCGTGTGGAAGTTCCAGGGGCCAAAGATCGATCAACCTGTAGAGAGCGTGCATGCCTATACCTCTGGAGCACCAGCACCAGACGAACGAAAAGCCCTTCAGATTGATTTCCCGAACGTGACGATTGACAAAAACAACAACCACATCTTCGCCATTCAGAAGATACCGAACGGTATCCCCAAGGAGAGAATCGGGGGCGTCGTATTCGACATCTTCTTACCCGACGACCTGGAGATCACGGGACCTCCCGTTGAGATGCAGGTGATCATGCAGAGCACAGGAGCCTACTGGATCCCTTGTGGAGCAGTCGCTTTCGGCAAAGGCAAGGGCGTTTGGCGCACAGTTCGCTTGGAAATTCCGGACAAGAAGTTCCTGCAGGTGATGGACCGTGCCTTTTCGCTCCGCTTCATCGTTGGCAGAGGGAGCACGATCAAAGGCGCCATCTACATCGACAACGTCGGCTTTCTGCTGCGGAACCCGTAGTACGATGAGCACATGAAGCGCGGACACTCTGATGATTCGCGGCGGGTAACCTGCCTCCGTACCGGTGATATCTAGCGTGAGTTTATTTTGCGCTGACCACAATGCACTGAGAGGTTAAGCCGCAACGAGTTGCAGGTCAACACGTTGCGGCTATTTTTGCGGCGTGATTCAGTGTATACACTGAATAGCGGTTGCGGGTGATGAAA
>JADHWE010000032.1 GCA_016783675.1 Kiritimatiellia bacterium
CGTCCAGATCGATGACAACATGCGTCTCTTGACTGACCTGGAGCACATTCGGGAGTACCTGAAGAAGCGACGTACTGTTCAGCATCTGTTCGGCATCCCGCCAAGGGTCGACGAGTACTGTGAGCCGGACCTGGACGACCGACAGATCGGCGACCACTACGTGTTGCATGTAATCGGCGATGTCGAGCCCCAGCTGCATGGCCCGTATGCCTCAGCTCCGGATCGGGATCGTGTCGCCATCGAACTGCGTAGGCAGAACGGCGACGAGGACGGTCTCTACCGGCTAGACATTATGGCCGGCATGCATCCTCTGGTCTACCCGTTCAGCTCGTATGAACTACAACTGGAGGATCGTAATGATGCACGTGACATGGGAGATCGATCTGGATGCCGGATCGCCGCGTGAGGCCGCAGAGCGGGCGCTGGAAATCATGCAGCGCCCGGATTCAACCGCAACGGTCTTCACTGTGGATGACCGGGGCGAGCAACACACCATCGATCTGATGGAGGAAGGAGCGGCAGATGGCCAGACATGCCTTGATTAACAAACAGAACGTCCGGCGGTTCATTCTGGAGTACGCCGGTCGTAGCCGCTCACACAAGTACACCCAGGTGGGGGCAAGCGTGTACGACCAGATCGAACTGGCGATACGGGAACGGTGCCGGAAGATCGTCAACCAACAGCCGAGCGCAGGGAGGACAATCAAATGACGGACGCGCCGTTCATCGGCTACTTGAATGCCGTCGATGACTTGCTGGAGGGCCGGTATGGCATCACCAGTCGGGATGTCGATACGGCATCGATCGCGGGGTGTCAGGATGACGGGTGGACGCCCGAGGAGTGCGTTCAGTGGTTGGCAGAGAAATATGACTTGGAACGGATCGACGTCGGTCCATATGGAGGAATCACATGAGAGATAGAATAGTGAACCTGGTGCGTGCCGGATACGCCGGCATCAGCCTGATAACCTGCGAGGAGCAGCGGGCCGAGGCCGAGCTGAAGGCCGTGGCCGAAGCCCTGGATTACCGGCTGTTCGCCTGGTCGACCACCACAGGCCTGATCGATACGGCTGACGGACAGATCGTCCGGCAGGCGAATGACCCTCTCGACGCCATTGATGCCGTCAGTGAGTTGCCCGAGAACAGCCTGGTGCTGTTGCGAGACTTCCACATGTTCATGGACGACGGCAACCCGGTCTTGGTTCGTGCCATCAAGGACGAGCTGGCTCGATGCAGAACGCAGGGCAAGGTCATGGTCATGCTGGGGTGTCGGCAGGTATTGCCGCCTGAGCTGGAACGGGAGCTGTGTGTGATTCATCTCACACTGCCGGACAAAACGCAGCTCGGTCAGGTGCTGGATGGGATCTGCGAGTCGGCCAAGATCGACAAGCCCGAGGGCGACGAACGGGACCGTATCCTGGACGCCGCCACAGGAATGACGTGCACAGAGGCCGAAAACGGGTACGCCTTATCCGTAATCGAGTGCAAGCGAGTCGATCCGGCGGTCGTGGCACGAGAGAAGGCTCTGACAGTTAAGAAAAAGGGGTTGCTGGAAATAGTGGAGGTCAAGGAGACCCTTGACGATATCGGGGGGCTGGACTGTCTCAAGAACTGGCTTGTCCAGCGACGGGAGGCTTTTGGCGAGCGTGCCCGGCAGTACCGGCTACCGTCTCCCAAGGGCGTCCTGCTGCTAGGCGTACCGGGTACCGGCAAGTCGCTTACGGCGAAGGCTGCGGCCAACGTCCTGCAGCGTCCCCTAATCCGGTTGGATATGGGTGCGCTGATGGGCAGCTTGGTCGGAGAGAGCGAGGCAAACCTACGGGCTGCCATTCACGTTGCTGAAGCCATCGCGCCGTGTATCGTCTGGATCGATGAGCTGGACAAAGGCCTGGCCGGTAGCAAGAGCAGTGGCGGTACGGACGGTGGGACATCGGCACGTGTATTCGGGTCACTGATCTCGTGGATGCAGGAACGCACCGCCCAGGTATTCCTGATTGCCACGGCGAATGATGTGACCCAGCTCCCGCCCGAGCTCCTGCGAAAGGGCAGGTGGGACGAAATCTTCTGGACCGACTTGCCGAATCAGGTAGAGCGGGATGCCATCTGGAAGATCAAGGTCGCGCAGTGTGGTAGAGATCCGAAGCAGTATGACGTAACGGCATTGGCCAGTGCGTCCGATAGCTATACGGGAGCGGAGATCGAGGGTGTGGTGGCCGACAGCCTGTACAGGGCGTTTGCCGAGGACCGAGAGCCGACAACGGACGACATGCAGCAGGCGCTGCGTGATACAGTGCCCTTGTCCAAGCTCTCGGACCAGGTAGATACGCTTCGCAAGTGGGCCAAGGGCCGTGCCAGACCGGCGACCTCGCCGGAACCTGAATCCAAGCACCGCCGGATTGTGGCATAAACCTATCGGTCGGCGGGCATCCTTCGGGGTGTCCGCCGCCGTCGTTTTAGGCAGCCGGTTCTGCAAACGCGACCTGTGCGAGTCTACTTTCTACGCGCCGTCGGTTAAGCTCTGCGGCGGTAGGCATACCCTTGTCCGGTACCGGCTCTTTCTTGATCCGCTCCTCGGCAAGCTTCCGCCTGATCGTCGCATTCATCTCTTCTTCATGGTCAACGTCCGGAAGGGGCGCAAGTTTCGGTGCCGTGAGCTCAAGTATCTTCCTGACAAGGCCCATTGCTTCGCTTTCGCTGCCTTCCTGGGTCTGTAATTCGTGTTGGAGCCGCTGGGCATCGAGCTGGATCTGCTTGATCTTGAGCAGGTCACGCGTGTCGACTTCACCTCGGAGCATTCTCCTGAACAACTCTTGACCAGCCATGGCCTGTGTCGCCCTCGCCGTCGCCTCGTTTCGCTGCTTGTCCTTGTCTCGTGTGGGCAGCAACCCCAGGACATCATGCAGTCCATCACGGCCGCACAGTAGCGCTGCGCGGTGCACGTCGGACCATGCCCCATCATTGGCCATGAACTTGGCAAACAGGACCTGTTTGGGTCTCAACTGTCCATCGTCCATACGGACGTTGAAAAACGACATTTCGTACAAACGCACTGCCTCAGCATCCAGCCCACCAAGGTCAGCGGCGATTGCCGTGTAGTTCAGATCTGTCAGCAACATCGGCTGGAGTACACCGGCCATAGATGCGTCGGGCCAACTCTCTACCAACGCTAGACGGTTGCGGACCACTTTACCCATACGCCGGTCCTTTCGGATGTATCGGGTCCATAGCGCTATCACCGGATCACTATGATTTACTCTACGGCGATGCGCTGCTCGGGCTGAGGCAATCTGGTGTCGCCAATCCAGATCATAGAAGATCGGATCATCGGTCGGCGTAACGATATGGGGCTCTTTAGTCATTATTCAGAATCCAATAGTGCCATATCTTCCTTCACCTGGCGTTGGGCATCGCGGACCAGTTCGGAAGCACGGCGCATACGGAACAGACTTTTTACCGTCCGCTCGACGCTCGTTGACACGGTCATGCCATCGCGGGACAGTCCCCGATAGGGGCCATCAATCAGGCGGTGAACGAGCTCCCGGATAGCCATTCCTACCTCACCCATGTAGACCGCCGCGAAGAACAATTCCGCATCCAGACCTTTCAACCTATTTCGTCGTATCGACTTCTGGCGGGGCGTAAGCATGCTGATAGAATACTGTTCATGCTTTGTTGGCCTACCTGGGCCGCCGCGTCGGCGGCGCATCTTCTGCCCGTGAAAGTAGAATCCACATTTCGGAGCCAGGAGCTTGGCTTCGCGGATTGCGGTAGCCACCTCGCCCCTCATATGCGTAATCCTTCTGTGGACATCGTCGATTGTCTGGTCACATCGGTCAAACATCCATGCCATCTGGAACTGCCCCTGAAGGATGCCGGCAATGTGGTCGTCCATGGGGCCGAGGTAGACCTTCCGTTGGTAAGGTTCACTGTCCCCGCACCGAGGTAGCCAGTATCTCAGCACGAAATAGGACTCACCTCTGCCGTTCTTTTCCTGACAAATGCGTGGCATTGTCGGCAAGTCGTGTGCAATCTGCAATGCCCATAGGGCTGCGTCCGGCACCTGTCGTATATTCTCTTGTAGTTCTGCAGTTTCCATCGCTTGTTCCTTCCTATCCAATAACGTGAGGGTCATACGCCTACCGGGCGCAACTCAACTGTGGTTTGCCGCGCCCATACCGGGCACGGCATTCGTGTTGCGTAAGTTCGGACGGGCAGTACTACCCGCGGGCGTTGAGTAAAGAGGTGGTGATCTGTTCGCCCAATGCGCGCAACGTCGATGGTTTGGCACGGGACAACAGCCCGTCGTTCACCATGACATAAGCGTCTTTACTGATGCGTACTTCCACCCAGGTTTTTCGCCCATTCGTGTTCTGCTTTGGTTTCGGTAGGCTGCGGACCGACGCGTTTTTCGCTCCGGTCTGAGTCACGATTCCCTGCAGTCTTTTGACGCCGGCATCTGCCAGCATCTTTCGTATTACGGGGAGGGGTCGCCACTTTGCCTGCAGCGCCTTGATGGCGAGTATCTGCCACATGTGACGGTCGCCATATAGTCCAGCCACCCCTCGTTTTTCGTGCGGTGGATCAACCAGTTGCTGGCTTCGGTAATAGCGAAACGCGCGCAAGTCCACATATTGAGCTGCACGGCAGCCATCCGGGATCTGGATCCCACTCGCGTCTATGCTCCGGTTTACCTGTGCCAGCAATTCATCCACCGTCATAAAGCCAGTATTACTAATGACAGCATTACTGTCAATATAGAAAGGAGCGTTTCATGAAGACAATCTTTAACCCGGTTTACGTGAAGTTGATCAATACATTGAAGCAGTGTCGACTGGAGCGCGGCTTCACCCAGGCTCATGTTGCCCATCGGCTGGGGCGGTCACGAACCTGGGTTGGCAAGGTCGAGCAATGCGAGCGTCGGCTTGATGTGATTGAGGTCAGAGATCTGTGTGGGCTGTACGGCATCGACTTCCATGAAGTCACGGCCGAGCTCGCCGAAAAGGAGGACCCATGAGGGTCCTTCTTTTTACCTATCAACGAGTTACGTCGGTTTGGGATGCGATGGCCTGCGATTCCCCATTTCCGCCCCCGTTTTGCAGTTTCTCGGCTTGCGTTTTACAGTTTCAAGCGCGCTTTACCGATAGCGAGAAAACAGTGCAGAATCTTGACCCGACCGACTGAATTAGTGTAAGTGTTTATCGGCATGACGGTTACGGGACGCTGTCACGCAAGGATGGTGAGGATGGAGCGGGAGAGGAGGATCGAACTCCCGACGTTCAGCTTGGGAAGCTGACATTCTGCCACTGAATTACTCCCGCCCACGTAGCACAAGAGAGACATGATACGAGTCCGACCGTATAAGACAAGTCCAGAGTTGGGTTACTTGATTGTGCGTGAGCGAGACGTCCTGGAGGGGTCCTGGTGAAGCGAACAGTCATCATTGCGGGTTCAGTTTTTGTTGGTCTGCTTCTTGGGGCCGTTGCGATCCATATCTGGACGCACGAGCATCGCTTCAGCGAGATGGAAACCGAGAAGTGGGTCCCGGGGCAGCGTGCAGGGAAGTATGTCGGCTCGGTGAGCTGTCGCGAGTGTCACGAGCGGTTCTACCAGCTCTGGTCTCCTTCCCACCACGGCAAGGCCATGCAACCGGTGTCCGCTGAGCTCTTCGAGGAGGTGTTGACGCCCCAGCCCGAACCGATCAACCTGGGCGGCACCCGCTGGCAGGTACGCTGGGAAACGCGCGAGATGGTGGAACTCACGGATGAGGGTGAGAAGGCCTATCCGATGGTGCATGCCATGGGAGGCAAGAACGTCTTCTTCTTTCTTACCCCGCTGGAGCGCGGGCGCCTGCAGGTTATGCCGCTCTCCTACGATGTTCAGCGCAAGCACTGGTTCGACACGACCCTCGCCATGGTTCGCCACTTTACCGACAACGTTGAAGACGAAGCCATCGACTGGCGCGATCCGCTGCTTACCTTCAATACCTCCTGCTACAACTGCCACGTCAGTCAGCTCGATAAGAATTACGACGCGGAGACCGATACCTATCACACCACCTGGCGCGAACCCGGTATCAACTGCGAGGCCTGCCACGGACCGGGTGAAGAACACGTGGAGATCTGCCTCGCAGTCCCAAAGGGCACGGCACCCCAGAGCCTGCGCATGATCATCTGGAGCGAGTTTACCAATCAGCAGATCAATGATAGTTGCATGCCATGCCATGCCAAGGCGCGGCGCATCACGAACGGCTTTGGCCCGGGCGAGCGGTTCTTCGATCACTATGACCTCACGACACTCGAGGACCGCGATTTCTACCCGGACGGTCGCGATCTCGGCGAGAACTACACCCAGACCGGCTGGTTGCAGAATCCCTGCGCGCTGTCGGGAACGCTCACGTGCATCCACTGCCACACCTCGAGCGGCCGCTATCGCTTCAAGGAGGAGAACCCAAACGGTGCCTGCATGCCCTGTCACGGCGACAAGGTCCTGGACCTGCCGGCGCATTCCCGGCACGCGGCCGAGGCGGGTTTGCCACGCTGTATCGATTGCCACATGCCGATGACCGAGTTCGGCCGCATGCGGCGCAGCGACCACTCGATGCGGCCGCCCTCGCCGGCGGCAGGCGCACGCTTTGACTCGCCCGTGGCTTGCGTACTGTGTCACAAAGACGAAGAGCCGGAATGGGCGGCCGGGCAGGTGGAAGCCTGGCATCCGAACTCGACCTGGCAGGCGCGCATTCTGCACGAGGGCGAGCTCGTGCAGGCCGCCCGCACCGGGAAGTGGGAGCAACTTCCGGCGATCCTGGATGCCCTAAACGGCGGCCGACTCGACCCGGTGGTGACCACCACCCTCGTGCGGCTGCTGAGTGGCTGTCCGGACAACGCCAAGTGGCCCGTACTGCAGAAGAGCATGGAGCATGCGTCGCCACTCGTGCGCGGGGCAACGGCCGTGGCGCTGGCCGACAACATTGGCTCGCAGGGCACGCGAAGCGTGCTGCTCGATGCCCTGGATGATGAGTACCGTATCGTCCGCATCCAGGCTGCAACGGCGCTGAGCCGGTTCCCGATTGGCCGTATGCCGGCGCAATACCGCGAAGCGTTTGACGCTGCGGATGCCGAACTGCGGACTTCATTCGACGTGCAGCCGGATGCCTGGGGTGGCTACTACAACCGTGGCAACTACCACAATGACCGCGGTGAAGCGGAAGCGGCTCTGTCCTCCTATCTTCAGGCGATCGAGTTGCGCAGCGATGTGGTGATGCCCTACGTGAATGCGTCCATGGTTGCCTCGCGGCTGGGGCGCCTGGGAGAGAGCGTGGACCTCTTGAAGCGGGCCAGTGAAGTCGAACCGGACCACGGGGCCGTCAACTTCAACCTCGGGCTGGCATTGGCCGAGCAGGGCACTCTTGCGGAAAGCGAACGCTACCTGGAGCTCGCGATGAAAGAGGAGTCGGTGCGTGCCCAGGCCGCCTACAACCTCGCTGTTCTGGTGTCGAAGCGCGACAAGGCGCGTGCGATCGAGCTGTGCCGCACGGCGGCCGAGACCGAATCCTCGTCGCCGCGCTACGCCTATACGCAGGCCTTCTTCCTGCGCGAAGCGGGTAGGGCGGAGGAGTCCATCACGGTTCTCCAATCGATCATCAAGAGCCATCCCTCGCATAGCGAATCCTGGTCGCTACTGGGAACCGCCTACGAGGAAGGAGGCCAACAGGCTGAGGCCGCCAGGCACTACGCCGCCATGCGCGACAACGCCGCCCTGCCGATGCCTGCCCGCCAACACGCCCGACGCCGACTGGCGGTGCTGCCGAAGACGATGTAGTGGCCGGGCGGAGCTGCAGAGCCTGGCGCTGAATCCATCCAAGATTTAGTTGTGATAGGTAACCGTTTTTGTCATGATTGAGGTTTTGCGGGACAGCAAGGTGGAGACGGTGTTGTGATCGGAATTTCAAAACTCTATTTGGGCCAGGTGGAACCGTCGGATGCGCTACGTTACGGGCGTCATTCAGGACGTTTGCCAAGCCATTTGCTACAGTTTTCGCGCGATAAGAAGCCTGTGGTGGTATGGAACGTCACGCAGCGCTGCAACCTGCGCTGTGTGCACTGCTACGCCCATGCCGTTACGGATGAACCCGTTGGCGAGCTGTCCACCGAAGAAGGCGTGGCGTTGCTCGATAACCTGGCCGACTTCGGCGTGCCGGTGATTCTCTTCTCCGGCGGCGAACCGCTGGCGCGACGCGATCTGCCCGAGCTGGCCGACCATGCGGTCAAACGCGGCATGCGTGCGGTCATATCCACCAACGGCACCATGATCAGCGACTCCATGGCCGCGCGGCTCAAATCCGTTGGGCTCTCGTACGTTGGCGTCAGCCTGGACGGGTTGCAGGCCACGAACGACAAGTTCCGAGGCGTGGACGGTGCCTTTGAGCAGGCCCTGCAGGGCATCCGTAACTGCCAGGCCAACGGCATCAAGGTGGGCCTGCGCTACACGATCACGAAGGCCAACGCACCTGACCTCGATGGTATCTTTGACCTGATCGAGCGCGAGAACATCCCGCGCGTCTGTTTCTATCACCTGGTCTACACCGGCCGTGGCGAAGAAATTGTGACCGACGATCTGGACCATGCCACGATGCGCCGCATCGTCGACACCATCATCGATCGCACCGCTGACATGCACGCGCGGGGGCTGCCCAAGGAGGTGCTGACGGTCGACAATCATGCCGATGGTCCCTATCTCTACCTGCGTATGCTGGAGGAGAATCATCCGCAGGCCGACAAGGTCATGGAACTGCTCAAGATGAACGGCGGCAACAGCACGGGGCATGGCATCGGCTGCGTGAGCTGGGACGGCACCGTCTATCCCGACCAGTTCTGGCGACACCACCCCGTCGGCAACGTCCGGGAGAAGCCGTTCAGCGAGATCTGGGGCGATGACCCGGCCCCCTTGCTGAAAGAGCTGCGCGAGAAGCCGAAGCATGTCACCGGCCGCTGCGCCCAGTGTCGTTTCCTGGATATCTGTGGAGGAAACCTGCGCGCGCGCGGCGAGGCCGTGACTGGCGATGTGTGGGGCGTGGACCCGGCCTGCTATCTGACAGATGAGGAAATCGGTATTGCATAACTCCGGGCCCAAGGTGATCGCATGGGAGCTGACGCGGCGCTGTGCCCTGCGCTGCAAGCATTGCCGCGGCTCGGCTCGTGACGAAGCCTACGAGGGCGAGCTTTCCACAGATGAATGTAAGAAGGTCATCGACGGCATCGCCGACTATGTGAAGCCCGTCCTGATTCTCACCGGCGGCGAACCCATGACGCGACCGGATATCTACGAGCTGGCTCGCTATGCCGCCGACAAGGGGATGCGCGTTGTGATGGCGCCGTGTGGTCACCTCATCACGCCGGAGACGGCTCGCAAGCTGAAAGAGGCCGGGGTCCAATGCATCAGCATCAGCATCGATGGGTCAACACCCGGGAAGCATGATGCGTTTCGCGGTGTCGAGGGCGCTTACGCGCGCACGATGGAGGGGCTGCAGCACGCCATCGATGTAGGCATCCAGTTCCAGGTGAACACCACGGTCACGAAGCTGAATGTGGATGACCTGCCGGCGATCCTGCAGCGTGCCATTGAGTTGGGGGCGATCACATTCGACATATTCTTCCTGGTGCCCACGGGACGCGCGGGAGCGTTGCGCGACCTGGAGATTTCACCCGAGCAGGCCGAACGTGCGCTGCAATGGGCCGCGGAGATGGCGCAGACCGCACCAATCCGCGTCAAGACCACCTGTGCCCCCCACTTCGCGCGCATCGTGCGCCAGGGGCCGAAGTCCGAGGCGCCGGCCGCGCGTCCTGCCTGTCATCCCGGCGCCGCCGGCAACGGGGGGCACGGCCATGCCCAGGGCCACGGTGGGAAGCGCCCGGTATCGACCGGCGGCTGCATGGCGGGCCAGGGCTTTGTCTTTATCTCGCACCAGGGCATTCTGCAGCCTTGTGGTTTTCTCGATACCGCATCCGGTGACCTGCGCAAAGCGGATTTCAACTTCCAGCGCGCGTACGAGGAGTCACAGGTATTCCAGGATCTTCGCGATCACGCCCGGTACGAGGGGAAGTGCGGCGCGTGCGAGTTTGTTCACGTGTGTGGCGGTTGCCGGGCGCGGGCCTATGAACTGACCGGCGACTACCTGGCCGAAGAACCGCAATGCACCTACATCCCTCGCCGCACCCGGCCCCAGGAGAGCACAGCATGAGTACGAACGACGAACTTCTTGTCGCCCTCCAGCGTGGCATCCCGCTCAAGCGCCGCCCATTTGCCGTGTTGGGCAAGTCGTTGGGGCTTTCGGAAGAGGAGGTGTTGACGACGCTGCGGACACTGTTCGAGGAGAAGCGCGCACGTCGTTTCGGGGCCGTGTTCGATGTGCGTCGTCTTGGCTATGTGAGCGCGCTGTGTGCGGTGGACCTGCCGGAGGACGAGATCGAATCCCGCGCCGCGGCACTGAAGCCCTACATCGGTATTACCCACTGCTACGAGCGCGGCTGGCCGCCCGAATTGCTCGCCGACGGGCCCGGCGGGGGTGGCGGCGCTCATGTACCGAACCTGTGGTTCACACTGGCGCGCCTTGAAGGCCTGTTCCAGAAGGAGCTGGCCGAGATCGAAGCCATCCTTGCTCCCCACCGGCTGCTGGTATTGCCGGCCATCCGGCGCTTCAAAATTGATGTGGTGTTCGACCCGTCGCGTCGTAACCGGGCGGAGATCTTCCCGGGCCTCGATCTGGCCGGGCCGGACCACGAGGGCGCTGACCTTAAGTTCAGTGACTTTTCCGAGCAGGATAAGGCCACGGTCAGGGCGCTGCAGGGCAACCTGCCGCTTTCCGAGGCGCCTTTCGACGAGGCGGCTGCGGAGTTGGGATGCGATCCCGAGGACCTGCTCAGTAAGCTGCGGACATGGTCTGCCCAGGGAGTGCTCCGACGCGTCGGTGTGATTCTGCGTCACCGCAACATGGGGTTCAAGGCCAACGGCATGTGCGTATGGAAGGTGGATCGCGACCACGCCCTGGAGGCCGGTCGCGCACTCGCGTCCTTCCCGCAAGTTACGCACTGCTACCAGCGTCCGCGCGATCCTGACTTTGATTTCGACCTCTATGCCATGATACATACAAGGGCGTGGCCAACGACGATTGAGCTGTTCGAGTTGTTGCAGGAGAAGGCGGGTCTCAAAGGGGGACGTGTGCTCTGTTCGTTGCGTGAGTTCAAAAAGGCGAGTCCGAAGTATTTCTGTGAAGAATAGTCCTAATCATAAGCCCGGGCGACGGGTCGAACCCGTCCTGCCGATCAACCTTCTGCCCAAGGGGCGACGCTGCGTGATCGTTGGCGGCGGCGCCATTGCCGCGCGCAAGGCGGGGCACCTCGCAGTGGCCGGTGCCCAAATCGTGGTGGTCAGTCCCGATCTCTCCGACGCACTGCAGGCCATGGTTGACGCGGGCGAGGCGACGTGGGAGGGGCGGACCTTCGAAGATGGCGATACCGAGGGCGCGTTCGTTGTCTTTGCGGCGACAAACGACCGTGCGGTGAACCGACGCGTGCTCGAGATCTGCCGCGCGCAGGGAATTATCTGTTCCTCTGTGGACGGCAATTGGCCGGATGGCGACTTCGTGACGCCGGCCACGTTCCGCAAAGAAAACCTAACCGTCTCCGTGGCAACCGGCGGTCAATCCTGTCGCCGTTCACGCCTGGTGAAGGACAGCCTGTCGCGTCACGTGGCAATGGTTGAGACGGCCGATCTCGTCGTGATCGGCACCAGTCACCACCAGCTCTCCCTGTCCGAGCGCGAGCCCTACCACATGGCCGGCGAACGCGCCCGCGAGGTGGGGCGCATGCTGGCCCAGGTGTGGGGCATTCACGAGTTCATGATCCTCAACACGTGCAACCGGGTCGAGGTCTGGGCGGCCGTATCCGCCGAGGCGCTCGACAGCGGACTGGTGAAGCAAATCCTCGCGTTCGACCATCTTCGTGACGACCGTTACTACGTGAAGCACGGCTTCGAAGCCTTTGCGCATTCAGCGGTAACAGCGGCCGGCATGCTGTCGCAGACGCCCGGCGAGAACCATATTGTGGCCCAGATCAAGGAGGCGCTGGATGCCTCGCTCGAAGCCAACTGGGCCGGGAGCCTGATCCGGGACTGGGTCGGCGCCACGTTGCGCGTGTCCAAGGCGATCCGTGCCGAAGCCGGTCCGTTGCTGCGTGATTTCGAAATCGAAGATCTCTGTCTCGACTTCGTGGACACCGAGCTTCCTGTGCCGATCCGTGACCGGTCCGTTTTGCTGCTTGGGTCCGGTGTGGTAGGCAAAGCCGTGTTGGATCGCGTGCTGGCACGCGGTGGTAGCTGCGCTTGGTGCTACCACGTCAACCAGCCCGAGGTGCCGGCCGGAGTCGAGGAACGGGTGAGCCTGTTCTCGTTCAACCTGCTGCGCGAGCAGCTTTCGGATGTCGATGTCATCCTATGCACCACCGCCCATTCAGGCTATGTTCTGCACAGGGCACACGCGCCGTTCCTCAACCAGGAGCGCGACGTGCTGATTGTGGATCTGTCCATCCCTCGCAATGTCGATCCGGAGTTGGCGGATGCAATGGACAACATCCGTATTGTTGACCTTGATGATCTGAAGCACTGGTACCGCCGTGAGGCCGCCGACCTGGATGCGATCAGGCGGCTGGCCGATGAGACGGTGGCGCAGCACAGGGACTTGTATGACCGAATCGTCGCTACGTTTACGGGTAGGCACGCGTAATAGCCGCCTCGCCCTGGTTCAGGCACAGGGCGCGCTTGATCGTCTGCACGAGCGGCTGCCGGCGGTAGCTTTCGAGTTGGACGAGCATTCCTCCCCCGGTGACCGCGACCGCAAGATGGACCTGCAGGCCAGTCCCGAGGACTTCTTCACACGTGATCTTGACGATGCCGTTCTGGAGGGTTCGCTCGATGCCGCCATCCACAGCGCCAAGGATGTTCCCGAGGCCCCCCGCGAAGGGCTGGA
Source organism: Kiritimatiellia bacterium (assembly GCA_016783675.1). GTDB lineage: Bacteria > Verrucomicrobiota > Kiritimatiellia > UBA8416 > JABMPJ01 > JABMPJ01. Next base: position 13,019 of record JADHWE010000032.1, read on the forward strand.
CTGGTTCTGGTTGTCCGATCCGGCCGACCCGCGCGATTGCCTGATCCTTCGTCCCGGCGAGACGCGGGCCGACTGGCCGGACAAGCCCCGTATCGGTGTCAGCAGCGATCGACGGGTAAGCTGGTGCGAGTCCTCTGTTCCGCAGGCGGAACACTTGCCGATCCGCGGCAACATCGAGGATCGCCTCGAACAGCTCGATGCGGGTGCATTCGATGCCATCCTGATGGCCGGTTGCGCGCTCGTCCGGTTGGGGTTGGCGGATCGAATCACCGAATGGATACCGCTTGCAGACCTGCCCACGCCGCAAGGGCAGGGGAGCCTGGCGGTAACTTTCCGCGTCGGCGACGACCGGTTCGCGCGGCTGCGCGGTCTCAGTGCCAAGCCGGTGACTTTTGTGGGAGCGGGAGTTGGCGATGCCTCGCTCTGCACCGTGGCGGGTATCGACGCGCTGCAGCACTGCGATGTCTGCCTGCACGATACGCTCATGGACCCGGCTCTCCTGGCGAATCTTCCTGCGGGCGCTACGTGTATCGATGTCGGCAAGCGTGCCGGCGCGCATACGGTGGCGCAGCGAGATACCACGCAGATGATTCTCGACTATGCCCGCCGCGGGAAGCGGGTGGTCCGACTGAAAGGGGGCGATCCCTGTATCTTCGGGCGCCTCGCCGAGGAGGTCGAGGCCTTGGACGCCTTACGCCTACCGTACCGCGTGGTGCCGGGCATCAGCAGCTTGAGCGTCATGGGGGCATCCACCGGCATCCTGGTGACGCGGCGCGGCTTGTCCAACGGATTCTCCGTGATGACCGGGCGGGGTGAGGGCGGCAAGATAACACCCGCAGGTGATGCCGATCGGCTGAAGCTGCCCATCGTGTTTTTCATGGCCATATCGGCGTGGCCCGACCTGAAAGCGCAGCTTGTAGCGGATGGTCTCGCTGAGGATACACCAGCCGCTGTGGTCCTGAATGCCGGGGCTGCCGCGGAGCAGGTGCTGCGCGGCAGTGTGACCACGATCGGCGACCAGATCGCTGCCGCTGTTGAGGGGATCGAGGGTAAACCGGCCGGGTTGATCGTTGTAGGCGACGTGGCGCGGTTCGGTTTCACCCGTGAGTGGGGCGCTCTGCAGGGCGACCGCGTGTTGCTGACCTGCAGCGAAGTGCTCCAGGATGAGGCCTGCCGTGCCGTGCGCGATGCCGGGGGAATCCCCGTGTCGCTGCCTCTGATCCGGATGAGTCCAACACCGGAAGCTTCCGAGGCTGCCATGGCTGCGGCAGATTGCGACTGGCTGGTCGTGACATCACCCTCCGCCGTGCGCTGCCTGATGAAAGGACTGCGGACCTCGGGTGGGGACCTGCGCGCGTGGCCCTCCATCATGGCCTGCGGTCCCGGGACACTCCGTGAGCTGGAAGCGGCCGGCCTGAAAGCCGATGCTGTGCCGACCAGCGGCTTTGGCGCCGAGGGGTTGTTGCCCCTGGCGGAAGAGCGCATAGCGAAGGGCGCCCGCGTACTGCGTGTACGGTCGGACAAGGCCGGCCCTTCCCTGGCGGAGAAGCTGCGAGGGCAGGGCGCCGAGGTGGATGACGTCTGCATCTATCGCAACGAGTCCGTGGCCAAAGGTGAGTTGCCCTATTTCGACGTCGCCTTCTTTGCCAGCAGCTCGGCTGTCACGGCTTTCGTTGATGCATGGGGCATCGACCCGCTTGGCACAAAGACCGTCCTCGCGATCGGTCAACCTACGGCCAAGGCGCTTCGGTCCTCCGGCATATCCACCCCGCTCATCAGCCCCGAAGCCACGGTGGCATCCGCCATCGCCCACCTTGCTGAGGACCGTGTCAACGCCGCGATCCCGATGACGGTCCCTCAGTAGTCCCGCTGCGCCAGGCTCCTGGCGCCGAGGCGGAGGGGGAGGGTGGTAGTGATGGCGGTTAGGGCAAGTGTCCAGGTTGTCGCTACTGCCACAGAGCGTGCCAGGCCGGTGGCGCCGATCAGCCCGTTGATGCGGACATGGAAGAGCAGACCGAAGGGGACGATCGTCAGGAGCATGAACGCCAGGCTGAGGACGAGGTTGAGTGTGCCGCCGAAGCTGGAGACGATGGCGGCGGGGTTGCGGGAGCGGAGGTCGAGGAAGATGGCGCCCAGCCCGATGGAGAGTCCCGACACGGCCAGCGAGATGCAGGCAGCCAAGCCCACCGCCAGCAGCCGCACCGGCCAGTCGGCCCGCAACATGGCGCCGGAAAGCAGCATGAGAGCGGTGCTGATGGGCAGTAGCGCGATGACCGCGAGCGCGAACTTGGCCCGTACCACGCGCGACATCTTGACGGGCGAGAGTCCGATCACCCAGAAGCCCTGTCCCTCGAGGCTGAGCTGCGGATAGACAAAGCGCGATCCGAGCGAGCAGACCACGGCCGATACGCTGAAGACATTCAGGAAGGTGATCGTATTGCGCCACGCATCGGGCAACGCGTGATAGCGGAAGTTGCGCAGGTTGGCGAAGTAGAGGGCGAGGAGCCCGAAGAAGATCAACGCCTGGCTCCACTGGGTCGGGTCCCGGAAGAAGATGCGCACATCCTTGAGCGCCACCGCGCGCACGTCGGCGCCTATCCCTCGCAACATCCGCTCAGCAAAAGGAAACAGCACGGGCGCGTGACGACTCCGGCGTACGCTGCCGACCACCCGCCGCCACGAGGTCACGAAGGTGGCGCTGCCGACCCACTCCACGAGCATGATCAGCGTGGCCGTGGTGCTGGCCAGCAGCAACCAGTACATCCCGCCGCGCAGGACATCACCGCGCGTGAGCGAGAGAATCCCGGTGGCCACCCACCAGCTTGGCACCATCTTGTTGGTGGCGGGCCGCAGGCCGGGGATGAGCTTGGAGAGCGTGAACTGCACGTCGGCATCCGGATCATAGGCGTCCTGCCAGAGCGACCATACGAGCAGCGCCACAACGAGAGGGATGGCCGCGCAGAGCCACTTGAGGGCGCGCCCCGTGGGTGACCAGCGCACGAGCAACAGCACAATCACAGATCCTACCCCGGCGCAGAGCAGTAGGAACGGGAGCGAGAAGAGCAGCGTCCAGACCGCGAACAGTGGCCCCAGCTCGAGGAAGTAGGCATAGGCGGCGACAAAGGGGATGACGACAAAGCCGAACGACCAGGACGCATAAACAGCGGACCGGTAGTACTTGTAGACGACAATGCGCGACACGGTGAACGGGTGGGTCATCAGGAAGGGAATCTCGTCGGATCGGAAGATGGTCGAATAGCCGGTCACGATGCCGGACATGACGAGCATGGCGCCCATCCCCATGAAGAAGAGGGCGAACAGGTGGTTGAGGATCAGGCGCCCCGCACCACCGAGCTGGTCGATAAACCGAAAGCCGTCGAGGAAGAGGAAGTAGAGCCCAATCTCAAAACCGAGGGCAAAGATCGTGACGAAGAAGACCTTGAAGGGCGACTGCTCCCGCAGGATGCGTCCCGTATTGCGGAAGCGCCACCAGCTCTTCTTAAGTAGTCCGGTTGTGATCGACATAGTGTCAAATGCAACCACGAAGGCACGAAGACACGAAGGGAATGAAGATTGGAAAGATGGTGATCCTACATACTCTTTGTGACTTCGTGTCTTCCTGGTTGCCTTTCTGGCTGTTCATACTGCTCTGCTGTCAGTTTCAAGAACACTTCTTCCAGGTCCTTGCCTCCGGCTTCGGCGGTGAGTTGCTCGAGGGGGCCCAGGGCGACGACTTTGCCTTTCATGATGATGCCGATGCGGTCGGCCACGTCTTCGGCTAGTGCGAGGATGTGAGTCGTGAGAAAGATGGTCATGCCGCTGCGTGTGCGCTCGATGAGGAGATCCTTGATCAGGCGAATGGTGTAGGGGTCGAGTCCCACGAGCGGTTCGTCGATGAAGAGCACCTCCGGGTCGTGCAGGAAGGTCGCCGCATAGACAAGCCGCTGCCGCAGACCGTGCGAGAGGTCTTTCACAAGCACGTTGCGGTAATCATTCAACGAGAAGGTGTTGAACTGCTCCTCAAGCTGGGCTTCCACGAGGTCGTGCGACAGGTTGTAGATCTCGCCGGTGAACCGGAAGAATTCGGTCGTAGTGAGCCGGTCATAGAGATAGGGCATATCGGGGATGTAACCCATCTTCAGCTTGGCGGTGACCGGATCCTGAACGATGTCGATGTCACAAATCCGTATGGTCCCGGTACGGGGTCGCAGCAGCCCGGTCATCAGCTTGATGGTTGTGGTCTTGCCCGCGCCATTGGGTCCCAGAAAGCAGAACAGCTCACCCTTCGGCACCTCCAGCGTAAGGTCATCAACGGCCACCAGCGATCCATAGTGTTTGGAAAGGTTCTTAACTGAGATCATGCTTCGTGCTCTCTGTGTTCTCTGTGGTTACATCTTCTTCTTCGAACATCTGGTCGGGGCGGCATTTCTCGAGGGTCCAGCCGACGGGGGTTTCCTGGCGCAGGAGCTGGCCCTGGTCATCGACCCAGGCGTGGGAGCGGCTGCCCATGTACTCGATCTCGAGCTTTGTGGCCATAACCGGACCCTCGTCGAGCTCGATGGTCTCCTTGAGCAGCGCGCGGACCGTGGCGGTTTCCTGTGAGAGCGTAACGGGGTTAAGGGTCTTCACCTTTACATAGTCACCGACACCGAGATCGCGTATGGCCAGGGCGGTCATCGGGGAGTGGATGACGATGTCGTCCGGGATATCGATACGCATCTGCCGGGTCTGGCCCGCCGTGTCGATGGTCAGATCAAACGGTCCCTCTTCACTCCGCTTTCCTGAGACGTCGATATCGATGACGCCGGTGTGCATGCTGAACTCGAACTCCTGCATCCGGTAACTCATGTCGAGGTAGGCGGACGCGGCGGTCTGGATGAGTTGGGAGCGCCCCATCACATCGATGCGGACATGGGTCCGGTTCTCAAACACGATGTGACGAAGCAGCTCGTTGTCGTTTACATCAACCGACGTGCGGGAGTAGCCCACGGGCTTGCCGTTATCGAGTACGCGCATCCAGGTGTCTGAGACGAGTATGTCCCGGCCGATGAGTCCGTCATAGCCGGCCAGCGAATGGGTGAACCACTCCGGATGCGCCTCGCAGCGGATTAGCCAGAATACCGTGGCCAGCCACGCGAGAATAACCCCAGCGCGTATGAAGGGTCTCCATTTCACGTATCGAAATAGGGGGCTAGCTGTTGGGAGGCTTTGTCGACACGGTCCTGAATGGTGGCTACTTCGGGGTCGGAGTCCACCGATCCACCATTCGTGGCCTTCCACTCCTCGTAGTTGCGTTTGGCGGTCTCATAGGCGTCACGCAGTTCCGGCGCCTTGTTCTTGAGACCATGCAGCTCGTCGGCATAGCGCGTGCGGTCAGCGCCTTCCGCCTTGTCGCGCGCGGCCGTGAGGCGCTTGACCTTCGCGACGAATGCCTTGTACTTGGTCGTGGCTTTCTTGTAGTTCATCGCGTGCGGATTGCGCTCGGCGGCGCGCATACGGGCTTGTCTGAGTTCGGATGCAGCCCGTCCGTGTTCGGCCAACAGGGAGCGGACGTCGGGGGGCAATTCCGTGAGGTCGCCCTTCCAGATGATGAGGTCACGTGTTCTTACCAGCAGTGGTGGGTCCGATATGCCTGCGTTCTCTTGGTGACATACGGCGACTTCCCCGCCGTTGCTGGTGTGCGTGTCGGTTACGGTCACCAGCGCGCCCGGGCGCAGGTCCCCACAGTGCTTGCCTTCCTCGTTGTAGCAGCGAATGGAGGCGCCGGACGCCACGGCGAATCGGCCCCGGCCAAAGTCCGGCGCTTCGAGTGCCGCTTCCACGTCTACGGTGGCGGCAGGTTGCTCGGCGGCTCCTGCCAGGCCGGTCTCGCCAAACAGCATCGCGATCCGCTCGTTCAGGCGTGCCAGGCGCTGCTCATCCCCGGTGGCTTGCAGTGCGTGTTGCATGGTGCGGTAGCCAATGTTGGGGTCGGGCTCGCGTCCGCCCATCGCTTTGAGCCAGGTGGGGTCGAGTTGCTCGGACACAACATGGTAGAGCGCTTGCCACACGCTGTCTGGCCGCGGCGGCGTCCGGTCGTTAGTCAGCTCACGGTCGGCCAGAACCATGGCGGCCTCGTCCTGGTTGGTGCCGATGTGACCGATGATGGCCGCACAGCGCACCTGCGAAATGAACGCCGGGTGCTGCCCCGCCCAATAGTCGATCCGATCGAGCTGGGCAAAGCCCTTCTCGTTTTCCTGCTCGTAGAAACGCTCCATTGCACGTTCGATGCCGCGACGCACGGCGGAAACGCGTACGGCATAGGCCCCCACGGCCGCCGCGGCCGAAAGGACAAACAGTGTGAGGACGAATACCGGTGCAAAGAGTGCGTTGCGCTTCATGGTCAGTCAGTCTCCAGTGGCTGTGGAGGATTCTTTAGTCTGGGAATTCGATAGAGTCTTGAGATGCGCTCATTGGCTTCGGTCAAGGCGGCTGTGTCGAGCACGAGCTCAATGCCGATGCCCTGCAATCCGACCCGCTCGACGTGACCCTTCGGTCCGATAACGCGGTAGATGTCTCGCATATTGCGTATGGGTTGGCCGTTGACCGAGGTCACGATCTCCTGGCGGAACATCCCGTAATCCTGGTTGATCCGGTCAGGCAGTACGCCGGCCAGGATGACCACCCGGTCGCCGGGCTTCTCCGGCGAGGTGCCGCGTGTCAGGTAGATGTGGGCCAGGCGCGGATCGATGCTGCGGGTCCAGTCACTGCCGCGGGCGCGCAGGAAATGGCCGTTCAGTTCGAGCAGGACCAGGCCGCCCTCGATCAGGTAGGGCGCCTGCTCGCGCAACGTATTCTCGGGAACGAGTGCATCCGTGTCGCGATGGCGCGCGAGCAGCAGGTCGAGCTCCAGCTCCTTGCCCTCGCGGATGACCCGAAGGGGCACCCGCTCGCCGGGGGCGCGACGAAACTTGATGAGGTGCGGCATGCTGATTCGCCCGAGGTCGGGATCAACGTAGTAGCCGAGATTATCGATCCGATGTCCGTCCCATTCCAGGAGGACGTCATTGGGCTTGAGAATCTCGGCGGCCCCGGTACCGGGCATGCAGGCGAGAATGAGGACCCCGTCCGTTGTCTCCGTAGCGCCGAGATAGGCCCGCCGGGTCGGATCGACCAACGGGCGCCACTGGAAGCCGGCCATCGCGAATCCCGCGTAGGGAGGCGCATCCGCGTCGGCCAGGAAACGGGCAAGGACGGAGGCGGGAAGCACTTCCGCGGTTCGACGGTTGCCGTTGTACTGCAAGACGATCCCGGCGAGCCGGTCACGGGACATGACGATGGTGCACTGGTCGTTAACCGCGATGTCCGTAAGCAGTGTGTAGAGCAGAACGGGGTAGGGGGCCGAAGGCAGCTCGGTCATCGCAACGGAGAGCACCTGGGCGCCCCCGGTCTGAAGGGCCAACGTGTTGTCCAGCTGGACGACCTGCAACGGCGTATCGGCATCGAACTGCCGGTCGGGCCGAACATCAACCGCAACAAAGGGGGCCACATCGGGGGATACTTCAAGGAGCGCCAGCCCTATCTGGTGATCCGATTCCACGACCTGGGCCGCGAGGCGTTCGCCGGACTGGGGCCGCTGCAGCTCGATGAGTGTGCCGTTGCGTACGAGCGCCTCGCTCGTCAGTATCCGGTGCGGTCCGACGGCGATGCCGTAGCCGTCGCGTGCATGGGGTTTCCGCTTCTGCCATGGCATGTAGGCGTCGAATTCCTGGGCGGTGACCGAGACCTTGACCAGGGACCGGGAGAGATCGTCAGTGTCGGCTGTGGCCGGCCGCGCAGCAAGTGGGCCGCACAGGATCAGCGCGATGACGAGTAGGGTCGAACGTGTCATGGGTGCCCTCCCGCTTTCCCCTGGTCGCGGTAGTGACTCGGGGCGGGCACTCCGTAGCGTCCCATGATAGCCGGGGCGGCATGGTCGGCCGCCGCGGCGTCGAGCACGAGTGTCTGCTTCATCCCCTCGAACGCCACGACGTGATAGCCTTCCTGCGGAGAAGCAAATGCGTCCTCAACGTCTTTGAGTGTGCTGATCCGCCGGCCGTTGACGCGCGCGACGATTCCATTGAGGAAGTCACCCGTATAGGTGTTGACCGAGTGAGGCAGCCGCCGAATCAGGACCACGAACTGGTCGCGATCTTCTGTCAGGTCATCCTGCTTGGCGTAGCTGCGATAATAGGAGAGTTGCTGTGTGTTGGGGTCCGACTTTCTGTCGCCGACCGTCCGCAGGAAGCCCCGGCTCAACGGGGCGAAGACGAGGCCGGCATAGACAAAGTACTCTGGACGCTGATCGTACTCGTTGCGGAAGACAAAGGGATCGCACGGATTGATCAGGGGGACGGTCAGCTGGGCAACATTCCCATCACGCCAGACCCGGAACACGACCTTGTCGCCCCATTGCTTGCGCTCGAGCAACTCCGCGAACAGGACATGGTTGCCGTTGAGGGCGATATTACCGTCGTTGGCGATGTCATGGCCGTCAATCGCGAGCAGGACGTCGCCGGTGCGCAGCATTCCGAGCGCACTGCCGAACGGGTCGATATAGTAGATCACCACGCCCGACTCATCGGCGGGCAGGGCAAGACTTCGGCGCAGGGCGCTGTTGCGGGCGGGCAGGAAGAACGCTCCCAACTCGGGGTAACCGTTATAGGTGCCGTCTTCGATGTCCTTGAGAAAGTGACGGATCACCGGCAGGGGAATGGCGTAACCGATGTTGTCGGCCCAGGCGAGGCCCTGGAACGCGAGTCCAACGACGCGGCGATCGAAGAGGATCGGCCCGCCGCTGTTGCCGGGGTTGATGGCCGCATCGACCTGGAGGACGAGGTGTTGATCGACGCCGCTGTGCGAATAACCGCTGTAATCGATGCGGGATACCACGCCGCGCGTCACGGAGATGCGGTCGCCGCCGGTCGGGTAGCCCAGCACGGTCACCTCGTCATTGAGCACGGGGATGGCCTTGGCGAGCTCGAGTGGCGTGATGCCGTCAAAGAAGGAAGGGTCGTCCACGGTCAGTGCCGCAAGGTCGCAATCATGTGCAATGTACTCGACCCGCGCCAGGTACCGCCCGGGCTGTCCGTCGCGCGACACCTCGAGGAAGCGCGCGTTGGAGACCACGTGCGCGTTGGTGAGGATACGGCGCTTGGCGATGACAAATCCCGTGCCCGTGCCGTTGCCCGGTCGGCCCGCCTGCCAGGGCATGGCATAGTCCTCGCTCTGGAAGGTCGCATAGATCTTGATGACCCCGCTCAGTAGCGGCGTAAAACGCGAGCGCGCAGCGTTCACGGATACCACCGGCAGCAGTGCCCATGCAAGGATGAGCAGGAGCGGCCACATCTTTCCGTTTGTAATCTTCATTTGCCGTGGGATAATACCGGCTACTGGGTACGAGGAACAGTAAGAAAGAGGCCCCGATGGGACTGAGCGACAGAGACTACATGCAGGCAGACCGGCCGAAACGCCGTCGCCGCTCACAGGGCGCGGGTTGGTGGGCAAAGGTGCGGTTCTTCCTGTGGCGGCTGTTACACCGACGCTAGAACTGGTAGCTCAGGTAGCCCGCCCAGTCGAGCTCGTCGAAGTCGAAATCGCCCAGGTTGTCGAAGTCCTCGAACGTGTAGGCGGCCTGGATGCTGAGGGCGAGTCCTCCCAGCGGGACGTCGAACCCCAGGATGAGCTGGTAGTAGATATCCGACCAGTCGCTGTCCTCGTCGGTACTCACGTAGGTGGCGAGTGCCCCGATACCGCCGCGCCAGGCGCCATCCGTAAGCATCAGGTTGATTTCCGGCGTGATCACGTAGTCGACTTCGTTCGAGCCGAGACCGGTGCCATACTGGGCGCCAAGCTGCCAGAACGTGTTGCCTTCATGGTATTCGTAGACGAGGCCGTAGGTGCTTTCGTCATCGAAGGCCACTTCGAGTTCCGTGTGCTGCTCGGCGTGGTAGCGCGCACCCACGCCGAAACGTTGCTTAACGCGGCCGCCGGCCTGCACGGAGGAGAGACAGAGAAAGAGAACGAGCAAGGTGGATGTGAGTGCTTTCATGTGCGAACCATACCAAATCCATGATTGATCCCTCAAGAACGATCCAGTAGCCTGATTCTCTTTTGTTGGTAAGGGGGCATTTCGTTATGGGCAGCCGATTCAGAGAGGTATCCAACCGGGCCGATTTCGGGGCGGGCGAGGAGGACGTCCTTGCATTCTGGGAAGAGGCAGGGATCTTCGAGAAATCGCTCGAATCGCGTCGGGGCGGGAAGGAGTATGTCTTCTATGACGGACCTCCGTTCGCCACCGGTCTGCCGCACTATGGGCACCTGTTGGCCGGCACGATCAAGGATATCATCCCGCGCTACCAGACCATGCGGGGCCACTACGTGGCGCGCCGGTTCGGCTGGGATTGCCACGGGCTTCCGATTGAGGCGCTGGCCCAGGAGGCCCTCGGGCTGGCCGGTACGGCCGCCATTCACGAGGCAGGAATCGACGTTTTCAACGAACAGTGCCGCTCGATGGTGCAAACCTATGTCGGCGAATGGCGCAAGATCGTCACCCGCATGGGGCGCTGGGTCGACTTCGATAACGACTACAAGACTATGGACACCTCGTTCATGGAGACCATCTGGTGGGTCTTCAGGCAGCTCTGGGACCAGGGCCGCATCTACCGCTCCCACCGGATCATGCCTTATAGCTGGAAACTCACGACCCCACTCTCCAACTTCGAGGCCGGCAGCAACTACAAGGACGTTCAGGATCCCGCAATCACGGTGCGCGTGAAGCTGGTTTCCGCTGATCCGGAACTGCCGGCCGGCAAGCCGGTTTACGCTCTGCTATGGACCACCACGCCGTGGACGCTGCCGGGCAACCTGGCCGTCTGTGCCGGGCCGGATATCGAGTACGTGGCCGTGGAGGATGTGTCGGACGGTGACGTGTATGTCATGGCCCGGGAGCGGGTGGGCTCCATCTACAAGAAGGAAGATCAGTTCCGTGTAGTGAAGACCTACACCGGCAAGGATCTGTACGGCTGGACCTACGAGCCGCTCTTCCCGTATTTCGCCGATCAACCCAACGCGTTCCGCATCCTGAATGATCCGTTCGTCACAACCGAAGACGGCACCGGGCTGGTGCATATCGCGCCTGCTTACGGAGAGGACGACTTCCGCGTCTCCCGCGATGAGGGCATCGAGCTGGTCGATCCCCTGGATGCGGACTGCGCGTTTACCGCGCAGGTGCCGGAATACCAGGGCCAGTTCGTGAAGGATGCGGACAAGGCGATCATCCGGCGCCTGAAGGACGAGGGCAAACTGATCCACCAGTCGACCATCGTCCACAGCTACCCCTTCTGTGAACGCACGGACACGCCGCTGGTCTACCGCGCCATTGATGCCTGGTACGTGCGCGTGGAAGACATGCGTGATGACCTCGTGGCCAACAACGACACGATCCACTGGGTGCCGGACTACGTGGGCGACCGCCGCTTTGGCAACTGGCTGAAAGAGGCGAAGGACTGGAATATCAGTCGCAACCGCTATTGGGGATCCTGTCTTCCCATCTGGATCAACGAGGACGATCGCGAGGACATGATCTGCGTCGGCTCCGTTGACGAGCTGGAGGAGCTGTCGGGTGTGCGCGTCGATGACCTGCACAAGCATATCGTCGACCAGGTGGTCATCGAGAAGGACGGCAAGACGTATCGCCGTACACCGGAAGTGTTGGATTGCTGGTTCGAGTCGGGCGCCATGCCGCTCGCGCAACAGCACTATCCGTTCGAGCGAGGGGGTCAGCTTGACGATTTCTTCCCGGCCGACTTCATCGCCGAAGGCCTCGACCAGACACGCGGTTGGTTCTACACACTGCTGGTCCTTTCGACCGCGCTGTTCGGGAAGAGCTGCTATCGCAACGTAATCGTGAACGGCCTGGTGCTGGCCGAGGACGGGCGCAAAATGAGCAAGCGCCTCAAGAATTATCCCGACCCATCCGAGCTGATTCACGCCTACGGCGCCGATGCGATACGTCTCTACATGATCTACTCGCCGGTGGTGCGGGCCGAGGATCTGCGCTTCTCTGAAGACGGGGTCAAGCACCTCATGCGCAATATCATGATCCCGCTCTGGAACGCGTATTCGTTCTTTGTGACGTACGCCACGATCGATGGTTGGACGCCCGAGGAAGACACCAGCACGCCGGGCTCGAACGTTCTCGACCGTTGGATCCGCAGTTCGATGGCCAGTCTCATCGAGCGGGTGACCGGCGCGATGGACGTCTATGACCTGCAGCGGTCCATCCGCCCGTTCGTTCACTTCATCGAGGACCTGACCAACTGGTATATCCGCCGCAGTCGTCGCCGTTTCTGGAAGTCGCAGGACGACGCCGACAAGGCCGAGGCCTATCGCACCCTCTACGAAGTCCTCCTGCAGTGGACCCGCGTGGCGGCGCCGTTCGTCCCGTTCATCAGCGAGACGATCTATCGCAACCTGCGCACGGCCGACATGCCCGAGTCTGTGCATCTGTGCGATTTCCCCGGTGCGGATGATGCGGCGCGCGACGAGGAACTCGAGGCCGAGATGGATCTCGTGATGACCGTGGTGCGTCTGGGACGTGTCTTGCGGACCGATCATAACCTGAAGGTTCGCCAGCCACTTTCCGTGTTGCACGTGGTGTCTCGCAACCGCGAGACGCTCGACCGCATCAACGTGCTGGCCGACCTGGTGCGTGATGAGCTGAACGTGAAGCAGGTTGAGCTGACCGATATGGAGAGCGAACTTGTTCTGCTGAAAGCCAAGGCCGACTTCAAGGCGCTGGGTCCCCGTTTCGGCAAGCAGGTGAAACAGGTGGCCGGGGCCATCGCCGGGCTGCCGGAAGCGGACCTCGAAACGCTTGCGAACGGCGATGTCGTCACGATGGACCTCGATGGTGAGTTTGTGGAGATAGGTCCGGCCGATGTCGTGATTGAGCGTATCCCGCGCGAGGGTGTGGTCGTGGCTTCCGAGGGCGAGCTGGTCGTGGCACTGGAGACGGCGCTCACGCCGGACCTGGTTGCCGAGGGGCTGGCACGCGAGGAGGTCAACAAGGTGCAGAACCTTCGCAAGGGCATGGGCCTGGACGTGTCCCAGCGCATCAAGATTGAGTACGATCCCGCGGAGCTCGATGCCGACGTACGCGACGCGCGTGAGCAGCACCGTGACTACATCAATGCCGAGACATTGTGCCTTGGCGCCACGTACGTGGATGCCACGGATGGGGAAGGGTGGGAGACCGTTGACCTCAACGGCCACGCCGCCCGCCTCCGCATTGTACCGGTCAACGGTGCCTAGAAGGGGGCCGCCATGGCCTTGACCCCGGATGAACGAGAACGTTACGCACGGCACCTGTTGCTGCCGGAGGTCGGTGAGGAAGGCCAGGAAGCCCTGCGCGCCGGGCGGGTGTTGGTCGTGGGTGCCGGGGGCCTGGGCTCGCCATGTGCGCTCTATCTCGCTGCGGCCGGAGTAGGTACGCTGGGCATCATAGATGCCGACGCCGTGGAACTCTCGAACCTGCAGCGCCAGCTTCTACATGCCACCGACGACCTGGGGCGCGCCAAGGTGGAGTCGGCATCCGAGACACTGTCGGCCCTGAACCCCGACGTGAAGCTGGTCATGTATCCCGAACGGTTGACCGCCTCCAACGCGCCCGAGGTGCTGGCCGGTTATGACTTCGTAGTGGATGCGACGGATAACTTCGAGTCGAAGTTCCTGATCGCGGATGCTTGCTATGCGGCAGGGAAACCCTATGCCCACGCGGGCATCCTTCGGTTTGGCGGCCAGGCCATGACCGTGTTGCCGGGCGAGAGCGCGTGCTACCGTTGCGTCTTTGGCGGGCCGCCACCCGGACCGGTTCCCGAGGCGGCACGCGGCCTGCTCGGCGTCCTTCCCGGCGTGATCGGGACCGTACAGGCGACCGAGGCTTTGAAGTTCCTGCTGGGCGTAGGGGAACTGCTGACGGATACGCTGTTGGTGTATGATGCATTGAAGATGACCTTCCGCCGCGTAGGTGTGAAACGTGATCCCGGATGCATCTTGTGTGGAGACAAATAGCCGCGCAGTGCGCGGATTCGGAGTGGACGAGATGAATGATGAGTTAGCGGCCAAGTGTGAGGCCTTGAAGAGCCTGATTCGAGACACGGGCGGTCTGGCAGTGGCCTTTTCGGGCGGTGTGGACAGCACGTTCCTTGCGGCGGTGACAGCCGAGGTGTTGGGCGCGCGCGCGTTGGCGGTGACGGCATTGTCGCCGCTCTATTCGCAGCATGAGCAGAAGGAAGCATCCGAGCTGGCCGAGCAGATCGGCATCAAGCATGAGACGGTGGATTCGAGCGAGCTCGACGTCCCCGGTTTCGCGGAGAATCCTCCTGATCGCTGCTACAAGTGTAAGAGCGAACTGTTCACCGTAGTGGCGGAGATCGCGCGGAAGTACGGAATCGAGAAGGTGGCCGACGGAACGAACGCGAGCGATCGCGGCGATTACCGTCCGGGCAGGAAGGCGGCGCGAGAGAAGGGCGTCCTGAGCCCGCTCGCGGAAGCCGGGATGACCAAGGAGGATATTCGCGAACTCTCGCGCGGCATGAACCTGTCGACGGCCGAGAAGCCGGCCTTTGCCTGCTTGGCCTCACGTTTCCCGTACGGTACGACGATCACCGTGGAGAAGTTGAAGTCGGTCGAGATCATGGAGGATGCCTTGCGCAAGAACGGGATCAACCAGTTCCGTGTGCGGCACCATGACGACATCGCCCGTATCGAAGTCGTCGAAGACGACCTGGTCAAGCTCTGCACCGAGCCGATGCGTTCAAAGCTGTTGGAGCGCGCGCAAGAAGCCGGATACCTCTACCTCACGGTCGACCTGAAAGGCTACCGCACCGGTAGCATGAATGAGGCGCTGAGTGTGAAACAGAAGACCGCGGCTTTGGGGTGATCGGCTACAGCCGGCCGACAACCGGGCGCTGCCAGTCGCCGGTTTCGCGGGCGACACGTTGGCAGACGTAGTCGACCATGCCGCAATTGCGGGCGCCGGGACGGTGCCGCAACCAGTCGAGCAGGTGCTTGGTGAAGAGGCCGTTGCTGCCGGCTTCGAAGGCGTAGCCTGAACCTGCGGCGAATGCAATCGTTCCGCCTTCGTCCCCCAGGTCCTCTCCGGCATGGCAGCAGTCGAGCAACATGAAGCGGGTCTTCTGCGCCACGTCCGTGATGGCGAGTCCTCCATCCTTGAGCTGCAGCTTGCTGTCGAGGTAGTGGCCGGCGAAGTAGACAAGGGCCGGCTCTTGCGCCAACGCGGTGGCTACCCGTTTGAGCGTGGCATCGCGCCGGGTAAGGCAAATCACCTTGTAGCCGTTCTTGCTGAGTGCCCGGGCCATGGCGACGGCGTCGGTTTCCGCCCAGCGCAGCTTGTTCTGTCGCTGATACTCTCCCAGCCCGATGCAGACCGCGGTCCTGGTGGTCTTGCGCGGCTCCGTGCGCTGCGCTACCGGCGCAGCACACACGCTGGCGGCACACAGAAACAGGATGCAAAGACTATGGACTGCTGCTCTCATGATGAGAAAGGGACAGAAAGTAAAAGTCGCATAACGGTGTTTCTGAATCAAGATCAAACCTGATGCAGTCGTGGTTCTGCTTCAGATCCCTCGATCCGTTGCCCTGGAGTTTCCCTTCCTTGACTCCGCGAGCCGCAAAAGGGTATAAATATCTCCAGTCAGAAGGCAATCCTGTGACGTCCAGTCAATAGGAACCTCGTATCCCGTTTTCCCAAATTTGTGTTATACTGCACACACGTGGTAGAGCATATTCTGCGGGGGGCGTGATGCGGGAACGGGCTGTCGAAGCCCGGCATCGCGGCCATGCGCAGGCATGCTCGGAGGAACTGGACTCATGACGAGAAAGTCACAGATGAGCGTCACCCGGCTGCGCACCGGTCTGCTCGGATTGCTCTCCATCGTATTCCTGGGTGCGCTCGTACCGTCGTCTCCGGCCGAGGTCATTCTCCAGTACTTCAACACGAGCTATCGTGAGCTGGCCGAGAAGATGCCGGAACTGGTCGAGGTCGGCTACAGCGCACTTTGGCTGCCTCCTCCCACAAAAGGCAGCGGCGGCCTGTCGGTGGGGTACGATCTGTGGGACCCATTCGACCTCGGCGGGAAGGATCAGCGCAACACCGTCCGCACCCGTTACGGCACCGAAGCGGAGCTGCTCCACCTGATCCGCGTGGCCCACCGCTTCGGCGTGCGTGTCTACTTCGACAATATCATGAACCACCGCGCGTTCGATGTGCCGGGGTACAACGAGTACACGCCGATCGATATCTATCCCGGCATGCTCCCCGAAGATTTTCACCTGCGCGTGACCGAGGAGGGCTTCTATCGCAAGTGGGACAATATCGCGAACTGGAGCGATACCTGGCAGATCCAGAACCGCAACTTCTCCGACCTGATCGATATCGCCCAGGAATCGCCCGACAACGGCAACTTCGGCACCAGCGAGGGCGACCACATTCCCAAGCTGGCGTTTGTGCGCCACCCTGACAACCCCGAGTACTACGATCACAACCCCACCAACGACTGGGTCGGTTTCGGACACCCGAGCATCACGAAGCAGGTCATTGCCGACAATCCCGACTATTATAGGGAGGATGTGAATTCCTACCTGATTCGGGCGGTCCGCTGGCTGGTACATCACACCAAGGTAGACGGGCTGCGCCTGGACGCGGTGAAGCATGTGCCGGACTACTTTTTCGGCCTGCAGTCGGGCGACAAAAACGGGAGCAGCGACGGCTATCTCGGGCAGGCCCAGTGGCAGTTCAATCATACCCGCGGTTTTGACGACTGGGACAACCATCGCGACAGCGTATTCGATACGGAGCTTACCTTCGGTCGCAACGACCTCATGATGTTCGGCGAGCACCTCGGCGAGCCGCCCTCGTTCAGTGGCTACATCGATGCCGGTATGCGACTGGTTGACAGTCAGCTTCACGGGTTCCTGAACGGCAACCTCGGTTCCCCCTGGGGAACGCTTGATGGCCTGCAGTATGCGGGCGGGCAGGGCTTCAGCTCCGGGTCCGGCGTGCCCTATGTGAAGAGCCATGACGACGACTATGCCACGCGCCCCTCGCTGCAGTTTGCGCTGAACCTGACGCGCCTGGGACTGCCCAACGTCTACACCGACGGCAACTACCAATCCGAAACGCTCGGTGAGAGCGGCGGCGCGTTTCCGCGACACGCCAACATCAATTTCCTCGGGCAGTGGGACGACAACCGCATCCCGAACCTCGTCTATGTCCACGAGCACTTCTCCCGCGGGGGGCAGCAGCCGCGCTGGGGCGATGCCGACGTCTGCGCCTATGAGCGCGTCGACAAGCGCGAGAACTGGGGCATGTCGGATGCCGACGGCACGGTGCTCTTCTTCGTGATGTGCGACAACTTCTCGTCCGGCGAGTACCGCGAGATCGATACCAACTTCCGGCCTGGCGACTACCTGTGGCAGTACTCTACCGGCGGGGGAAATTTCTACTACGAGGTGCCGTGGGACCAGAAGATCAAGGTCATCATCCCCCCGGGCGGCTATTTTGCCTTCTCATGGCGCAGCCCGGAGGAGTCCGGTCTCTGGAGTGGCGGCGATTGGGACGTGCGCCCGGTTGAGATTCGCGAGAACGGTCAACCGGTGGGCTGGGTCTCCTACGTGCGCAAGGACGGTCCTGACGGGGATCCCGGTTTCAATCCATACGGTATTGACGATCCTGTTTCGACCGACTTCCAGTACCGTTGGTGGGTGCCGCGCGTTAGTTCAGCCACGGGCCTGGACTTCATCGTCCGCGCGGACGGGTCTGCCGAGAACATCCTGCTCAAGCTCGACGGCGGTGTCGACCTGAATGGCGTCGCCCACAGCGGCGGCGACATGCGCGATCATCCCCCGGGCAACGAGGGATCGACCACCGTCTTCGAAGGCTATGAGCAGATGAACTACAACCAGCGCATTCGCGAGAAGTTCGCCGCCGTCGATACCGCACGCAACATCATTGGTACGCTCGGTGCAGAGACGTACGAGTGTACGTTTGGATCGCCTGGATTCACGATCAACAACGGCGACGGAGCGAACAGCAGTGTGGATACGGCTTCATGGGTATACCATGATCCGACAGCAATGACTGATTTCCCTGAGGGTGAACAAAACAGCCAGTTCTGGCCGCCGCCGGAGACTGGATCTGTGGACACCGTCTACATGTGGGTCAAGATGGGATACGCCACCGAGGCCGACAAGATGTACGTGTACTACACGACGACGGGCGGTGACGACTACCCGGAAGGATCAGGTGGTTACCCCCTCAATGATTCCACGTTCGTAAGCGAGTTGAACTACTCCACTAACGGCCCGCTGGATGACGGCAAGGACACCGACTGGTGGACAGGAACGCTTCCGGCCATGTCTTCGGGCACCACACTGCGCTACAAGATCGGCTGTTACCACCACGATGCGGGCAGCCGTTTCCCCATCAACTCGGACGAGGTGTATTGGAAGAAGCGGATGGTCAGCCAGTTCTCGATCACGAACTTCAATGCCGGTGGTGTCGAGCTCTATCCTCACATGGACTTTGCACAGGACACCAAGCAGACCGGTCTGGACGAAGGTTTCCATGTGCTGCGGGCCCGGGCGTTCCTGAACCGTTCCAGCAGCTCATCGATCTATAACACGTATGTGCAGCCCTTCTACTACGATGCCGTGGCGCCGACCGGTGTGGTGGTCTATCCCTCGCACGGCGAGACGCTATGGAATAACCAGTACGGTGCCGTGGTACGCACGGATTGGACCGTGACGGATGTCTACTTCAACATCGATGACGTGTAACCGTTCACGGGGTATGAGAGCAGAAATCTCGGAATGCCGCAAGATGTTTTTTCGGGGTAGTGAAACAGCTTCGAGATGTCTGCCGTTTGGCAGGCTTCTGAGCGGTGGAGCCGACCCACTAAAAAAAAGTTGCGT
>JADHWE010000033.1 GCA_016783675.1 Kiritimatiellia bacterium
ACCACCATCGTCGAGGGCGCGGGCAAGACGTCTGACATCCAGGGCCGAGTCGTTCAGCTCAAGAAACAGATTGATGAAACCACCTCGGACTACGACCGAGAGAAGCTGCAGGAGCGCCTGGCGAAGCTGGCGGGCGGAGTGGCTGTCATTAACGTGGGAGCGGCAACCGAGGTCGAGATGAAAGAGAAGAAAGATCGGGTTGATGATGCTATGCATGCGACGCGCGCTGCGGTTGAGGAAGGCGTTGTTGTGGGCGGCGGTGTGGCTCTGCTGCGCGCCCAGGCCGTGCTGGACAAGGTCGATGCCGTCGGTGATGAGGCAATCGGCATGCAGATTGTGTGCAAGTCACTTGAGGCCCCGCTCAGGCAACTTGTTGACAACGCCGGGATGGAGGGATCCCTGGTGGTTGAAGAAGTCAAGGCGCACAAGGGCGGCTACGGCTACAACGTACTGACACGTGAGTACGGGGACCTGGTACAGGACGGCGTTCTCGATCCGGCCAAGGTCGTGCGTTACGAGTTGCAGAATGCCGCCAGCATCGCAGCCTTGCTGCTGACCACCGAATGCATGGTTACCGAGATCCCCGAGAAGGAGAACAAGCCTGTTCCAGGCGGTGGTGGGTATGGGGGCGGCATGGACGAGGACTACTAGCGCCGGAAGCACGGTTGAGAGGAGCACTGCACGATGAAGTCATGCAAACTGAACACCCGGCGCCTTACTCCGGCCATTTCCATGCCCTGCCCGGAAGAAGGAGGTGAACCTGAAGACAAGCCCCCGCCGCCTGTCACGTCACCGGATGTTGTTGGCGCAGCAGTCGGTTCCAGGGCAAGCGTTCTTGGCACGGCAGGGGACACCTCGGGCGTTCCCTGCCGCAACGGGCTACCCCAGGACCCTTGGAACGACTGGCAATGGCAGGTGCGCAATCGAGTTCGATCGGTCGCCGCCCTCAAGCGACGGTTTTCTGGGCTGCGCCTCGTATCCAGGATCTCTACGAGGATTTCGACAAGACCGCGCCCTTTCTCAAGAAGGACCTGGACAAGGATCTTATGGAGTACCTTGCTGGCTGCGCCAGGGAGATCGGCGGGACACCTTTCATCATCCGCATAACCCTGGGCGCCCTGCCGGACGATGCAACCGTAGCGCGAGTCAGAAGCAGCACCCACAACTACTTCCTGTACCTGCGGGATCTGGAGCGTCGGAAAGTGAGAAAGATGGCTCGTACGTCCCTGGTTCTGCTGCTGATCGGAATCCGTGTTCTCGCGGTGGCGGTTTCGGTGAACCAGCGAATTGGCGAAACCAGCGGCGTGATGGCCCATGTTTTCGCCGAGGGGCTTACCGTGGCTGCCTGGGTTTCGCTCTGGGAGGCCCTGGCGACGTTCCTGATCCAGTGGGCACCCGTTCGCAACGAAATCAGACTCTTCCAGCGCTTGGCAGAGGCGGACGTCATGTGTCGAGCGGATGCTACCGACTCGTCACTCGCCCCTGCCGCAGGGGCGTGAAGACAGACCACGTGCTATCTTTATGGTAGCTCAACCCCTCCGAAGATGGGTCAATGCGACCTGAGGGTCCATCTCCAGAACGATCCGCCCGCCTGAGAAGACTCGCACGAAGCTGTCCGTGGAGGATATCGCAACGGCACAGGCCCGTGTTCGTGTCGTGACTGCCGCCGCCGCCACATGCCGGGCGCCAAGCCCTCTTGGTACTTCCACATCGACTCCCGAGGCAGCAAGGAAAGTGCCCGCGGACAACACCAACCCATCGTCACGAATGACAAACGCACCGTCCAACTTCGCCAATTCAACGAGCATCTCGTGCGTTTCGGTTGCCAGAAGCATGCGTTCGGTCTCGCCGTGTCCCTGCAGCGGATTCAGCACCAATTGCCTTGAGCCCTCAAGGACCGCGTCCGAATCACCGATTGCGAGTAGCGCCCCCATATGCTGACCGCCACGCGCGACCGTGCCGATTCGGCATGCGAGATACAGAGCGGCCTCGAGAACGTTCGGGCGAATGCCGTTGGTTAGCCTGACAAGCTCGCCGAGGGCAATCTCTTCGGCGTCTGGGTCGACGCTGGTCACCAGGATGAGATCTCCGCCCTCGCACAGGCTCTGCCCAAGCGCAACGACCACGAGTGCGCCGGCAGTCAACCGACCCGCACTCAGGGCAACTGACACCACGTGACGAGCCTGCCGGTACTTATCCGCAACGCGCGCTGATAGGCGCAACACGTCGATGCCGTCCCGCGTGAATGCGTCGTATGTCTCGGCGCTGGGCGTCGCAGCCAGGACTCGCCGGCCCTCGCTCAGCTCCTTCACAAGCCGGTAGAACGATCCCGTTTCGGTGCCGCAAACCACGGCATCGGGACTGATGGCCTGTGCCACCTGAACAGTCAGACGTGCGAGCTCTGCATTCGTGCGCGAGACTCCATCGTGTCGTTCCATGGCATGCTCACTCAACCCGCCTGCACGGCAATCCTGCGGGGGGCTGTTTCGCCGGTCTTTGGGAGACGCACCGTCAGGACGCCCTGCTTGATCGTGGCTGTGATCCCGTCCTCCTCAATCTCCGCCACCACGTTGAACGTTCGGCGGTAGTTTGCGGGGGTGTACTCGACAGTCGCCAAGCGATAGCCGGTCTGAGCGTGTCCGACCGCGTGCCCGGTAATGGACAAGACGTCGTTTTCCAGGTTCACAACCACACTTCGCTCATCGACATCAGGCATGTCGGCCACGACCATGATGGCATCTTCCGTCTCGTAGATGTCGGTCGGCGGCGCGAAGACCGGCCTGTCATGGCTTGGCTCGACAGGCTCAGCAGAGCCCGTAGGCTGTCCCGTTGGTTCAAATGACTTCGTCATTGTAGTTTTCCTCCTTCAACTCGTTTGGATGGCGATCTGCTTAGCGCGAGTGGATTCCTCGCGGGGCAGTGTCACGACCAGCACGCCACGGTTGTACGCGGCCCGGACCTTGTCGGGCTGGACCTCGTAGGGCAGCCGGACCGCGCGCGCAAAGCGACCCGATGACCGCTCCCGGCGGTGCCAGGCAGCCGCTTGAGCGTCGTCTGTGGGGTCGCGATGGCCCTCTATTCTGAGCGTGTCTGCCTGGACGCTGAGCCCCAGGTCATCCGGGTCCACGCCCGGCAGCAGTGCCGTCACGACTGCCTCATCATCGCCGAGCCACACGTTCACCGGCGGATGATTCTGCGCGGCGGGCGTGGGCTCTCTTCGAGGCGCCGTCTGTTGGAACAGCCGGCTCAATTCCGGCCAGTCTTGCCAGTGTTGCATCTTGTTTGCTCCCTGTTCTCGTTGTTCTACCTGAACGTCAACTCGTCACCTTCAGCGTCCACGGTTACGGTGTCGTCATCGCCGAACCGGCCCCCAATGATGTTGCGGGCGATCGGCGTCTCCACGTGCCGCTGGATGAACCGCTTCAGCGGTCTGGCCCCGTAGACCGGGTCGAACCCGGCCTGTGCGATCACAGCTTCGGCCGGCTTGGTTACCTCCAGCTTCAGAGCCTGTTCTGCAAGTCGTTTGCCCAGATCCACCAACTGCAGTTCCACTATTCTCGTGATTTCTCCCATCGTCAGCGGCTTGAACAGCACGACTTCGTCCACACGGTTCAGGAACTCCGGCCGGAACGATCCTCGCAGTTCGTCCATGATGCGTCTCCGGATGTCCTCCCGAATATGCCCTTCGGTATCGATGCCCTCCAGCAGGTGCGGAGAGCCGATGTTGCTGGTCATAATCACGATTGTGTTCTTGAAATCCACGGTTCTCCCGTGCGAATCGGTCAATCGCCCGTCCTCAAGAATCTGGAGCAGGACGTTGAACACGTCGGGGTGAGCTTTCTCGATTTCGTCAAGGAGCACCACGCTGTATGGCTTGCGCCTCACAGCCTCGGTAAGCTGACCGCCTTCTTCATAGCCGATGTAGCCCGGAGGAGCTCCAATCAGCCGTGATACGGCGTACTTCTCCATGTACTCGCTCATGTCGATGCGGACAGTGTTCTCCTCGGTGTCGAAGAGCGCGGCCGCCAATGTTCGGGCCAACTCCGTCTTCCCAACACCGGTGGGGCCAAGAAAGATGAATGAACCGATCGGTCGTTTTGGGTCCTTGATGCCCGCTCGGGCACGCAGTACAGCGTCGGCGACAGAGTTCACGGCCTCGTCCTGCCCGATCACTCTCTGATGCATCACTTCATCGAGCTTCAGGAGCTTCTCGCGCTCCCCCTCAAGCAACCGGGTAAGCGGAATGCCCGACCATCGTGAGACCACGGCCGCAATTTCCTCCTCCGTCACCTCTTCCCTGAGTAGCGTCGTTTTGCCTTCTTCCGGCGCCATCGCTTTCTCGGCGTCCGCAAGCTTGCGCTCAAGTTCGGGGATCTTACCATGGCGCAGTTCGGCAAGGCGGTTCAGGTCATACGACCGCTCTGACTCTCCACATTCGTGCCGAAGCTCCTCCAGCGCTTCCCGAACGGTCCGCACTTCCTGAATGGCTTGCTTCTCGGCTTCCCACTGCGCCTTCATGGCATCCGCGTCGGCCCGCAGGTCCGCGAGGTCCTTCCGAAGACTCCCCAGCCGCTCTTTGCTCGCCTTGTCTTTCTCCTTCTTAAGCGCGGTCTCCTCAATCTCCAGGCGCATGACCTTCCGCGTAATCTCGTCCAACTCCGCCGGCATGGAGTCGATTTCCGTGCGGATCGACGCGCAGGCTTCATCCATCAGGTCAATCGCCTTGTCCGGCAGAAAGCGGTCACTGATGTACCGGTCGGAGAGCACGGCGGCGGACACGAGAGCCGCATCCTGGATCCTGACTCCATGGTGCACCTCGAATCGCTCGCGGAGACCCCGCAGGATGGAGATCGTGTCTTCGACGTTCGGCGCATCGACAAGGATCGGCTGGAAGCGCCGCTCAAGGGCGGCGTCCTTTTCCATATGCTGCCGGTACTCGTCCAGCGTCGTGGCGCCGATGCAGTGGAGTTCGCCGCGGGCGAGCATGGGCTTGAGCATGTTGCCGGCATCTGTCGACCCCTCCGTCCTGCCCGCTCCAACGATGGTGTGGACTTCATCAATGAACAGGATGGTGCTGCCCTCGGACATTTTGATCTCGTTCAGAACAGCCTTCAGCCGCTCCTCGAATTCCCCCCGGTACTTCGCGCCTGCCAGCAGCGCGGCCATATCCAGGGCAAAGATGCTGCGGTCCTTCAGACCCTCGGGAACATCACCGCGGACAATGCGCTGGGCCAGACCTTCGACGATCGCTGTCTTCCCGACGCCGGGCTCGCCAATCAGAACGGGGTTGTTCTTGGTCTTGCGCGAAAGGATCCGGACAACGCTACGGATCTCCGTGTCCCTGCCGATCACGGGGTCCAGCTTGCCGTCTCTGGCGAGGGTCACCAGATCGACGCCGTACTTCTCCAAGGCTTCATACGCACCTTCAGGATTGTCGCTGGTGACGCGCTGGTGACCGCGAATGGCCTGCATCTCGGTCAGTAGGCTATCGCGGTCGATGGAGAACTCCATGCAAACACGGCCGACGGCAGTGTCCCGGTCTTGCTCAACAATGGCCAGCAGAAGGTGTTCGACGGAGACGAAGTCGTCTTTCAGTCGCGCGGCTTCGTCCCCGGCTTTGACCAGGAGCTGGTTGAGCCGCTGGGTAACGTAGACCTTGCCGGCCTCGGTAGAGCCTCCGCTGACGCGCGGACGCCGTTCGAGTTCCTCCTCCAGCTTGCCGCGAACAGCCGCTGCGCTCACGCCAAGGCGCTCAAGAAGCCTCGGAACGAGGCCGCCGTCCTGCTCGACAAGGGCGAGGAACAGATGCTCCACGTCCACTTCCTGGTGACTGTAGCGAAGCGCCTTGACTTGCGCCGCGTGGAGTGCTTCCTGGGCTTTCTGCGTCAGCTTGTTAGGGTCCACCTTGTTTCGTCCTCTCCTCAGGGGGTCTCGGTTACATCTGGATCTACGCCGCAGCGCAGGGCATCGAGGCCAGCCGGCTTGCTCCCGCTCTCAGCGGCTCGCCCGGATCGAAGAGACTCCTGAAAAACGAGGCCCTTCCTTCAGGATCCTCTTGCTGTTCGCCGAGATGTGCTGTCATCTGCGTCCCTCGCACTTCCGGGTATTCTCTCCGCTCTTGGCGAAAAAGGAACGGACCTTTGCCGCCATCTGCCTCTCCGTCATCTTATCGGCGGTTTCGATAGCCGCGATTCTCGTCGCAAGTGCCTTTGACTTCCGCAGTTCCTTTACGAATTCACCCTTTGCCTCGCCGGGGCCGAAAATGTACAAACGCGCGGCATCTTTGACTGTCTCGGCCACATCACGGTAGAAGAGGCGCAGGTGCTGCGTGTGCCGGTGTTCAGGTCTGCCTTCGGGAACGACAAGTGTCGGCCCGCCACCGGGGAGCCTGACGCGGCCCTCCACGTTCGACTCAATCCGCATGACGTCTTCCCGGCCTTCCCGAAGCGTCACGACGAAGGCCTTCTCATGGTCGATCCATATACCGATAGATTTCGACATCATCCGCTGCCTTTCCTAAGCAGGCCGACAGATTGAGTGCCATCCCCGCGCCGTTACGGGCTTTTGGCCACGGCCGTCGGCCCAAATCTGTGCGCTGCTAGAAGTCCGCGTCATCTCCGAGATCTTCCGTCCCCTCGGAGATGTCGATATCCTCCTCGCCCTCCGGCAATTCCATTTCTTCGGTTGCCGGCGTCTTCTTCTCGCTCTTGGCGTCTGCCGTCGATGTCTTCGCACGGCATCCGCCGGCGACGACACCAACACACAACAGCACAAGGATGGTTGCCTCAGCCACTACTGTTGTCATTCGCGGGATTCTCATCTTCACCACTCCTTCTTCTGTGGGCGCTTAGCCCGTTCGGTGTTTATGCAGAAAGGCCTGCTTCCCTCGCGTCGACCTCACGTGTCCGTGTCGTTGCCGGGGAGCTGATGGAACACCCACCAGAATCACCGGGCGCGACGGAAACTCGCGTCGACCAATGGCCGCCCTTCCATGCATAGAGCGCGAAGGGGGTCGCAACACGGGCCTCACAGCCAACAGGGAAGCAAGCCATTGTCTTTCTCTCCTCATCCGTGCAGGTGACAATCATTCCGAGATACACTATCGCATTCCGCGTGCCAACCGACCAAAGACCAGGAGATGGGTGCGCAACCATGTGCAGATCAGTCGGTTGCAGTTGCGCGGACAGACACCCGAAAGCGGCGCGACCGGAACGGGTTTTCCGAAGAAGGGCGAATCAGCATGCCGATATGCGGGCATGAGATGGTGGCAGTGGGGACACCCGCCGGTGGCCTGCGAGGAGCGATGACTCCTCCATGCCCAAGCCCTCTTTCTTGCGATGTGTGCAAGAATAGCATAGCCTTCAAGATAATCCAGATCGATAGGATGGCCTCGGCATGGCAGTCAAGTACCACGACTACTACAAGACGCTCGGCGTGGAGCGTTCGGCGACACAGGACGAGATCAAGAAGGCTTACCGCAAACTGGCCCGCAAGTACCATCCTGACGTCAACCAGGACGCCGGCGGGGAAGCGAAGTTCAAGGAGGCCGCCGAAGCCTATGAAGTGCTCGGGGATCCGAAGAAGCGGGAGAAGTACGATCAACTCGGGGCCAACTGGAAGGGTGGCCAAGAGTTTACGCCACCGCCCGGGTGGGACGGCGTGCATTTCGAGTTCCGAGGCAGCCCCCGCGAGGGTGGCATCCCATTTGAGGACCTCGGCGGATTCAGCGACTTCTTTTCCGAGTTGTTCGGTGGCGGCATCCCGCATGGCCGTATGGACTGCCGCGAGTGGCGAATGCGCGGGCAAGACCACGAGGCGGAGCTGTCGGTTCCTCTGGAAGAGGCCTTCTTCGGAGCGAAGAAGAGCGTTCAGTTGCAGACGGCCGACATTGATGCACAGGGCCGCGTGCACAGGAACACCAGACGCTACGACGTCAACATCCCGACCGGCACAGAGAACGGCGCTCGGATGCGCCTGACCGGCCAAGGCGGCGAGGGTGCCGGGGGTGGACCGTCGGGGGATCTGTACCTGCGAATCAACATCGCTCCCCACCCACGGTTCCGCGTGCTCGGACGCAACCTGGAAACTGACATCCCGGTTACCCCCTGGGAGGCCACCCTCGGTGCCAAAATCGAACTGCAATCGGTCGACGGAAACTTGTCGCTCACGGTGCCGCCGGGCACGCAGTGCGGTCAGAAGCTTCGACTTCGGGGACGAGGACTGCCCAAGCGCGGCAATCGACCGGCTGGAGATCTGCTGGTCAACGTTCAGGTTCGCGTTCCACGCGATCTGTCTGACAAGGAAAGGGAGCTTTTCAATGAGTTGGCACGGCATTCCCGCTTCAATCCACGGCATTGACGTATTGCCGACACATGACGACTGCCGGAAGTTGGTGTGACATGAGTAGCAACGGGTACAACCAATTCGAGGACATGCTCACGGTGCATGACCTCGCGTGCGTCACGGGCTTGGGCGAGCGGATTATCCGTCGTCTGATCGCGCTTGATGTCATTGAGCCGCACAAGCAAACTCCAGAGCCCCGGTTCCGAACCGAAGTGGTCACGCACGTGCGGAGAATCCGTCGTCTGCACGTTGAGCTGGGTGTAAGCTGGTCCTCGATGCCGCTGGTCCTTGAACTCCTGGATCGGATCGAAGAACTGGAAACGCAGATCAGCCGCGAGTAGCGCGTCTCAGTCCTCTGATTCGGGTCGGCTTTGGCCATGGCATCAGCGTATCTCATCCGTGAACCCGAACGCCGCTTCCCCTGCATCGGAATGCTGATTCCGATCTGCTGACTCCGGCTTGTTTGATGGATGGGCCTAATACGTTCGGTTTGAACGGCTTCGGCCGGACTTCAGCCGGGCTGGCGCCCTGGCATGGAATGTGCAATGCTGAAGCCGATACGTATCGTTGGGAGGAACAGCAGACGTGAACGCAGAGATTGTTCTCCGGTCCACATTCTACCTTCTGGCCTTGATTAACCCGGCCAGCAAGGTATTCCTACTGTCCTCGATGGACCCACCGTACGCTTGGCGCGACCTGCGGAACGTGTCCGTTCGCTCGACGTGGGTGGCGTTCCTTATTCTCAGTGTTCTGGCCGTTATTGGAAATGTCATGCTGGAGTATGTGTTCCAGATCCACATCTATTCACTTCGGATTGCCGGAGGTGTAGTTATCTTCCTGGTGGGACTCAATGCTGTTCGCAACGGCCGGTTCTTCGAAGAGGCCGCCCTCGGTCGGGTGTCGGACATCTCCGTCGTGCCGCTTGCCGCGCCGCTCATCGCTGGACCGGGCACGATGACCGCAGCTCTCTCCTACACAACCATTCATGGGGCGACGACGACGGTCCTGTGTCTTGCTCTTGCTCTCATCGCGAACCTGCTCATCATGCTCACATCGCTGCACGTCGGGAAGGCCCTGGAGAAGGTGAATGCCACCGGACCGATTATCCGCATTACCGGCCTGATTGTCGCTGCCGTGGCCGTTCAGATGATGCTGAATGGACTCGCTGAATGGCAGGTGGCTGTGGGTGGTGGATCATGAAGCTTCTTCGACATGGATGCTGGTTGCTTCTGGTGGCGCGAGTTGCGGCAGGGGACGCTTTGGCCGATGAGCAACGCGCCGCGGACGCGACCAATACGTCCGGACGAGTCGAGATCCGCGTGCTCGACGTCGTCGTCACAGGCGCCGACCGCCTGCGCATTGGGACAAACACAATGTCACTGGCGGCGGCGACCAACTTCGTGGCAGCAAATCTCGACACGCTCGACGTCGTCGCAGTGCATGGATCCGATGCGGGGATGTCCCCTGTCGACACGAAGTCTTCGGCCCTGGCAAGGATCGCGAGCGGCGACCTACCTCTCGTGGTAGTTGAAAGGGACGGTGAGTATGTCTGGCGCGAAGAATCGGGCGCAGACGGCGTCCGCACCGTCACAATGGGGACGGACCAGTTCAAGGCCTTGCGTCGGCTCTGGAAGCGAAGAAGGGCCCATGCCGAGGCCATTCCATCAGCTACCGTGCAAACAACAGTCCAGTGGGACACAGACACTGATACCTACGGACTCAGCCGAATCGAGCTCGGGCTTTTCGAAAAGCGTGTCTGGCTGATACACGAGCTACGCGAAACAGATGACGAAGCCGACGCGGTCGGCATCCAGATCAAGAAGGAATGGTAGACCTGCTGAGGGCAGCCGGAACTGTGGCGTTTCTCGGACCGGCCTGCCGGATACACGATGAGAAGAATGTCTCGGATACTTATGCGCCTTGTCGTGCTTGCAGCGGTTGCAGTGTTGGGGAGCGGTGTGTACATCATGACCGTAGGCCTTCCGCCCCCGCTGGTTCGCCATGCCCTGCGACCCATTGAGCGTGCCCAGGGCCTGCACATCGCGGTCGATCGACTGCGCTGGCGCCCATGGAATCATATCGAGGCCGAGGGCGTCCGCCTGTGTGTTGCGGAAGGCAGCCCGGCTCGTGTCGGGGACCTCAGGCTGGACCGCCTCGTGACCAGGGTCCATCGGTCCCATGGCCGGCTTCGGGTCGACGGTTTCGAGGCCAGCTCTCAGGCGCCGTTCCTGTTGCTGACCGGAGAGGGAGTCATGGCGGCCGGGGGACCGTATCGATTTCAGATCAAGACCGATGCCTCGCCCGATCTCATCGCCGCGTTTCTCCCGACCAACATCGCGCCGCTCGTGGCATCGCTTGAAGTCTCCGGGGAAACGTGGACCGACGTAGAGCTCCTGCAGGAAAACCCCGATACGACGAACATGATTGTCCGCGGGACGATCCATGCCACGGACGTCACGCGTCATGGCGTCCCGGCCGATCTCGTTCATGCCGCCTTCGTGTATGGTGATGCAGCCCTCCGGGTCGATGAACTGGCCATCGTGCGGAGGGATGGGATGGTGACGGGGCAAGTCTACTACGATCTCGCCGCAAAACACCTTTCGGTCGACGGGAGAGTGACAGCGCCTCCTGTAGAAGTGGCGCGTTTCATCGGCCCCGCACTGGAGCGCATTCTCGCCCCGTACAGGATTGAAGGTCCGGCCACGATTAGAGGGACGGCTCACGTCGGACTGCGGGGCAATCCCGCGCGGGATGTGCGTTTGCACGTTGAGGGCGAGCATCTGGGGTGGCGTTGGTTTCGCGCCGATCGCGCCGCGTTCGACCTGCGCATGGGGGAGCGGATAACCCTCATCGAAAATCTGGATGCACAGTGGTGTGGTGGCGACGTCAACGGTCACCTGCGCTTCGAGAAGCCCGCGTTGACCAATGCGCCCCGTCGGTGCAGTATGGATCTCATCATTTCCGGGGCCAACCTGCCGAGCGCCGTTGAGGTCTTTCGGGATGTTGAGGACGCCGAAGCCTATGAAGGCGCCCTTTCGGGGCAGCTCGCGCTTTCCGCTGATGCAGGCTCGAATTTCTGGAATACGGCCACCGGTTCGGGTTGGCTCGACATCCAAGACGGCTACGTCCTCAGTATCCCTCTTTTCGGCGGACTCTCGAAATACCTGTCGGCGCTTATTCCGGGACTCGGTTATGCAAGCCAGCGCGATCTGCGGAGTAGCTTTCAGATCCGCGACGGCCGCATTGCAGCGTCCGATGCCCTGCTCCTTGGCCGGCTCATCACCATTCAAGTGAAGGGCTCGTATACATTTGGCAAGGATATCAGCGCCCGCGTTCAGGTGAAGTTCTTGAAGGAGGGCCTCACGGCAACGGTGACTCGGCTGCTCACCTCGCCGCTGACCAAGGCCCTTGAATTCGAGCTCACAGGCACACCCAAGGAGCCACGCTGGCGTCCCGTAAACACGCCGGACCGACTACTCAAGTTCTTCGCCAAGCAGTTGGGAAGCGTCATACCTCTGAGGAACAGCCCGAATGGAAAGATTGACTCTCCATCGGAGAGCAACCCATAGAAGGGAGCAGAACATGGACATTGCAGAAGCACTACGTGAGCTTGCGGGAAATCTTTGGTGGTCGTGGCATACGAATGCCATTGCACTATTCAGGGATCTCGACCCCGATCTCTGGCGACGGGTGAATCACAATCCCATTGCATTCCTGGCCGAGATGCCGCCTGAACAGCTGGAGCAACGTGCGGTCGAACTGGCCCTTGAGTCGAGGATTAGTTATGCCCTGCACCGGCTACATGAATATATGCAGCGGGGTCAGAGCTGGGGGCATGTGCATGCAGGCCCCCTGCATGCCACGCCCGTCGCCTATTTCTCAGCGGAATTTGGACTGCACGAATCCATGCCGGTCTACTCGGGTGGATTGGGGCTCCTGGCGGGCGACACCCTCAAGAGCGCATCCGATCTCGGAATCCCGCTCGTCGGCGTTGGTCTGCTCTACGCACAGGGCTACTTCAATCAGCGCCTCGATGCGTCAGGATGGCAACAGGAGACCTATCCAGAAACGCCAACGGACACACTGCCTCTTCAGCGGGTTGTGGATGACAGCGGTAAACCGATGCTCATTTCCGTAGAGACACGAACCGGCAACATTCGTGCCGCCATCTGGCGGCTGCCCGTCGGCCGCTGCCAACTCCTGTTGTTGGACTCTGATGTCGAGGGAAATTCGCCTGCTGATCGAGAGTTGACCAGTCGACTGTACGGAGGGGATTCGAACATCCGGATCCGGCAGGAGCTGCTCCTGGGTGTCGGCGGTGTCCGGGCTCTGACCGCCCTCGGCATTAATCCCGGTGTTCTGCACCTGAACGAAGGTCACAGCGTCTTTTCGATTCTGGAGATGGCTCGGACGGAGATGGCTGCCGACGGCATCGGCTTCCAGGAGGCATTGAGCCGCGTCAAGGGCCGGACCGTTTTTACCACGCACACTCCCGTTGACGCAGGCCACGACCGGTTTGATAGCGGGCTGGTCGATCAGACCATCGGCCCTTTGCGCGAAGCCCTCCACCTTTCGCACGAAGAACTGATGACCCTCGGCCGCGTGAACCCGAACGATAGCAACGAACTATTCTGCATGACCGTGCTCGGGCTCAAGGGGGCGTGGAAGTCCAACGCCGTATCAACCCTGCACGGCCAGGTCAGCCGTCACATGTGGCAAGCGCTCTGGCCGGACCGTTCGGAATTCGATGCCCCAATCGGGCATATCACGAACGGCGTGCATGTCGCCTCGTGGCTCGCCCCGCCCATGCGGCAGATTTTCGACGCCTACCTGAGAGCGGAGTGGGAGCATGCCATGGGCAAGCCGGAAACATGGGAGAAGATCCACAACATCGACGATGGGGAGCTTTGGGAGGCGCACCAGATCCTCAAGACGCGCCTGGTTAGCTATGTACAGCGCCAGGTCTGCGCCCAGGAAGCCGCACGGGAAGAGAGCGGCGCCGCCTGCGCCCTGACCCAGAAGCGACTCGATCCCTCCGTTCTCACGATCGGTTTCTCACGCCGGTTTGCCACCTACAAACGCGCCAGCCTGATCCTCGATGACGAGCAACGGCTGGAGCGGCTGGTGTCCGATCCAGACCGGCCGATTCAGATCATCTACGCAGGGAAGGCGCACCCGAACGACGAGCCAGGCAAGCACCTGATCCAGCGGATCTTTCGCTTGAGCCGTGATCCCCGCTTCATGGGGCGCATTGTCTTCCTGGAAGACTACGACATCAACGTAGCCCGACACCTGGTCCAGGGCGCAGATGTGTGGCTCAACTGCCCGCGGCGGCCACGGGAAGCCTGCGGTACGAGCGGCATGAAGGCTGTTTTTAACGGCACCCTCAACCTGGCCGTCCTCGACGGCTGGTGGGCGGAGGCCTACGACGGAATGAACGGGTTTGCCATCGGCCGTGGCCAACAGCACGCTGACGACAGCGCGCAGGACCGGCGTGACGCGGAAGCCCTCTACTCGACGCTGGAGAACGAGGTGATCCCGCTCTTTTACAGCACAAACGAGCACGGGATACCGGACAAATGGACCGCCCGCGTCAAACATGCCATCCAAAGCCTGGCCTGGCGCTACAACGCAGCGCGCATGGTGGTGCAGTATGCGCAGGAGTGCTACCTGCCCTCTGTCGGGGCGCAGGCGTCTACCACCACCTCTTCCGCTTGAAGAAGATTGCCATACCGAGACCAACGCAAAGCATGACGCCCCAGACCGCAGCATACCCAAGTCGCCACTTCAGTTCAGGCATGTTCTCAAAGTTCATGCCGTAGATTCCGGCGATGAACGTCAGCGGGATGAATATTGTCGCGATGACCGTCAACACCTTCATGACTTCATTCATCCTGTTGCCGGCTCTAGTCATGTAGATTTCCATTGCCCCAGACAACATCTCGCGCCACGCCTCCACAGCGTCAAGCACCTGGAACGTGTGCTCATGGATATCGCGCAGGTAGGGGCCCAAGTCCTTGCTGATTAAACTGCTCTCCGATTTGCCGAGTGAGCTTACCAGTTCCCGAAGTGGCCACACATGCTTCCTCATGAAGATCGTCTCGCGCCTGAGCTGATGCATGGCTTGCATCGTTTCAGGTTGCGGGTGCTCCAGCACGGCATCCTGAAGGCGTTCGATTTTGTCGCCTATGTCCTCAATGACGATGAAGTAGTTGTCTACGATCGCGTCCAGCAGCGCATAGGCCAGATAGTCACATCCCATCGTGCGGATGCGTCCCTGTCCGGTTCGAATACGTTCGCGGATCATATCGAACACATCACCTTCCAACTCCTGAAAGGTAACCAGGTAGCCGCGGCCAAGCACCATGCTCACTTGTTCCGAAACGACCTCTCCGTCACCGTTGCCGCGATACAGCATCTTTACAACGCAGAAGATTGAGTCGCCATAATCCTCAAACCTCGGACGCTGTCCGGTATTGAGAACATCCTCCAGAATAAGAAAATCAATATGGAGCGCATTGCCCAGCTGGGCGAGAAGTGCTATGTCATGCAGGCCGGTGACATTGATCCAGGTAACCGTCTTCTGGCCTATGTACGGCCGACAATCATCCGGTGTCTCGATCGCCGTCTCGCGAATGTCCGCCTCGTTATAGTCGATCACCGTGATCGTGGCTGTCTCGACCCGCTGGTCTCCCACAAACACCAACGATCCCGGAGGCAACCCCGACTTCTTCGAATGTTGCTTCATCAGTTTGGTCATGACGTCTCCCTGCGAGATCCGACAGCCTTAATGACCTGCCGCCTACTCTTGGTACTGTACAGTCTCGCCACTCCATGGTCAAAGCCCAGCTCCTCGCGGATCACATCCATGTAGACCATGTAGTCAGCACTGAACTGCCAGTACCTGGCATCATCAAATCGATCCGGTTCGTCAGCCTGGTGTGGGAGCAGTACCTATCGCTGACCGCTCAACAGTATAGACTGAAAAACAGTGCCTGTTGGCATTCGCGTGCACCCCGACACCCCTTGCCACCCAACGTTTTGCTTTCACTTCTTCTTGAGTAGTTCTTCCCTTGGAGTACAGCGGCTGGATGAGCCACCGCTGAAAACCAAGGAGGAGCCATGAGAAGGGCCGCACAACGTTTCATCAACTACATCAAGTCGGAGCGGGGCATGAGCCCTGCCACCGTCCACTCGTACCGAGAGGACTTAAGGAAGTTCATCGAGTTCCTAGAGAATCACTGGGGCCGGTGTCTTTTGCCCGGAGACGTCACCCCAGAGATGATCTTAGCGTTCCTCGACTTCCTTGCGAACACGGGCTACCAGAAGAAGAATGGCCCGGCATCGCGCGCGAGACGCCTCGTCGCGATCCGGTCTTTCTTCAGGTACCTGCTGCGGCACGGACTCGTTGCACGTGATCCCGCTGCCGACATACGAACACCGAAGGTTACGCATGCCGAACCTTACTATCTGCAGGACGATGAATACCTCGCCCTTCTGAAAGGGGCAGCGCACCATCCGAACCCGTTCATCGTGCTGCGGGATCAGGCGCTGATTGCTACGTTCCTGGGCACAGGTGCAAGGGTGTCCGAGCTCATCAACGCCGATAGAAAGGACGTCGATGTGCACGCGAAACGGATCCGCCTCCATCGGAAAGGCGGCGACACTCAGACGCTCCCGTTGAGCGATGGCGTAATCTCGTACCTTCAGCCGTACTTAAAAGAGCGCCGCCACCGTGCCCACTGCCGCGCGGCCTTCCTTTCAGTCAGAGGGCAGCGCCTGACACAACAGGCGATCAGTTCTGCCGTGCAACGTTGCGCTGTAGCGGCCAGACTGCCGAAGTCGAAGATCACTCCACACACCTTGCGGCTTTCGTTCGCGTGCTCATTGCTGGCACACGGAGAGAACCTGCAAACGTTCCGGGTGTGAATGAACCACAAGAGTCTGTCCACGACGGCGAGATACTTGCATTCCCAGGATGAGCAACTGACTACGGCGGTCAATGGGATTTCCTTGAGATCCAGTTGAAGACGGGTGGTCAGGTTAGCTGTGTCGGTCACTTTTGGGGGATCTGGCGGGGCTGAGGTCGTAGTAGGGTTCGTTTGATCCGAGGGGGGCAGGGTTCCCGTCTCCCCGTCTGTTGGGAGCAGGTTGTGGGAAGCTTGTGCTCCCCTCTCTGCAGCCTGCCCTTTCCGCCAGCACCTCTTTGGCTGGTGAAATCAAGAGGATGGCTCTGCCGCTTTTCTTGTGGTTAGACGCAGTAGAAGGGCGACGCAATGACACCTCAGACACTCAAAGCGGTCAACGCAATCCTGGACGCGGACCCCACGGTTGCGGACGTCCACAGAAAGCTTGTCATCCGTGTCTGCCGGAACCCAGAGGCCGAAGCTCTCCGAACGGATTCGCGCGGGAAGACTCGCTTCCTCACTGCACGCGAGGTCGCGGACATGCTGAGCGTAACTCAACGAACTGTGTGGCGAATGGTCGAACGGGGACAGCTTAGCCCTGCCAAAATCTCCCGCCGCTTCACTCGATTCCGGGTTGAACAAATCGAATCCCTCGTTCCGTAATCGCGGACCGACACCCGCAAGAACCCCTTCCCTCGTCACTCCCGCTCTGCGCAGCAGGGAAATCGCTCGTTCTTCTCCTCCTCCGGACTGTGGTACTTCTGTGGTACTTCTAAGACCCGGAAATACCACAGTCTATGGGTGACGATGGGTGACTTTGGGTGACCGCCCTTCCGGGGGTCGGATCGGTGAGCACGAGAATGGGGCGATCATATGCCCGTTCGCGTATGAAAGGATAAAGCCCTGCTGTGCAGGGCTTTATAAGATGGTGGCGGGGGAAGGATTCGAACCTTCGAAGGCTTAGCCAATGGATTTACAGTCCATCCTCGTTGTCCACTTGAGTACCCCGCCAGGGGTTGTTTTCGCTTCTAAAACTAGATTTACAGTCTGCCCTCGTTGTCCACTTGAGTACCCTGCCCCAAGACAGAAATGAGGCGGAATAATGCCCTGCGCAGGCTGCGCGAACAAGCAAAAAAGATCCGCTTTCCTTTTTTATGGCGCTTCCGGGATTAGCGAGGGATTTTCTATTGAGGATAGTGTCATAGCCATTGAGGGGAACTTAGACCGATTAAGCAGTTGGACCAAGTGTATGAGGCCCC
Organism: Kiritimatiellia bacterium; assembly: GCA_016783675.1. Lineage (GTDB taxonomy): Bacteria > Verrucomicrobiota > Kiritimatiellia > UBA8416 > JABMPJ01 > JABMPJ01. Next base: position 17,510 of record JADHWE010000033.1, read on the forward strand.
CTTTTGATGATCATGTTCGTATGATCCAATGAAAAAGCCCCCGGAAAACCCGGAAGCGCCCTTTTTATCTGTACCACTTTCCTCATCAACGCTTAAATGCAGCATAAGCGAGGGAGGTCGGGAATGCGTACCATATTGCAGTTGGTAGCAGTGTGCCTGTTGTCTGGTCTGGTCGGGACAGCAGCGGGTGAGGGAACAGATGCGGTTGTTGATCGGGCCACAGCGCTTAAGTCGTTGAAGATCGGTGGACGGCTCATGCTTGACGCTGCCGCCTATGACAGCGACGACGTCGATCTCAACAGCGGCACGGAAGTGCGACGCGGCTGGTTGTATGCCAAGGGTAAGATCGACGACGATTGGTTCTTCAAGGGGCAGTACGCGTTCCCGGCGAGCGGTTCGGCTTCATTCAAGGACCTCTACATCGGCTACGGTGGGTTGGGCGACAACACGACGCTTCTAATCGGGCAGTTCATTGAGTATGGCAGCTTGGAGGATTCCTGCAGCTCGAAGTATCTCACTTTCATGGAATACGCACTGCCGGTGCTGGCCTTCGCCCCGGCCTCGCGCCGGATCGGTCTTGGTATTGATATCCATGGCGACGCCTGGTACGTCGGCGCTGGTCTGTTCGGTGAGAACAGCGGTGTGGATGAGTCGCAGAAAGATGGTCTCGGTGCAAGCGCACGGGTGAGCTGCGCGCCACTGCAGGGGGAGGGGAGCGTGCTCCACCTCGGCGCGTGGGGCGCCTATCGCCTACCGCGCGGAGACGATCTCGGCCGCATCCGTGCGCGCCCGGAATCGCACGTGTCCGATACCCGTCTTGTCGATACCGGCGTGATTAGCAATCTCAATGCCATGGCAAGCTATGGTGTCGAAATCGCGGGAGTCTCGGGGCCATTTTCAGCGCAGGCTGAGTACCTCGCCGCCGAGCTTGATCGGGAGATGTTCGACAACGAATCCTATTCCGGATGGTACGCCTATGTGAGCTGGGTCCTGACCGGCGAGTCGCGTCCCTATGACGCGCAGAGCGGCACCTTCGGGCGTCTCAAACCCCGCCGTCCGGCCGGACAGGGCGGCGCGGGCGCCTGGGAGCTGGCCGCGCGCTACAGCTCGCTCGATCTTGATGACGGCATCCGGGGCGGGACCGAAGACAACGTGACGGTTGGGTTGAACTGGTATGTCAACGCTTACACGCGCTTCATGCTGAACTACGTGAGCGCATCGGCTGAGAGAAACGGAGGAGAGACCGATGTCGATATTGTCCAGCTTCGGGCTCAGCTCGATTTCTAAGCGGGGTGTGGCAACCCTCGTCGGGTTGCTCTTGGGAGCCGCGTTTTGTTCATCTGTGACCGCGCAGGAACCCGCACGGCCCTTCCGCTTTGCCATGGAGGACTACCCCCCGTTCGAATACGAGGAAGGGGGCGAGGCCAAGGGCATCAACGTCGAGGTCACCACCCGGATCATGGATCGGCTCGGGATTCCATTCGAGATGGCGTTCTATCCTTTCTCGCGCGGATGGATGCTGCTTCAGAAAGGTGGGGTGGATGCGGCACCCAGCGTTTCTTACCAGCCTTTCCGGGAACCGTATCTGCTCTACTCTGACGCCCAGAAGGCCTTCCAGTCGACCGGCCATATCCCGGACGACCACCTCTGGCTGACCGAGTACGTCTTCTTTGTTCATCGACGACTGAAAGACTCGCTCCGTTTCCGCTCCTACGCGCAGATCAAGCAGGACAACTACCGGGTCGGAATCAACAAGGACTACTCCTACCATCCGGCTTTCTGGGAACAGAAACTGAACACGCATATGATCATTAATCCAGCGGATGCATTTCGTGCGCTCGCCGAGGGACGGATCGAGATGTTCCCGATGGATCGCACGGTTGGGTTGTGGATGCTGAAGCGGATGGGACTGGAATCCGACATTACGCACTTGGGCCGGCCGCTGTTCAGAAAACCGTACCTGATGGTGTTCTCCCGTTCCTCTGACTATCCTGATATCACAGGCGTCATGCAGCGTTTCTATACCGAGCTGGGCGTCATGCGCAAGAGTGGCGAGTATGACAAAATCTACTCCCGCTACCTCGGCATGGGTGACCTGGGAGCACCGCGGCGCCCACTGCGTTTTGTCTGCGAAGAATGGGCACCCTTTGAATACATGTCGGATGGCACACCGGAGGGGATTGACGTTGAAGTGACCGACCGCATCATGAAGCGTCTCGGTATTCCCTACGACATACATTTCTATCCGTGGAGTCGGGCCTGGTTGATGGCGGAGAAAGGGCAGGCGGAAGCCGTGCTTTCCATATCGTACGAGGCCTCCCGTGAGAGTGTGCTCTACTATACGCCCGAGCAGGCGGAGTTCGCAGAGACCGGCATGTTACCGCCCGACTACCTCTGGCAGGCAGACTACGTCTTCTTCGTGAAACAGAAGCACGCGGACACTTACCGTTTTGAGTCATACGAACAGGTCAAGACCAACGGATACCGAATCGGGTCCAACAAGGATTACTCCTATGATACGGCATTCCGTGAAGCCGATCTGTCGTGTCGGGAGTATCCCGACACGAAGGCGGGACTGGCGGCCCTCATAGAGGAGGAGATCGACCTCTACCCGATGGTGAAGACCATAGGTCTTGCGACGCTGAAAGAGATGGGGCTTTCTGAAAGCGTGACATGTCTGCCTAGGCCCCTCTTCAGTAAGCCGTACCTCGTCCCCTTCTGTCGCACGTCCGACTACCCGAACTTGGAGTACATCATGTACGCCTTTTACCGGGAACTGGCACGCCTGCGCAGAAATGGGGAGTACGAGGAGATATACAAGCGCTACGTCTCGCCGGTAAACAGCATCGAATAAGCGCACGAAAGCAGGACAAACCTTGAAAAGCCGCAAGACAACACTCGTTCGCGCCCTGCTGGCTTGGCTGCTGGTGACGCTGGTGTGTGTCGGTCTCGCTATGGGACTGACCGGCTACTGGGTCATCAAGGCTTCCGTTGAGGCCAGTATCGGTCGTCGGGCACAGCAAATGGCTGACAGCCTGGCGGATCAGCTGCGGGAACATGTGTGGAATCTCGACGACGGAAGTCTTCGTGATCATCTCGGTCAACATTCCAGCGGGGCGGTTCCCGACCTCGTGCACGTCCGCTTCTTGACGGAATTCGAGGATCCTATATGCGAGGTGGACCTCGGCGAGGAGCCTGACCCAATCATCCGGCGCAGTCCGGTCATGCGCGAAGGGCGCCGTATTGGTTTCGTAGAGACGTCATACAGCCGCAGGGGCGTCATGGATACGCAGAGGATCATTATCCGTTCCACGGCCCTCGTTATCGGCGGCGGTGCGGTTGCCATCTTTCTCGTGACCATCTGGCTGATGCGGATGATCCTCCAGCGGCCGCTGGTTGGATTGGCGCGTGAACTGCGGAGCATTGCCGGTGGAGACTACTCACGAAGGCTTCCGGCGGGAGAACACCGGGAGATCGATATTATCAATCGCGAAGTGAATGCCATGGGGCAGCAGATCGAAGAGCGAACCAACCAGCTCAAGGACGAGATCCGGGAGCGCAAAGAGGCAGAGAAGGCTCTGCAGGCCTTACGCGATCGCCTGGAAATCCAGGTGACCGAGCGTACCCTTGCCCTGCAGCGCGCCTACGAGGATCTTGCCCAGGAAACAAAAGAGCGTCGCCAGACCCAGGACGAAATGCTCCAGATCGCCCATCGCGAACAGCAGCGCATCGGCAGCGATATCCATGACGCGCTTGGACAGCAACTTGCCGGCGCTTCGTTCCTGCTTGGTTCGCTCGAGAAACGGCTGCGTGATCGCGGGATCCCGGAAACCGACCTGGCCGCCGAGGTAGGCGAGTACCTGCGCGATGCGGTCAGCAAGGCGCGTCACATTGCTTACGGATTGGCCCCCACCGGTCTCTCCGAGGAAGGGCTGATTGACGCGCTGGAGGCGCTAACGGAGAACACCGAGACGCTTTTCCACATGAAGTGCGACTTCTCGCACACACCTGTCTGTCATATCACCGACGGCACCGTGGCCGTGCATCTCTACCGGATCGTACAGGAAGCACTCCACAACGCGGCCAGTCATGGGAAGGCCGGCCACGTCTGGATCAGTCTCGCGTTGGATGGCGTGGACGGTGTGTTGACCATCAGGGACAACGGGTCCGGACTGGATCGTTGCGAGCCCTCCCGCCACGGCATGGGGCTCCGCATCATGCATTTCCGTGCCGAAACAATCGGCGGCGAACTCGACATGTCGATCAACGAAGCCGGGGGAGCAACCGTGACCGTCACCTTCAGAGATTTGCCACCCGAAGAAAAAGAATGAAGATACGTACCGCCACAGACGTATTAAGGGTGAAAGCGTCGTGATCGAGGGTCATTTATGGATGGATCTGGCAGAGATGCCCGGCAGGCTGCTCCCGCGGGAAGGCCGCCGATGGAGGCGATTGTGGCTGAGTACGAAACAGCACTGCTGCGCTACGCGGCTCGCATCCTCAACAATTCCGCCGCGGCCCAGGACGTGGTTCAGAACACCTTCATCAAACTGTTTCGGAGCTGGAAGCCCGGCATGCATGCCTCGCCCAGCCTGAAGAGCTGGCTCTACCGTGTAGCCCATAACGAGGCCGTCGACCACATCCGACGCGAATCACGGCTGCACGTTCTCCATGAGAAGCAGGCGAGCGATCCGGCCGTTGCCGCCTGTGCCGATGGCCGCAACTGCCCTCTATCTGATACCGAGAAGCACGAGGCCGTGCTCTCACTCATGCACACCCTCCATCCGCGCGAACAGCAGGTGCTGCTGCTGCGATTGGAGGAGGGGCTCTCCTACAGGGAGATCAGCCGTGTGACGGGGCGCAGCGAAGGCAACGTAGGCAACTTGCTCCATCACGCGGTGCGCAAACTTTCAACCCATCTGAAGAATGCGGGGGTAGTCACGTCATGAACTGTGCCGCCAGCAAAGCCTTGCTCACGCTTTACGTTCTGAAGGATCTGGACGCGTCCACCGAAGCAACGGTCCGCACCCATCTCGAAACGTGTCCGGACTGCCGGGCGGCGTTGCAGGAAATCGAATCGACCCTCGGTCTGCTGCGCGACGCCCTGGCAGCCCCGACTCACATATCGGCCCAGCTCGGGAGCGCTCAGCGCGCGCGGGTTCTGGAACCGCGCGCCAGCCAAGGGCCTATCGTTGTGTCCGGCCTCAGCTGGTTCACGCAACACCATCGCGCGCTCGCCGCGGCTGCCGCAGCCGTTGTTGTCGTGGGTGTCATCGCGCTGATCATGCCCGCCACGCAGTCGGCCCGGCGAGTTGCTCTTGGCGTGGATGTCATGATGGAAGAGAGTCTGTCGGAGCTTGATGAGGTCGACTACTTTGCCCAGGACAAGGGTCGCAGTGAACGTGAATCTCCGGTGGAAGAGGACTTCGAGAAACTCGCCTTTGGCGAGGCGCCGGAAGCGCGGTACAAGTCTAGTCTTGCGCCCAAGAAGAAACCGTCCAGATCGTTCTTCCGTCAGCGGAGCGGGGAATCGGGCGTGGAAGTGTCTGCTGCCGCCGGTCGTTCAGTTCGAGTCGTGTCTGCGCCTGTCTTGAAACCGACCCCGCCGCCAGTCGAACCCGCGCCGGTCATACCCGCGCCGGTCACGGCTCCGGCCCATACAGAGCATGCCTGGTTCGTGGATTCCGATTCGCCAGATTCTGCTTCACCAGTGGGTGGGAAGCCATCGGTGGCGAAGCCGAGCTCACCGGCTGCCATGCCCGTGCTGAGACCTGCGTCCGAGGTCTCCCGGCTTTCCTCGGCCACCGAGTTCGATTCCGTCACCATGACGAAGAGCCCTATGATCGTCAGCGGAGCCCTTGCCAATCGCACGGCCGGCCGACGCGAAGCCGCCCTCCGCACCTATGGTGGGGGTAGTGAGGCCGCAGGCGATAGCGATGGGGATGACGCCGTGGGCATGGATGTCTACTACGCGACGCCCAGCGTGAAAGAGCTTGGCGACCAGGTCGTCCCCATACTTGGCGATGCTCCGATGATCGGGCGGAAGTTCAAGGGCAAGGACGTTGGGGGCGAGGCGGGGGAGGCTGACCCCTTCGCGGACGTCGAGTCGATAGAGGCGGTCACGTCCTACGACTACCTCGCGCGAACAGGTGAGACCATAGAGCTTGAAGAAGGTAAGAGCGCCAGCGTACGTGGCCAGAGCGTGGTGGCCGGGCCGGATGCCCTGCTGCTGGGCAAGCTGGTGAAGGAGGAGCAAGTAACCGATCTTCGCAGCGGCCTCAAACGTGACGAAAAGCGGCGGTTTGATCTGTCGGAGAAGATGGAGAGAGAGGCGGACCTCGGACAGGACCTCAAAAGGTTTGAGAAGAGGGATCGGCTTCTTGAGGTGTTGAGGGAAGAAGAGCCTGCTGATGAGGGAGAGCTGCGGTGGCGTTTCACAGCCTATGGCGTGAACCCGTTCGTCGTGACGCGGAAAGAGGCATTCTCAACGTTCGGGATCGATGTTGACACCGCCTCCTACACGCTGACCCGTAGTATGATGAGGCAGGGCGCGCTGCCGCCGGCGGAAGCGGTGCGGACGGAGGAGTTTGTGAATGCCTTTGACTACGACCACGTAGCACCTACGCACCGCACCTTTCGGATCTACACCGAGCTGGCGCCATCACCCTTCGGTCGCGGGCTGCAGATGCTGAAGATCGGGGTCAAGGGACGCCGCGTCGGTCGCGAAGAGCAGCGTCCGGCCGTGCTGACTTTCCTCGTGGACACTTCCGGCTCCATGAATGCGCCGGAGCGGCTCGGGCTGGTGCAGAAGTCGCTGCGCCTCCTCGTGGAAAACCTGGGTCCCCACGACCAGGTGGCCGTGATCCAGTACGACTCGCACGCCCGCCTGCTCCTGGAGCACACCCCGGCCTCGCACAAAGATGTCATCCTCAAGGCCATCAACCGCATGCAGTGTTCCGGATCGACCAACCTGGAAGAGGGTATGAACGAAGCCTATCGGCTCGCCGCTGAGGCGTTCATCGGCGGGGCCGAGAACCGGGTGCTGCTGCTCTCCGACGGCGTGGCCAACCTGGGCAGCATTGCTGCCGAAGACATTCTCAACAAGGTGGCCGCCTATCGCAAGCAGGGCATCTTCTGTTCTGTTTTCGGGGTCGGTTCCGGGAGCTACGACGACACCATGCTCGAAACGCTCGCGAACAAGGGCGACGGGGTCTACACCTTCCTCGACTCCGAGGAACAAGCGCGGCGCGTATTTGTAGACGACCTGGCCGCCACGCTCAATACGATAGCTTCCGATGTGAAGATCCAGGTGGAGTTCAATCCGAACATCGTCCGCCGGTACCGTCAACTCGGATACGAGAACCGGCGTCTCAAGAAGGAAGACTTCCGCAACGATGCAGTCGATGCCGGCGAAGTGGGTTCGGGACAGTCGGTGACCGCCCTCTATGAGCTCGATCTGCTTCCCATGCTCCTGGCCAAGACGCGCATCGAGCTGCCTCCGCGCAGACTGGCCACCGTGCGCGTGCGTTATCGCCGCATCGACACGGGGCGCGTGGAGGAGATCGAACGGGCTGTCTGGCCGCACGAGTGTTTGCCGGTATTTGAGAAGGCAAGCAACGGGTTCCGCCTGGCTGCAACCGTAGCGGAGTTCGCGGAGATCTTGCGCGGCAGCCCGCACGCCAGAGGCAGCCGTTACAAAGATGTTACAGACGTCCTGCGCCCGGTGGCTCTAGAGTTGCACCTGGATAAACGCGTGCAGGAGTTGCTGCAGATGGTGACGGCGGCGGAGTCAACCCCCCGGGGACAATAGGCGAAACTGGCCCCCCCCGCTTGTCGGGGTGGTGCCGGAGATCGCCCGTAGATAGGGAATGACGTCAGAACATGTACCGCGCCCGGCGCGCGTGAGGGGAGTGCTTCGCACGAGTCTCACGCCGGTCGGGCTCAACGTGCGTAGAGGAGTAGAGCGATGAAAACGAACATGATGAATATCTTTGTAGCCGCCTTTCTAGTCATGGGAGGCCTATCGCATATCCCTCTCCCGGCATGCCAAGCCGTAGCCTCGTCGCAAGGCGACGAGCGAAGGCTGGTTGTTGTCTCCGACCTGGAGCTGGTCGGCGAAATCGAAGGGGAGAACATCAGCTTCACCCTGGCGATGAATGCGGATGTCGATAAACGGCGATCGCAGCTCGCACTTGTTAGTGGCGATGTGGCGTACATCGGCGGCGAGTTGCCTCGCAAGGCTGAGTTGTCGCGCGCGAACTCCACCTATATGCTCGAGTTTGGCCGCTCCGGCAATCAGACGATCAATTTCCGTTTCGCCAGTCGTCCCATCAGGCAGGGCGAATGGAGACGTACGCGGTTTGCCATTCCTGCTGCAACGGTCCGCAAACTCTCCGTGATATGCGACCGCAGCGATCTTGAGATCGACTTTCCGGGGGCATTGGATGTTCAGAAAGACACGACCGACGACGGGCGAACCCGTGTCACGGCCTATCTCGGCATCGCCGACTTCTTCGAGGTGACGTGGAAACCCGAGGTACGGAAACTCACATCCGAACTGGCGGTGACGTGCGATGTCAACGCCATGGCCACGGCCGGGGTGGGGGCCATGCAGCTCGACTCGATCTTCACCTATCGCGTGATCCAGGGCGCGCTGAACGAACTGCGCCTGGCGTTGCCCGATGTGCATGTGACCCAGGTCCTCGGACCGGATATTCAGGACTGGCGTGTGGAGGAGACGCCGGAAGGTAATGTACTGGCCGTACAGCTCAGCCGCCCGCAAGAGGGCGTCTATCGTCTGCGCGTATTGAGCGAACTCCTGCTTCCCAGCTTCCCGTGTAAGAGTACGATGCCGGTCTTCGCGCCGCAGGATGTATTGCGAACCAGTGGATTCCTGATGCTGGGAACCGACAGCGCAATCAAGCTGCAGATCAACAAGGCGTCCGGCGTCAGCCAGGTCGATCCCCGCGCATTCCCGACGGTGGCCTTGAAGGATTTGGGGGAAGAGTACACCCGTCGTCGCCCGGTGCGCAGCATGTTCGTCTACCAGTACGCCAGCACGCCGTACGCGCTCGACTTCACCGCAGACGACATTGTGACCTCATTCGCAGTGGATGATCGTCTGATTGTAACGCTGGAAGACAACGATCTCGTTTTCGAGGCATCGGTGGAACTCGACATCAAGGATGCGCCTGCCCGCGAGATCGTGGTGGCGGTGGAGTCGGACCCGGCATGGACCGTGACCAGCGTCTCGGGCGCGAAGGTTGCGGATGCTGACGTAGACGTCTCGAGCGGAGAGGGCGCCGATGTCCGCAGACGCACGATCCGCATCCCGTTCAAGCAGAGCGTCAGTGGCGTCACACTGGTGACGGTGCGCATGGAACGCTCGCTCCCGGCTGACCGGGACGGGTTTGATGTTCCGGTGTTCAGTGTCTCCGGCGCCCGCTCGGAGCGGGGATACCTGGTGGTCGGTGCGGAAACCGGCATCCGCCTGCGGCCCTCGAAGGTCGAGGGGCTCCGCGAGGTACATACCGGCTCAGCACCGATGCAGGTACCGGGCGCCCAGCAGGCGTTCCGATTCAAGTCGGCCGGCTGGTCGCTCTCCCTGTCGCTCCAGCGTGCGCGGCCCACGCTGCATTCCGAGGTGTTTCACCTCGTCTCCCTTGGCGAGGGCGTGATGTATTGCAGCGCGGCGATCTCCTACCACGTTGGTGGCGCGCCGATTCAATCGGTGCAGGTGCATGTTCCCGAAACGATCGAGACCGTGGAATTCACCGGGGCGGACATCGAGGGATGGACCCGTGAGGGCGAGACCTGCACGGTCCGGCTGCAGACACGCATCATGGGTGACTACACACTCCTTGTCACCTACGACAGCCAGCATGCCTACGAGGGGGCCGCCATACGTGTGGGAGACGTGGAGACGATTGGAACCGACAGCGAGGTCGGCTATGTCGTGGTCGCCAGCGCCGTGAGTTTGAAGCTGGATGAAGTCGAGGCCCGCCCCGACTGGCTGTTTGCCGTTGATCGCACCGAGATCCCGTCAGCCTATGCCGCCACGGTCACGGACCCGATCATCGCGGCCTACAAGTATGTGCGTGGGCCGCACCCCGTGGCGCTGCGTGTCGAGCCTTTCAAGACCGAATCCCTGATCGAGCAGATCGCCGACTACGTGGAGCTGGCCACCCGGGTCAGCCGCGATGGCGAGTCGATCACCACCGTGGACTACTTCATCAAGAACGCCACGCGCCAGTACCTCGTGGCCAAACTACCCGAAGGGGTTGACCTGTGGTCAGTTAGACGGGTGGACGATGACGGCAAGTCGGAGGACATCCTTCCCCAGGAGAGCGAGGCCGGACTTCTGATTCCGGTGAGCCGGCTGCCTGATCCCAATACGGCGCTCCATCTCCAGGTCGTTTACGCACAGAACCACGGCAAGCTCGGGTTCTGGCGCGGCGGGATCAAGGGGCTCGCGTTCTGGGCGCCGGCGTTGACACAGGCGCATGCGACCTTTGCGCGCTGGTCGGTGGAGGTGCCCGATTCCCTTGCCATTGCGGGAACATCCGGTAACATGGCCAGCGAAAGCCGCCAGCCTCGCGGGGGATTGCTCGATGTATCGGGCCGCACCGCGCGCCTGGCCTTCGCCGTGGCCGACGGGCTTGGCGGGTGGACCATCCGCGATGCCGTCTCACTGAAACGCGGGAACATTCAGAAAGGCGTGTACACGCGGACCGTAAACCTGGCCGATGACAATGCGCTATCGCTCAACGTGCGCGTCGCTCCTCCCTGGCTGGGCAGTGCCGGCTCGGGGCGTCTGCTTGTACTGCTTGTGCTGGCGGGAGTTCTGATGCTGGCAAGGGGGCTGTACAAGAAATCGGCCGGTTTTCTTATCGCCCTCGGTGTAACACACCTGGCGGCAGGCATTGCGCAAGCGGCAATGGGCCGATCGGTCTTGGCCGTCGTGCTGTACCTGTCTCTGCTGTTCTGGGTTCTGTTCTGGTTCACAATGCGTGGCGGAGCAAAGCTGCTCTGGCGTTTCCCCTGCTGGATCGGCCGCGGCCTGGCCTACCCATTCCGTCGCCGCACACCAAAGGAACTCCCCGTAGACGACATCTCAGACCCATGGGAATATGATAAAGACACCCCGCCTGCCCTCCATAGCGCGGAGCGCGACGGAGAGACCTCCGATACTTCCGGCTTCACAACCATCCGTCTCCTCCTGACCATCCTCACCGGCTCTCTGCTCACCACGGCACTAGCCTCCGAAGTGGTGGTCTGTCCGCCGCCTGCACGCCAAGCCGTAGCCTCGCCGCAGGGCGGCGAGCGAGGGATGGTACCCATCGTGATCATGGACGCGGTCGAGATGGAGGTGCAGGGCCCGGCGATGGCGCGCGATGCCGAACAGAGCGCGGCGCTCAAAATGCATCTGGTCTTCGAGACGGATGACCCGGGCGAGGTGCATCTTCTGCCGGTTGGCGCCGTACTCACCGATTTCACGTTGGATGACGACGACCTGGAGATTGTGCCGCGGCCGGACGGTTACGTGCTGGAAGTGAAGAAGCGCGGAGAGTACGAACTCACGATCCAGGCTTACCTGCCCGTCACCGAGAAGAACGGACAGTGGAGTCTGCCGCTGCACGTGCCTCAAAGCTTGCGTAACCGTATGATCCTGACACTCCCGGAGGTAGGAATGGAGGTGGCTTCGGTCTCGGCCGTGCGACTGCTCAGCTCGGAGGCCGATGGTGCCACAGAGACCGAGATGGTCTTTGTTGCGGGCGGCAACGTAACCGTGACATGGCGGCCACGGGCGCGGGAGACGAAGCTGGAGGAATCTGTCTACTATTGTGACGTGACGACAACAGCGATGCTCCGGCCGGGGGTGGTTGACCTACAGAACGTGATCCGCTACCAGATTGCCCAGGGCGAAGTGAAAGAAATGAAGGCCCGTATCCCGGCCGGAATGGCCGTGACGGCTGTACATGCCGACGGCCTGGCAACCTGGAGTTTCGATCCTGTCACGTCGATGCTCGAGGCCATCCTTGAAAAGCCGGCCGTGGGATCGCTCACGATAGCCGTGGTCACGCAGGTGGCGAGCGAAGGGCTGCCTTATGCGGCGACTATAGGTGTGCCTTCCGTCGAGGGCGCTGCCCGTCAGCGGGGCGTATTGGCGTTCAGCGCACCGGATTCCATCCAGGTACGTGTTGGTGAGAGCACGGGGCTCAACTCGATGAATATCGAGGACTTCGAAGCCATGGTCGCTACACCCCGGTCGCACAAACATCCGCCACATCTGTCGACGACCCGCAAGGCCTATCGATACAGTCAGCCCACGCAGGTAAGCGCGCGGGTCGAGGCCGAACAGGTGCTGCCGGAATTGCGCGCGGTCGAATCGGCCACGCTTTCGATTGCGGACGAGCGTATTGTGCTGGCCACACGACTGGCCCTGACGGTGCTCCGCTCGGGCGTGTTCTCCGTGGCCCTGGATCTGCCGGCAGACTACGAGGTGGAAACCCTTACCGGCTCTGACGTGGACCACTGGGATGAAGTCTCTCATCCTCCTCATGATTCTGCTGTCAATGATTCTGCCGTTCTCCCTGCGGACGACGAGTCCCTGCAGCGCGTCATTGTTCACTTTAACCGGCAGGTCACCGGCAACACCGAGCTGAACATGGTGGTGGCGCGTACCGAGAAGGGCGTTGAAGAGCGCATTGTCGTACCGCGTATTCACGTGGCCTCTGTGCACAAGCACTCGGGGCGCATCACGATCTCAGGTGAGCGCGGCATCCGGCTGATGGTGGCTGAGCAGCGCGGTGTTGACCTGAAGAAAGCCAGCGAGCAAGGCATTCGGCAGCCGGGCGTGCTGGTATTCGGTCTGCTGCGTCCCACGTGGTCGATCGTGCTCAAGTCCGAAGTTATGGCCCCGGCCGTGACACCAGAGGTCCTGCAATGGACCGACCTCGCTGAGGGCATGCTTCAGGTACGCTGCTTCGTGCGCTACAAGGTCGAGAACGCGGGGGTCAAGAGCTTCCGCCTGAAGGTGCCGGTCCCCGGTGTCAGCCTGACCGTTACCGGTCGCAACATCGCACGCGTGCATGAGATTGACCGGGAGCAGGGCCTGTGGCAGGTGGACCTGCACAGCAAGGTGGAGAATACCTATCCGCTGATGGCGAGCTACCAGTTGCCGTATGACACGGCGGCGCAGCTAGTGACCCTCAAGCCGCTCCAGATGATCGACACCGAAGATCCACGCGGCTACCTGGTGGTTACCTGCGGCGGTCGCGTGCAGGTCCGGCCTTCTGGCACCGCACAAGGGCTGAAGGTGGAAGATCCACGCAACGTGCCGTCCGTGTTCGGGGCAGGGGAGCTGTCGGATGCGATCCTGTGCTATCGGACACTGAGGTCCGACTACGCCCTGGATCTGTCCGTCGTGCGGCATGATGCTGCCGGCGTGCTTCCGGCGCGCATCGACAAGGCGCGCATCCGTTCGGCGCTTTCCACCGGGGGCAAACTGCTGACACAAGTGAAGCTGGACCTGACCGTACGCCGTCTGCGCTTCCTGAAGTTTGAATTGCCGCACAAGGACGACAGTCTGTGGGCCGCACAGGTCAACGGTCGCGAAGTCCAGGTGTCGCGTGACGAAGGTCGTTACTGCATTCCGCTCGAAGAAGACGAGGATGCGGCCGCCACGACAGTGGAGTTCATCTATGCCGGCTCGGCCGACAGCGGGGCGCTCTCTCGTCGGCGTGAGTACCGTGCGCCGCGATTCGAGCTGCCCCAGGAGGACATCGAGTGGGAGCTCTTTGCCCAGCCCGGGTTCAACTACTATGACTTTGGCGGTACCATGGAATACGAAGTGGCACGGTTGTGGGGCTACGAAGTGTTTGATTCCGCATCCTACCGCAAACGCAACCTGGAACGGAAAGCGGGCAGCATTCAGAAAGCAAAGCTGGAGCTTGATAATGCCGGGCAGTTGCTCATTGCCGGTGATCAGCGCCAGGCCCGCAAAGCGTTCGAGCAGGCCCTGAACTACTCGCAGGGGCAGGCCGATCTGAACGAAGATGCGCGCGTGCAACTGCGTAACCTGATGAAACAGCAGGTCAAGATCGGCCTGATGAACCGCCGCGATGTCATCCGGTACAACCAGAACATCATCCAGGAAGGCGAGGAGCAGGTGGCCGTGCCGCAGCAGGAAACCGTCGAGCAGAACGCACAGCAGTACCTCGACCGGATCGAGCAACGGTTGTCGGAAAAAGACAGGAACGCGCTGGAGATCGTGGCCGACAAGATGATCGATCAGCAGGCCGCGGCAGCCGGCGTTGTAACGGCCATCCGTGTCGCCATGCCCGAACACGGTCACCGCCTCAACTTCAAACGTCCACTCCAGACCGACCCCACTGAGCCATTGACCGTATCGTTCAAGGTCGGACGCGGAGGAAAGCTAGGCCGCCTGCTCTCCCTCTGGCCCGCATTCGTCCTGTTCGGCCTGACATGGTATGGCTGG
>JADHWE010000034.1 GCA_016783675.1 Kiritimatiellia bacterium
CTACTCAGCGCCGGTCCGTCACCTGCGGCACGACGTCACAGGTTTCCATGTACCAGCGCATCAGACGCTGTCTCAGTTCACACCGGACTTCCCTGTACTCCGGATCGTCAATTACGTTCTGCTCTTCGAGCGGGTCATTGACCAGGTCATACAGCTCATCCTGCTCATACAACCGCATGACATACTTGTGCGTCTTCGTCCGGCACATCGCCGCCTTGGAGTGGTAAGAACCGTCATCCGTAGTCTGCAGGCGCAGTCGCGGCGAATAGAGCCCCATCCCATCATTTCCCGCGCGACCCGATGCACTTTCAAGCTCCATCGCCTGCGTCTCCCCAGCACGGCGACCTCCCTCGCAGAATGCCGCATCGCGATGCTCATCGGTCTCGCCCGCGAGCAGCGGGAGCAGGCTCTTGCCGAAGTGGTCGTAACCGGGGTCGATGCCGGTGAGATCATAGACCGTGGCGGAGAAATCAACCAGTTCGACGAGCGCATCGCTCACGCGCGGCTTGACCGGTCGATCGGCCGGAGGCTTCACCAGGAACGGCACACGACTCAGGCAATCCTCGAACGTGTTCTGCGTCTTCTCGACGAGGCCGTAATCCCCGGTGAAGTCGCCATGGTCGGAAAACAGGAAAACCGCGCTGTCATCGTACAGGTCCGCTTCGCGCAGGGCATCGGTTAGCAGACCGAACTGGTGATCCGTGCGTGAGCACATGCCGTAGTACGTAGCGCGCAGCTCGGTCCAGCGATCTTCGGTCCACGCCTCCAGGTTCTGGTTCTCGCAGATGCCCTTGAGAATCGAGGGCTTGCCCTCCCAGTTCTCCGGATGCTGCGCACGCCGGGGAAGCGCGGCTCTGTCGGTCATACTATACCATGGCTCTTCAACACAGTAAGGCGGATGCGGATAGCCGATCGGGATGTAGACGCAGAGGGGCTTGTCGCCATCGTAGGAGCGGATCTTGTCGATCGCACCGAGCACCATGGCCCAGTCCCAATCGCCATAGACCTCCTCATCGCCCTTATCGAGCCTGCCCTTCATAAAGCTGTAGAAGTTGTCGCCATCCGGCTCGCCGCGCCACGCTTGGTCGCCGCCATGCGTTCCCTCGCGCGGGGTCAGTCCCCAGCGCGCCCAGTCTTCCTCGGTGGGATGGAAGCGTTCGTCGCAGTAGGGGTCGACCGGTTCCTGCCCCGGGGTCAGATCGTTCTTGCCGCCCCACCAGACGTGGTAGCCGTTCTCTTTGAGGATCTTCAGCAGGTTCGGTTCGTTATGCTCCGGATGAAGCATGTGGAACATCGTGCGGTGTCCACGCACGTGCGGATACCAGCCAGTCATAAAGCTGCAGCGGCTGGGTGTGCAAACCGTGTTCTGACAGAACGCGTTCGAAAACGACACCCCGTCTTCCCGTGCAAAGCGGTCCACGTTCGGCGTCACGGCGGCAGGATTCCCCATGTGCCCCATGACATCGCCGCGCCATTGATCGGGGTTGAAGATGATGATGTGGGGTTGCTTGCTCATTGCGGCTACGCCGGGGCGCCTATGAGTGCTTCAGCAGGTATCCGTAGTCCACGGTGAAGCTTCCGAATCATAGACAGTGAGAGTTGCCGCTTATGGTTGAGGACTTCGCTGACCCGTGAACGTGAGCCCATGTAAGGCTCAAGATCCTTACGCGAGAGGTCCATCTGGTCCATCCTGAACTTGATTGCTTCAATCGGGTCAGGCGGCATGACGGGATAGCGAGCGTCTTCGTAATGGTTGATGAGAAGCGTCAGCACTTCGAGCTTATCCGCCTTTGGCGTCCCCTTCTTCGGATTAGCAGCAAAGAGCTTCTCGACCTCGGCAATGGCCTCGTCGTACTCGCGCTCATTCTTGATGGGCTTCAGCTTCATTCGTCGTCTCCCGGTATCGTGTCAGATTCCGCAAACACTTACCTTTACTATGCTCTTTATAGAACGTCTCGCGCTACCGTTCAAGAAGACCGCACACGGTGCGGTCCTACACACAAACCAGACCTCGTTGTAGGGCCGCACCGTGTGCGGCTCCCCCTCTCTGATTACCCCACATGCGGCAGATCATACTCGGCCATGTAATAGGGGTAGTTCTCGTCAAAATCGGTCAGCGGCTTCGCGTTCTCAACGCGCCCGGGCTCACGACACCCCTCCCCCTTCTCTATGCCGCTGTGGGTGTCGCCCAGCTCGCGGCGGAATTGGTCGGCGAATGCGGTCAGCTCGGCCACCTTGTCCGGATTCTGATCGTAGAGGTTGTTCTGCTCGACCACGTCATCGGCCAGGTTGTAGAGGAGCGTGGCCGGCGTGACATCCCAACGCTTCTCGTCGTTGAGCGCCGCATGAAAGTGCAGTTTCCAGTCGCCCTTGCGCACCGCGTTCAGCCGCTGGTCGCGGTAATAGGCAAAGCCCTCGTGTGGTGATGTAGCATCCGCGTCGCCAAACATCAGCGGCGTGATGTTCTTGCCGTCGATCGGTTTCGCGGGTGGCTCGTCGTTCCCGACGAGGGCGTCGAAGGTCGGGAGGAAGTCCATGGCCGTGGTCATCTCGTTGCAGACGGTGCCAGCCGGAATCTTCGTAGGCCAGCGCATGATACAGTCGACACGTTGACCGCCTTCCCAGGTGGTGGCCTTGTAGCCGCGCAGCGCTCCGTTGCTGTTGCCATAGTCGCAGCGCGAGCCGTTGTCGGAGGTGAAGATCACCAGCGTGTTGTCGTCGAGTCCCAGCTCGCGCAGCTCCTGCATGATCACGCCGGTGACCCAGTCGATGCAGGCCACCGCCCCGGCGTAGGGATTCGGGTTCTCGGCGAGGAAACGTTGCGGCACGTAGATGGGCACATGCACATACATGTGCGGCAGGTAGAGGAAGAAAGACTGCTTGCGATTGGCGCGGATGAAGCGGACCGACTCCTCCATGTAGCGCTCGGTAAGCGAGGCTTGGTCGGGCTGCTGCTGGATGACACCCTCATCACGCAGAAGCGGCAGCGGCGGCTTCACAATCGGCTGACCGTCCGGGCGGACCTGGCGCCCCATGTCGTTGCTGTAGGGAATGCCGAAGTAGTGGTCGAACCCGAAACGAGTCGGCAGAAACTCGGGCTGATCGCCGCAGTGCCACTTGCCCACGATCTGTGTCGCGTAGCCCTGCTGCTTGAGGCGGGAGGCGATCGTCTCTTCGTCAGGATTCAGCCCGATTTCCTGACCCGGAAACAGCACGCCCGGCATCCCAACGCGCTGTGGGTAGCAGCCGGTCAGGAGCGCGGCGCGCGATGCCGAGCAGACGGGGCTCCCGACATAGTGCGAGGTGAAGCGCATCCCCTCGGCCGCGAGCTGGTCGAGGCGCGGGGTCTTGTGAACGGTCGACCCGTAACAGCCGAGATCGCCATAACCGAGATCGTCGCAGTTGATCAGGATGATGTTGGGTTTGGCGTGGTCGGACATGGTGCCTCTCCGGTTTCTGTGCTCAGAATCAATCCGATAAGATTGTCTCCATTGCACACCAGAGTCAAACAGTGAATCGACCTTGGACATCCCACGTACTTACGCCATGACACGGCTCGCGGGGACGCTCGCCCTCCATAGAGCAACCCACATCCCGGTTCACCAATGGAGGGCGAGCGTCCTCGCGAGCCGCCAAACGCTGGGACACCCCGTTCTAGTACCGCCCATACCTCTGAATCGCGGCCATGAGCAGGCGCATGCCGCTGAGGCGACTACCATTGTTGATTGAGCCGGCGGTCGTGAAGTTGAGTCCACGTTTCTCGCGGGCCTGGTCGAAATCTCGCAGGAACTCGGCCACCATGTTGGCTTCCTCGTTGCGGCTGTATGTGAACGGGGCAAGCTGCCCCTCGATTACGGCATTGGGACAGTGCTCCCGAATCTCGGACACGGTCAAAGTTGGACCGAAGTTCGTTCCCTTCAGGTCGAGTGATCCGAGCTGCGGCAGCAGATGAGCCATATCGGAGTCACTGTGCTGGTAGCGGCGGTCGCCCGGATCGGGCGCGTACGCCGCGAACACCTTCCGGTGAACCGGCATAGCGAAGGCCTCGTACATCTCGACGTTGAAGAGACAGCAGTTGTCGTCGGCCCAGGCCCAGCCGTGTGGTGCCGTTTCCGGCGTGTAACCTGCCTCCTCGTCCAGCACACGGCCACGGGCCACGATAGCGCGACCGAGAACGTCACTGAAGCGCGAGAAGAGCGCCGGATCGTCAAAGTAGAGCAGCAGCAGGTTCTCTGCTCCGAAGATTGATGTCGCGAATGTGCAGGGGCCGCGCTGGCCCCGGTAAAGCGGAACCTTACAGCCCAATGCGGTGAGGCGCTCCTTCTCCGACTCCCACTCCGGCGGCAGCATGAACTCGCGCAGGTCTTCCAAGCGCTCCTCGGCGCGATCAAGTACGCCCACGAGTTCCGCGGCATCGTTGGCCGACTGCTTCAGCCACCACGAGCCGGAGGCGCCACCTTCCCAGAGGTTCTCACCTTCAAAGATATCATGCAGTCCCTTGATCTCCGGCCACTTGCGCGAGGGATCTTTCGGACTTTCGGGAACGAGACGCCGACCAACAGTCTCCTCGGCAAGATCGTTGTAGCGCCGGCTCAGGTCCAGCGCCCACGCTTCATCCTCGTACTGGAAGCGCCACCAATCCTGCTCCTCGCCCAGCTCGTCGAAGATGCATTCCCAATTGCAGATGGCGCCCAACGGCACCTGTGGGATGTCAACACCGAAAGGGTCTTTGCGTGCGACCTCCTGGTCTACCCAGAACTGGTCGATATCCACCGGGGCGAGTCCCCCGTTCGCGGCTGTATCGGCCAGGAGATCATCCACCATTTTGCGATGCGCCTCTGGCGCGGCTTCATATGCACCCATCATTCACCTCCACTGGACAGCTGGTCCCATCGAGCACATACATTGTCACATGTCATAAACAATGCTTGCTACGCCTATCTATGTCATATATGGATATTGGCATGTCAGTTTCTGATGTTTACCCGATGGAAATCAGCTATGGGCCCGGCCGACGAGGGCCGCACGCGCCCGATATGATGGCGCATCCGCCCGGCGGAGAGTTCCAGTTGATGCACCTGAACCTGTTCGAGACAAACGAAGGGCCGACCCGCTCACGCGAGCATTTCCACGACGTTTACCACATCGTGATCTTCGAGGAGGCCGACAACCAGATACGGTTGAACGGGGAGTTGTTGGACACGCACCGCGGACTTTGCGTGATGACGCATCCGGAGGATTCGCACTGCTTCCCCCCGAAGCGGCCGGGGCGCACGGTGTACCACGCCCTCACGTTCCGGTTCGCCGACATGGATGCGCCACCGCCCGCGACCGAGGTGCTCACACACTATACCGGCATCGACCTCCGCGGCGCCCTGCCCCGTTTCACTTTGCCGGAGACGGCCATGCTGCGTCTGCCCGGCCTCCTGGCCGCACTCCGCTCCCCCCTGCCCCCTCGGAACGCGATTGCCGAAGCACGCCTGCACCAGGCCATCCTCGGTCTCTTCCTGTTCGTAGCAGAGCAACTCAGCGCGGGTATCGCGACCCGACCACCGGACCGTAGTCCCATTGAAGCCGCGCACGCTTATCTTGATGCGCACTATGCGGATGGACCGAGCATTGCGGCCCTGGCGCGGGATATCGGCGTCACACCCGCTCACTTCGGACGTGCCTTTCGCGAGCGCTACGGCGTATCACCCGGCCGCTACCGTGATCAACTGCGCATCGATGCAGCCGTAAACCTGCTGCAGCACAGCGACCTCTTGATCAAGACGATCGCCTACGAACTCGGCTACCCTGACAGCAGCACCTTCTCCAAAGCCTTCCGCCGCCACACCGGCCGCGCGCCACTGTCTTATCGGCGGTAGGGCTGAAGACACTGTGGTTCCTCAGAAGTGATTCGCGGCTCGCGAGGACGCTCGCCCTCCATGGGTGCAACAGGGGTGTTGCTTTGTGGAGGGCGTCCCCGCGAGCCGTATCATGGCACAAACACCGGGGAAAACCGACATTCTTGACAACTTGACAAGAACGGAGCGCTCTGCGATACTCGTACAGGATGAGAGGGCAAGACGCGGAGGTGTCTCATGAAGACAATGGCGGTAGGCGAATTGAAGACGCACTTCTCTGAAGTGTTGGACGAAGTGAAGCATGGGCACCCGATTGCCATAGGCTACGGAAAGCGGAAGACGAAGGTGGCTGTCATTGTGCCCTACGAGCAGTACAAGCGGGACGCCAAACGCCATCTTATCGCTGAAGAAGACCGCGCTACCTACCTGGCGGACAATCACACTGAGACTCCAACAGAAACGATGGTCGCAAACGAATACGTCTCCCTCGATCCCGGGACCATGCTCGGCAAGCCCACGATTCGAGGTACGCGCCTGACCGTCGAGCTCATCCTGCGCAAGCTGGCGGAGGGCGCCACGGCACAGGAACTGGTTGAAGCGCATCCGCAACTCTCCGCCGAGGCGATTCACGCAGCCATTCGCTATGCGGCCGACACGCTGGCCCATGAAGAACAGGCCTTTGCGACCGCTTGACTTGGAGAGGCACTGATGCGCTTCCTTGCTGACGAAAGCTGCGACGGCCACCTGGTGACCGCACTGCGTGTGGCCGGACATGACATCGAGTCTGTGGCCGACAGCCACCAGGGCACGGACGACGCCACCGTCATACGTCTTGCCGTCGATCAACAGCGCATCCTGCTGACTGAAGACAAGGACTTCGGACAGCTGGTCTTCGCCGCTGGGCGCGGTCACACCGGCGTCATACTCCTGCGCTACCCTTTCGGGGCACGGGAACACAT
The DNA here is from genome assembly GCA_016783675.1 of Kiritimatiellia bacterium. Classification (GTDB taxonomy): domain Bacteria; phylum Verrucomicrobiota; class Kiritimatiellia; order UBA8416; family JABMPJ01; genus JABMPJ01. The sequence continues at coordinate 6,806 of JADHWE010000034.1, forward strand.
CACACAGGAACTTGTCACGCTGAGCGAAGAACGTGCCGACATACTGACCAGCGCCTTCGTCGTGATTGAACCGGGACGCATCCGCATCCTCAAGCGGTGACCATGGATCGGCGGTGTTGTTGGCTGGGATCGCACGACATTCTCAGGTAACAGCGAGCGAAAAGGACCGCACCATCAATCTCTCCCTGTCTCGCTTGTGGAGACAGTTCTGAGGCGTGATGGCAGGGTTGCTCTTCAGGCAGCGTTCACTGAAATGTGCGTACTCCCGCAGCGTCATCTTATTGACTTGCGGCTCGGGTGTCGGCGGGACCTCGGGCAACTCAATCATCTGTCAGCTCCCGGATACGAGTGGAAACGCGTTCGAAGATCTGTTCCGAACCGAACTGCCGACAAAGCGGGTGCAGATCTGCTTCGAGATCAAGGTTGTTCTCCATGGTCAGATTGACAATGTCAGGAAAATCCTTCTCCTCTCGCTTTGTCCCGCCACTGACGAGAGCAAAGATCTTCATGGCTAACAGATCTTTCAGCTGAGGGATGCGCATGACGTGCCCGGAGAAGTAATCGACCTCCCGGGAATTGGCCAGGAGCTTGTCCATGGTGTCCTGATCCACCTTCAAGAAGTCAATGCGCAGCGTCGACTCCGGGCGTTTGAAGAACATAACCGTTTCATGGATGGCCATATTGGTGAATCCCGTATCGCGCATAATCCGGCGCACGACATCTTCCTGCGCGGCGGCGATCATGAAGTCAATGTCCTGTGTAGCCCGAAGTACGCCGTAACTATTGACCGCATGCCCACCGATCATAATGGCATCAACACCCGCCTCCGGCAGGCGTTGCGTCACGACCTCGAGAACATGATCAATCTCGTAATCCATGCGACGAGTATATCCCATGCCGAGGAGGAATCAACGAATCATATCCAAGGCAGCCCGTCTACACCCGCGTCTGCTTCAGCGTGGCGATCTCTTCCTGCACGACGGAGAAGGCGCGCTTCTCGTTGTAGTCGAGGACAAAGAGACGGTTCTGCTCCTTGAGCTGATCGGTCACCCGAAGCTGGAAGGGGGAGTAACCCCAGTCGTGATCGCCGACGTGTTCGCCGTTGAGATAAACGTTGCAGGAGTAGATGACGCCGTCAAAACAGAGGAAGGCCTCGTGGTCCTCGGGAATCTCAGCGACCTCAGACTCTTTCACGTAGTTAACGTCACCGTCATACCACTTCAACTCCTCGAACTGACACTTCCATGTCCCGGGCACCTGGATATCCCACAGCCCCTCCATGTTGAAACAAGGAAAGAAGGCGTCGTCGGGCCCCTCGCCCGTCCACCACGACTGCTGCTTGCAGCGCATGTAGGGATCGGGGTTGAATTTCCAGGTTCCGTTAAGGTCGATCGGTCTGCGCTTGTGCGTAAACATGACTCCCTTACCACCCTCTCGTGTGTAGGGCGCCACCGCGTGGCGCTCCCATGCCGCACGCGGTGCGGCCCTACACTCCATCCTGATCACGTTGTAGAGCCGAACCCCGCCTTCGCCGAGGCTTCGGCGGGCAAGCGCGCGCGGCTCCCTGCCGCCCAGCGTCACCGTAGCCGACTACGAGTACATGCTGGAGCTGTTTCACGCGAATTGTGCCTACTAATAAGAGACGCACCTCAAGCCCTTCTTTCTCGTCACACTGTCATCATATGCTTGACGTTTAACCTATAATCCTACATTATGACATTAGATCATGAAGGAGAAAGCGTCATGTCGGTAATCAGCATTCGAATGGATGACAATAGAAGAAGACTACTTAAAGTGATAGCGTCAGCGGAGGGCCGCAGCATGACATCGATTGTCTGCGAATTGCTTGACGAGTATGTTGAACGCAAGAAGGCCTCGCTGGGTGATTACACCCAAGACAGAGAAGCCCAGGCTCTCATGAAGGTCTCCGAGGCCGCTTTCGCTGAGTGGGACAACGAGGAGGACAGCGTCTATGACTCCTTGTAGCCGATGGGATATCGTACTGGTCCCCTTCCCTTTCACCGATCTGACGACGAGCAAGAAACGTCCCGCCCTTGTGGTATCTCCCGACAGCTACAACAGTGGCCCCGACGTGGTCATTGCGTTCATAACCAGTCGCCTGAATACACCCCAAAGACCCGGCGATCACCTCATCACAGACTGGCAGGCATCCGGCCTGCCCAAACCCTCGCAGTTGCGAATGAAGCTGGCCACGATCTCACGCAGCATCGTGATCAAGAAACTCGGCCACCTGACACCTGCGGAAGAGGGCCGCGTCCAAGCCGTACTGAGGAGCTTCTTTGAGCTGGATGACGACGAGACCGAGGACAAGGCCAGTCCCCTGTCGACCGACCAGGCCACGCTCAAAGGGAAGGCCCCACGCGATGAGGCTGGCCGGCACGATGATATCCTGTACGGGGATACGGAATGATCTTGTTTACATCCGCGCAGCCAGACACAGGAGTCACCCATGCCTTTCTCGCAGAATGACACGAATGTACTTCGCACACTCGCGGCACGCTGCCGGGAGATTGCCGACAGCGAAGCCAATCTTACGCTTAAGCAACGCTGGACGAATCTGAACGATCTGAAACAATCCGGTCCGCCGCTTCTGCTGACCTCACCCGAGGGATCGTGGCGCGAGATTATTCCGACATTCCCGGTGGAGTGCGAAAATGAGCAGGCCCGCGCCTGGGAACGTGGACTGCATCAGCGGATCTATCAACACGATATCATCAAGGACGATGCCGCGTTTGATCCCGTCTTCACTGTCGGTCGTGCCATTCAGGTAGGCGACTTCGGCATCCCTTTCAATCAATCCCGCAGCGGCGAAGCGCAGGGCGCTTACCACGACGAGCCGGTTCTGACCAATCTCGATGGCGATCTCGATAAGCTGCACTTCCGCACGATCACAGTCGATCGCGCCAAGTCGCAGGAGGCCTTCGGCCTCGCTTCCGAAACATTCGGCGACCTGCTCGATATCCAGTTCCAACCCACCTTCTGGTGGACGTGCGGTCTGACCTGGACCGCGATCAAGCTGTGGGGGCTGGAAAGCCTGATGATCTCGATGTACGACAACCCCGAAGGCCTGCACCGCCTGATGAAGTTCCTCTCCGACGACATGCTCAACTTCATCACCTTCTTCGAGAAGGAGGAACTCCTCGGGTACAACGCCAACGGCGGGGTCGGGTCAGGCGGCCTCGGCTTCACCACCGCCCTCCCCTCGCGCGACCGGCCGGCCGAGGGGCCGGTCCGGCTCAACCAACTCTGGGGCTTCGCGGAGTCGCAGGAGACGGTCGGGGTTTCACCGGACATGTTCGGCGAGTTCATTTACCCCTACCAGAAGCCACTTCAGGCGACCTTCGGGCTCAACTACTACGGCTGCTGTGAAGCCAGCGAGGGCCGCTGGAAGTTCATCCGCCAGACCCCCAACCTGCGCGCCATCTCCGTGGCACCGTGGAGCGACCAGGCCGTCTGCGCCGACCTCTTCGGCCGTGATTACGTCTACTGCCGCAAACCCAACCCCTCCCCCGTCTGCATGAACTTCAACGAGGACGAGATCCGCAAGGAGTTCAAAGAAACCCTCACCCACGCCGGCGACCTGAACACCGTCATGATCCTCAAAGACACCCACACGGTCGAAAACGAACCCGACCGCTTCGCCCGCTGGGTTGAGATTGGGCGGGAGGAATTTATGGACAAGGAGACCTATGATCACAGGTAGACAGCTCTGTTCCACCGCCGCCATAGTAGTCGCGCTGAATGTGTTCGTTGCCGGAGCGGCCACGCCGAGACCCAACATTGTCTGGATATTCAGCGACGACCACTCGTACCAGACGATCGGGGCGTACGGCGGGCGACTGCAATCGCTGAACCCCTCCCCCAACATCGATAGCCTCGCGCGCGACGGGATGCGCTTCGATCGCTGCTATGTTGGGAACTCGATCTGTGCGCCGAGTCGCGCCACGCTCTTGACCGGTAAGCACAGCCATCTCAACGGCAAGTACGACAACCGTGACGCCTTCAACCACGATCAACAGCAGTTCCAGAAGATCCTTCAGAAGCACGGCTATCAAACCGTGATGGTGGGCAAGATCCATCTCAACGGCATGATGCAGGGCTTCGACTACTGGGAAGTCCTGCCCGGTCAGGGCAAGTATTACAATCCCGATTTCATCACCGAAGAAGGCAAGACCCATTACGAGGGCCGCTATGTGTCCGACGTGATTACCGATCGCGCGCTTAACTGGCTGGAGAACAAGCGAGACGTAGACAAGCCGTTCATGCTGATGGTTCATCACAAGGCGCCGCACCGCAATTGGGATCCGGCCGATCGACACATGAGCAAGTACGCCGACGTCGAGATTCCCGAGCCGGCCAACCTGTTTGACGACTACACGACGCGCGGTGAGGCGGCGCATGGGCAGGCCATGGAGATTGACCGGCACATGAATCTAAGACACGACCTCAAGGTGGAGGGCCACTGGGTCGAGAATCCGCGCTTCGCCGAGCGCGCCAAATGGTTTGCCGAGAACAAGCCCACAGGGAGAGAGCTGGTGAAGTGGAAGTACCAGACCTACATGAAAGACTTCATGCGCTGTACGTGGGCAGTTGACGAGAGCGTAGGCCGCATTCTCAAAGCGCTGGACGAGCAAGGCCTCAGTGACAATACCATCGTCATGTACTCATCCGACCAGGGCTTCTACATGGGCGAGCACGGCTGGTTCGACAAGCGCTTCATGTACGAGGAGTCGTTCCGCACGCCACTGATCGCGCGCTGGCCGGGCAAGATCAAGACGGGAACGGTCAACGACGACCTGGTGCAGAACATCGACTTCGCCGAGACGTTCCTCGACCTCGCCGGCGCCCCGATACCGGGCGACATGCAGGGCAAGAGCATCGTGCCGTTGCTGAAAGGTAAGACGCCCAGGAACTGGCGCGACTCACTTTACTACCACTACTACGAGTATCCCGGCGCACATTCTGTTCGTCGCCACGAGGGCGCCTTCAATGGCCGCTACAAACTGATCCGCTTCTACGGCATGAACGTGCCCAACGGCGAAGAGTGGGAGTTCTATGATCTCAAAAACGATCCCACCGAGATGAACAATCTCGTCAACAATCCGGAATACGCGGGCCGCATCGCCGAGCTGAAGAAGGAACTGAAGAAACTCAAGAAGCAGTACCGCGTTCCGAATGAGCCGCCGCCACAGCAACAGGGACGGAAGAAGACACAGTCAAAGCCCGCAAAACGGAAGTAGTCAGGGGTGTCTGGAAGCCCCCTTGGAGGGCGAGCATGCCCACGCAGTGGACCTCGGGACGACGGTCCTTGTGATTGTAGACAGCCCGCGAGGCGCAGCGCTTCGCGGCCGAGGTGTTGGTGTAATCCCGGGATAGATCCTGTGGTATGGGACGGGTTTCCACGCGCGCCTTCACGCACAGGCGGCCAAAACAGCAAGATAATCCCAAAACTCGCCCACAACATCCTATAGCCGTGCAGTAGTAAGCAGTATCATCTGCAATGGAGAGACGGAGGTCTCTCGCTGGATAGAAAGAGGAGCACGGGGTTATGACTGAAGAAACGACCAAGACTACGTTCCGGGAGATGTTGAAAGGCGACACGTTCCACTACGGTGTCGAGCTGGTCAGCTCGCGCGGGATGCCGAAGGTGGGCGGCGACGACAGCAAGCTTCTGCAGGAAGCCGAAGAGCTGGCCCGGAATCCTCACTTCAGCTGGATCTCGATCACAGACAACCCTGGTGGGAACCCCATGTTGCCGGCTGATTGGCTGGGACACCGCATTACCGAGTTGGGCAAAGAGGTGGTCATCCACCTGAGCTGTAAGGATCTCAACCGCAACGGCCTCGAGTCAGCCGCGTGGCGCAGCGCGTCGGAGGGCTTCAACAATATCCTCGCCCTGACCGGCGACCATCCCGTCTCGGGCTACGGCGGCAACGCGTCGCCGGTATTCGATCTCGATTCGGTGGGACTGATCTCACTGCTCAAGGCGATGAACGACGGACTGGAGATTCCGGCCCGCCGCGGTGGAACCGAGGCGCTGCCACCGACCGACTTCTTTGTCGGCTGTGCCGTCTCGCCCTTCAAGAAGCACGAGCGCGAGTATCTCCCGCAGCTCTTCAAGCTGGCACGCAAAGTACACGCCGGGGCGCACTGGGTGGTGCCGCAGCTCGGGTACGACATGCGCAAATTCCAGGAGCTCCAGCTCTTCTGTCGCTGGGCCGGCCTCGACGTGCCATTGATCGGCAACGTCTACCTTCTCTCGAAGTTCGTGGCGAAGATGTTCAACCGCAACGACATCCCCGGCTGCGTGGTCAGCAACAAACTGCTCGAACTGGTTGAGAAGTACGCCGCCGGTCCCGACAAGGGCCGCGCTTTCTTCCGCGAGCTGGCCGCCAAGCAGCTCGCCGTGTTCAAAGGGATCGGCTATGACGCGGGATACATCGCCGGCGTTGCCAAGCCGGAGACGTTTGCAGGCATCATTGAGCAGTCCCAGGGATTCGGGGAAGATGACTGGAAGGCCTTTGCCCAGGAGTTGCAGTTCCCGGTCGAAGACGAGTTCTACCTGTTCGAGCAGGACCCCGACACCAAGCTGAGCGACTACAACGAGATGAACCGGGCGTACCTGGGATCGCTCATCCATCCCACGGCGACCAGGAACGTCAACACCTCGTACCGCATGAGCCGCATGGTTCACAGCGCGGCCTTTACGCGCGACAAGGGACTCTACGGTCTGATGAAGAAGTTCTACGGGGCGATTGATGGTGAGGGCGCCGCCAAGGCGGTCGCGAGCAAGATGATGCACGGTATCGAGCATGCATCGAAGCAACTCATGTTCGGCTGCAAGGACTGCGGCGACTGCTCGCTCGCGGACTGCGCCTATCTCTGTCCTCGTTCGGCCTGCTCCAAGAACACGCGCAACGGTCCGTGCGGTGGATCCTGCGACGGGGTCTGCGAGCTGGACGACAAGGACTGCATCTGGGCGCGGGCTTATGACCGGACCAAGTACTACGGCGAGTCGCAAACGATGCTCGACCGCCCGACGGTCATCTACAACCCGAACCTGGAGGGCACCTCCTCCTGGGCCAACACCTACCTCGACCGCGACCATCTCGTCCCGCGCGACGAGGAATCGGCCCCGCTGCTTCCCGATCCGAAGCCGGCGAAGAAGACGGGACACTGAGTGGCTCCCGGCTCGCGAGGACGCTCGCCCTCCATGGGTTGACCGCGGAGGTGGCCGCTCTATGGAGGGCGAGCGTCCCCGCGAGCCGCTGCGCCCGGAGTGCGCGAGTCGAGAGCAGGGCGCTTCGCTTCGCGAAATCCGGGCGCAGAGGGCTTTAGGTTTCCATGCACCGGAGAGAGACGATCTCTCGCTCCACCGCCACAAGGGCGGTGGGGACATTGCGCTACAGGAAGCCCCTTTTTCCTTGCCATCGGCGACTTATAAATCATAAGTTATGTGATCATATTAAACGGATTAGAGACCCGTTGTGCGGATATGGGGTGTATATGCCTGCGAGAGAAGAGCTGACAGCAGTTGAGCGCGATAAGATCGAGATCGATCCAAACTTCGATTTCCGCGACTACGTGGGGGTCGAGTTCGATGATGTTCCCGCCAACGTCATGGCCATGTTCAAGTGGGCCGGGGTCTACAGTCAGCTTCAGAAAGGCTTCTTCATGATTCGCCTCGTCACACCCGGCGGCCTCATGACGACCGAGCAGTTTGTGCGGGCTCTTGAGTTGGCCGACGAGTACGGCCAGGGCGAACTCTGCATCACGACCCGCCAGACGCTGCAGTTTCACTGGGTCCGCCTCGACGATATCCACAAGGTGATCGAAGGCATGCAGGAGGTCGGCATTACGACCAAGAACGGCTGCGGCGATGTCACGCGCAACACGGTGACCTGCGAGATGCAGGGGGTCTGCCCGCACGAGGTGGGCGACGACGTACGCCGCCTGATCGACGCCATCGCGACCGACCCGGAGATCCGCGACCGGCAACGCAACCTGCCGCGCAAACACAAGATCAGCGTGGCCGGCTGCGGCAAGGCCTGCGCCCAGACACTGATCAACTGCCAGGGCTGGGTGCCTGCCACGCGCGAGAACGCGGACGGCGCCACCGAGGTGGGCTGGCGCTTCCACGCCGGTGGCGGACTCGGTGCCCGCCCCTACCTTGCCAAGGTGATCTTCGACTGGGTGCCTTGCGACCTCGCCCTCGACGTGGCGCGCGCCACGGTGGAAGCCTTCCGCCGTCGCGGTGACCGGCGCAACCGCGCGTTTGCCCGTCTCAAGATCGTGGTTGACCGCATGGGGCCTGCCGCGTTCGGTGAGCTGCTGATCGACATCCTGAAAGAGCGCAACATCGACGGCGTGGATCGTATCGAGTCGGCATCCGATCCCACGCCCTACATCGGTGCTTCGTTCCTCAGCGGCCAGGGGGCCCTCCCCCAGAAGCAGGAAGGGCTCAACACGGTTCGCGTTCTCATACCACGCTCGGAGATCCGCACCGAGACCGGTCGCGAGATCGCGCGCCTGGCGGACCACTACGGGGCCGGAGAGATCGCCTTCACGAACCGACAGAACATCGCGATCCGCAACGTACCGGAGGCAGATGTGACTGTGCTGACGGAGGCCCTGCACAAGGCCGGACTCCAGACGGAGGGATTCGAACGAGGTCTGGATATCGTCGCCTGCGTCGGCACCACGCAGTGCAAGATGGCCGTATCGGACACGCGCGAATCCTGCCTCGCTCTGAAAGGCTCGCTCCAGGCTGATGAGGCATACTGGGACCGGGTCGGGCCCCTGCGCATCCACTTCACCGGCTGCCCCAACAACTGCGCGCATGCATGGAGTGCCGACATCGGATTGCGCGGACGCAGACGTCGCGGCGAAGAGGGCAACGTCCAAGGCTACAGCGTCTTCATCGGCGGCAAGCTTAGCGGGGCCGGCAGTATCGCCGAGCACCTGGTGGACGTGGACAGCGACCAGGTCAACGCCACCGTGCGCGGCATCCTGGACCTCTATCTCGCCAGTCGGCAGAGCGATCAAGAGACGTTCATCCAGTTTGTTGAGCGAATCACGGTCGACGAGATCCGCGCGGCGCTTTTCGGATCGGAGGCGGCCGATGGCTGATCTACGCACCAAGATCGAAGCCCTGCTGGATGACAATCGCAACGAAGAGGCGATCGACAGGTTGTGCGGACGGCGTGCCGCCCGTGACGCGTGGGAATATGCCCTGCTCGCACGCGCCTACTTCCAGCGCGGCGATGCGCGCGGCGACCTTTACGCGGGCTACTTCTTTGCCAACCGCGCCCAGCTTGCGGGATTCGATGAGCCCTGGTTGGACGAGCTTCGCAGCCAACATGCGGAGCCTGCGGCCGAGAAGAAGATCTCCATGCGGGGCCTTTCCTATCCGTTTGATGCGGTGTCGCAACAGAGCGGCGTCGGGACCGCGGCCAAGGATTTCGACTGGATCGCCCGCAACATCCCCTGCCAGGAAGCGTGTCCGGCCCACACCAATATTCCCGAGTACCTGACGGCCATCTTCAACGGTGAGTATGATCGCGCCTATCGGCTCAACCTGGAGAGCAATGTCTTCCCGGGCGTGCTGGGCCGCGTCTGCGCCCGTCCATGCGAAGACGCCTGCCGCCACGGCTGGGACGGGCTGGGTGAGAGCGTGGCGATTTGCCATTCCAAGCGCGTCGCCGCTGACCTGAAGGAGAGTGCCCCCGTGGTGTTGGAGAAGTGGTATCCCGACTCCGGGAAGATGGTGGCCGTGGTCGGCGCCGGCGTGGCGGGGCTCACCGTGGCGCGCGAGCTGGCACGCTGCGGCCATGCGGTCACCGTGCTTGAGAAGCACGCGCTCCCGGGGGGCATGATGAACCAGGGCATCCCGGAGTTCCGCCTGCCGCGGGATGTTATCGAGCGCGAGATTGAACAGGTGCAGTTGCTCGGCGTGGAGATCACCTGTGGGGTCGAGGTCGGGAAGGACATCACGCTGGCCGGACTGCGAGACGTGAACGATGCCGTGGTGCTGGCGGCGGGTACGTTGCGTCCCAACCTGCTGGATCTGCCGGGCAAGGAGTTGAGCGGCATCCGGCATGGACTCGACTTCCTGCTCGAGGTCAACACGCACGGCACGGCCGAGATCGGGCGCCATGTGCTCGTGATCGGCGGCGGGTTCACGGCCATGGACTGCGCGCGCACGGCCAAGCGCCTCGGTGCGGCCACGGTTGCGTTCGACAATGCGGCCAACGCTGATGTTCCGCCGGGCACGGTCCTCCACGCGCCGCGCGACCATGTCGGCGTCTGGTACCGGCGCACGCACAACGAGATGCTGACCACGCCCGGCGAACTGGAGGAACTGGGCCATGAGCACATCGACATGGAATTCCTGGTCAGCCCGGTGCGCTACGTGGGCGAGGACGGCGCCGTCACCGGCGTGGAATTCGTGCGCAACGAACTGGGGGAACCCGATGCCGGCGGCCGACGACGCCCAGTACCGGTGCAGGGCAGCGAGTTCATCGTCGAAGCCGACACGGTCCTGCTCGCGACGGGGCAGTTCCCTGACGGCGAGTGGATCGACGAAGCCCTGCAAGGCAGCCTGCTCGATGACGACCGCTGGCTACAGCGTGACAGGGACGGGCGAACGCCCCTGGAGGATATCTTCGTGGCCGGCGACTACGCCGATGGAGCCAGCTCCCTGATCAGTGCCATCGGGCATGCCAACCGCGTGGCGCGCACGGTCGACCACCATCTCAGCGGGGAGATGCGCGTCCGCGACCGGGTCCGCATCGTCGACGCGGATGATACGGGACGCATTCCCGAGATGGACGCCGTGCCGCTGCAACCGATGCCGGTCTGCGGTGTCGCGCAGCGCGACCTGACGGCCGAAGTGGAGACGGGCTATGACGACGCCCTGGCGGTTGACGAGACCCAGCGCTGTTACCGCTGCCATTACAAGTACGAGATCGACTCGGACACCTGCATCTACTGTGACTGGTGCATCAAGGTCAAACCGCGTCCGGAGTGCATCCTCAAGATTAAGGAACTGACATACGATGACGAAGGACGCATCCTGGGATGGGAAGAGGCCACGAGTACGGATGAGACCAACCTGGTATGGATCAACCAGGAAGACTGTATCCGCTGCGGCGCTTGTTTGGACGCGTGTCCGGTAGACGCGATCAGCCTGCAGAAAGTGGATTTTGAAACCGCGCCGGCCTGTGGCCGCAACGCGGAGAGTGAGACAACATGACGGAAGATACTTACGAGTTGATTACACATCCTGACAACAAGGCACCGGAGGATGTACTGGCGGCAGCCATTGACCACTACGGCGACCGGATCGGTCTGGCCATGAGCTTCCAGGTCGGTGGCGTTGTGCTGCTGGATATGATTCACCGGATCGGCAAGCGCGTGCAGGTTTTCTCGATTGATACCGGACGTCTGCCGGAGGAAACGTATACCTGCGCGGAACGCATCTCGGAACGGTATGGCGTCGAGATTCACTGGGTCTTTCCCCGCCACGAAGCCGTGGAGACAATGATCCGCAAAAAGGGACTCTACTCGTTCAAGGAAACCATTGAGAACCGCAAGGAGTGCTGCTTCATCCGCAAAGTGGAGCCATTGACGCGCGCTCTGGGCGAGTACGATGTGTGGATCACCGGACGGCGGACCGATCAGCTGGCAACCCGACGCGAGTTGGAGGTGATCGAGGACGACCCCGTCCATCCCGGCAAGGTCAAGGTCAACCCCCTGGTGCATTGGAGCCGCGATCAGCTCTGGGAGTACATTCACGAACACGACGTGCCCTACCATCAGCTCTACAATGAGGGGTACCTCTCGATCGGATGTGAATGCTGCACCCGCTCATGCAAAGGTGAGACCGACGAGCGTGCCGGGCGCTGGTGGTGGGAGAGTCCGGAACACAAGGAGTGCGGACTGCATATTTCTTACCAGGGCGGATCGGGGATTTAGAGAGCTGCGCCCCCACCGCCCTTGCGGCGGTGGAGCGAGAGATCTCTGGCTCCACCCCGGCAAGCGGGGTGGGGGCCGGGAGCCGCGCTCATCGGCCTCGCCGCAGGATGGCGAGGGCGGGGAGGTGGGTGTTGCCTTCGAATGCGACGGTCACTTCCGTGCCGCAGTGGGAGCGCTCGATAGGGTTGCCGTCGCGGGTGATGGATGCGATTGTCGCTTCACCGCCGGTCATCTCGGGACCGATCCATTCGAAGGTGTCCCCTGCCCCGAACGGGTGTTTCACGTTGAGGTGGTAGCCGTCCGCTTCGCGGCCGGTCACGATCGCCACCATCTCATGCGTACTCATCAGCCGGTTCTCCGCCTGCAGCTTGCGCGGCCGGTCGGTCGGGTAGCCAAAAGCAAAACCCTCGTCATAGGGGCGGTGGCTAACCGCGTCCAACTCGGCCAGCAGGACCGGGTCGAGTTGGTAGCCGTCCGGATCGGCTGCATAGGCATCGAGCGCCGCACGATAGACGCGTGCCACGGTCGCGACGTAGTACTCGCTCTTCATCCGTCCTTCGACCTTGAGCGACGCGATGCCGCTCTCGGCCAGGAGCGGGATGTGCTTCACCAGGCAGAGATCGGTCGAACCCATCAGAAAAGTCCCGCGATCGGTCTCGAAGACCGGTAGCGATTCGCCGGGGCGTTTCTGTTCCACGAGCTGCCACTCCCAGCGGCAACTGTGTTTGCACTCGCCGCGGGATCCGCTCTTGCCACAGAGGTGGGCCGAGAGCAGACAGCGTCCGGAGATCGCCATGCACATGGCGCCGTGAACGAAGACTTCCACCTCAATGTCGGATACTTTCGCGATGGCAGCCGCATCGGCAATGCTGCACTCGCGCGCCAGGACAACGCGCTTGGCGCCGGCGGCTTTCCAGAACGAGGCGGCAGCCGTGTTGGCCGTGCTCATCTGCGTTGAGACGTGGACCGGCACATCCGGTCGATGTTCGCGCACCAGTGCCATCGCGCCGGGATCGGCGACGAGCAGGGCATCGAACGGCAGGTCGCGCGTCTCCTTCAACCACGTGGCCAACAGGGGAAGATCGGCTTCGAACATCAGCGTATTCACGCAGGCATAGAGCTTGCGTCCGGCGGCGTGCGCCAGTGTCACGGCCTCGGCCATGGCATCAGTGTCGAGTGTGACGTCGTCGGGCCGCATGGAGAGTCCGGGTGCGCCGACGTAGACGGCATCGGCCCCATACGCCAACGCGACACGCACCTTGGAAAGGCTGCCGGCCGGCATCAGGAGTTCGGGCACAGGGCGCATGCGTTACTTTTCCTCGGGACGCAGGCGATCGGCAAGTCGGCAGGGCGAGGTGCCCGGGTGGCAGGTCAGCAGCTCGACAGTCAACGTATTGCCCAGGCTCTCTCCGGCGCGGAGATGAAACTCGGGACTCAACGTTTCGATCTCGGCGTATTTGCCGCGACCCATCGCAAAGAGCTGGAGCGAACAGCCGCCGTCCGGATACTCGCCGCTGAAAGGGTGGGCGGCGCGGACGACGGTGACCACGTCATATTTGCGCGCGGCGATCCAGGGCACCGGGGCGTCCATGCCTATCTTGGATAGATCGGCTTTGATCAAGTCACAGGCCACCACTTCGTCGCAATCGGTCATCGGCCCGGGAGGTGCATCCCCCATCATGACTGTGTAGCCTTTGCCGAAGGACGAGTTGGCGCGGACCGGAAAGAAGACCTGTTCCGGACAGTCAATCTGGGTAATGGACCAGAGGGTCAACGGCACCGTGGCATCCTTGACGGCCACCATGCGTTGATAAACGGTTACGAGCGGTTTCCCGGGGTCCAGCGTGAACTGACGCATCGCGACCGCATTGACCGGCGGCCCGTAGTAACGAACCAGCAGACAGGACTGCCGCCCATCCGGCTCGCGCCATGCATGCGCATCCCACGCCGCGTCACGCAGCACTTCAGGCGGCGGCCAGTCGGCCTCGCTGAATCCGGGCCAACGCGACTGCGCCACGGGCCATAGCCAGTCACCACCATAGTTGGTCCAGGTCGAAGCCTTCAGCGGAGCCTTGCCCAGTAGTCCCGGGTCATTGCGCAGTACATTCGGACCGTCTCGCAACCCCAAGTACATCATGCGGCCCGTCTCTGGCACCACGACCACCGTTGCCGCATCATTTTCGAGCCGAAAGGCCCGCTTCCATCCCTGGTACTTCATCGGGGCGATGCCGTTGGGCCCGAGATCCACCACCTGCGTGGTCGCACACCCGACGAATAACAGGATGCCCATCAATCCACCGACAATACGTATCGCCTTCATGTATTAACCATACCACGTCTGTGCTATTCTGCAACCCGGCTCCACGGCTCTGGGGGGGGTATGTTGGGGTGATTCGCGGGGTGATTCGTGAATCGCCCCTACTTGATGCGCGGCTACGGTTCTGTCAGGATGCCCTCTGCTATGACGGTGTACCGACTTTTTGCTCTCATCTTTGGGGTGTATTGCTGCTCGACGGCAGTGATTTTCATCAAGATGAGCGAGACACACCCGGTCGTGGTGGCGGCGGGCCGGTTGCTGTTGGCGGCCGCGCTCCTGGCGCCGGTATGGCTACGCAGCCTGCGCGCACATGGCCAGACGTGGCGCACGGTCCAGTTGGGGCGGACCATATGGCCGGGCATCCTGCTTGGTATTCACTTCATGACCTGGATTGTCGGTGCACGCATGACCGGCGCCGCGAACGCGTCACTGATCGTGAACATGGTCCCGCTCGCCATGCCGTTCCTGGCGCGCGACGGGATCACGCGCCGTGAGATCCTCGGCACCGTCGTCGGCATGACGGGCATCATCTTTCTCGGCACCGCCGACTTCCATATTGGCTGGGACACGTTCCTGGGCGACATGATCTGTTTTGTGTCGATGCTCTTCTTTGCGTCCTACCTGGCGATCAGTCGCCGCAGCCGTGACGTGGCCGATATCTGGATCTTCATCGTGCCGGTCTATGCAGTGGCCGGACTGTTCTGTCTGGTGGTCACGCCGTTCTTCGTGAACCCGATCCAGCCCTACGCAACCAGGGAGCTTCTGCTGATTGCCGGACTGGCCGTCGTCCCGACCATCCTCGGCCACTCCTCGCTGCTTTACTGTATGAAGCACCTGCGGTCGCAGGCGGTAGCGATTGGAACGCTCGGGCAGTTCATCTTCGCCGGCATCATGGCGTTCTTCATGCTGAACGAAGTGCCCGGCTGGCCGTTCTACCTCGCCAGCGTTCTGCTCCTGACCGGCGCGATCATTGCGATCAGGTCAACGGCAAAGGCAGAATAAGGGGCATGGATCCACGGTCTTCGAACCAGGCGATCTGTTCGTTGACCATGTCGAGCTTGAGACAGCCGGCGGCGTCCGGCAAACCGGCCGTGTCTATGGCAAAGGTCAGCGTGACGGTGTCCGACGGCGCCAGCTCATGCGGCAGATCGACGTGCACGTAATCACGATTTACCATTTCATTCTGACTCGTCAGGACCTGAACACCGAGGCGGACGAATCCGCGTCCGTGCGATGGCAGCCCCGGCTCGTCCTTGGGTTCAGAGAGCCAGAGGGTATTGCCGTCATTCGTGACGGAGACCGCGAGTGACGCCGTTCCGTCGTTGCCCTGCTCGATCTTGTCGACCTTAAGAATGGCCTGGAGCGTATCGGGGATGCGCGTATCCGGAAGTGAGGTGGGTTCGTCCGGCGTCACGGTCAGTGTGCGATGCAGCGGCGTGCTGCCCATGTCCTCGAACCAGGCCACGCCTTCCTGCACCAGGTCGACCTTGAGGCCATAGTCACCCGGCGTGGCGGGAGCCTTGGCCAGGCAGGTAATCTCGGCCGTCTCGCCCGGCATCACATCCTGCAGGAGTTTTCCCCGCGACATGTCGGGATCTTCGCAGGTGCCGTCGGGACGCATCAGCTTGATCCCCAGGTTGACGTAGCCGCCTTCGCCCTGGTTCAAGGGGTCGCCGGCAAGAAATGTGGCCCAGCTCATCCAGGGGGCATCGCCACTGTTGCGCACGGTGGCTTTCAGCTTGAGCATCTCGCGGTGCGGTACCGATTCAGGCACGTCGAAGGAGACGATTTCGCCGGCAATGATCCGTCCCTGCGCGGTACCGCCGCCCTTCAACAGGTAGCCGCAGGGGTGATGCACGACGCGATGGACGAGCGCCTTGCGCCAGCGCCACAGTTCAAGAGGCAGCCGCCATCCCGCGCTGGCGAGGTGGTGCCAACGGTCGAGCGAAATGCTGGTGTTGGGATCGAGCGATGGCACGAGCGCGAACTGCACAAAGCCCGCCTGGCGGCCCCAGCCGGCCAGCTCGTCGATAATGATGTCCTTCTCGGTAACGCCATGCTCTTCCATCTCGCGCTTGGAGACTTCGGCTTCGGCGTGTCCCTCGCCGGGTTCGAAGAAAAGGAAACGACCGCCCTTCTTCAGGACGCGGTTGATCTCGGCCAGCGCCTTGGGAATATCGGGGATATGGTGAAGCGAGTTGACGCAGCAGACCGCATCGAAGCTTTCATCCTCGAAGTCCAGCGCCTCGGCATCGCCGGTAACAAACTCAGCCGCCATCGGGGTCTCGGGAAAGGCCCGCTTGCAGGCCGCCATGCGCTCGCGACCGAGTTCCAGCATGTCGGCATTGATGTCGAGCGCGGTGACCTTGAAGCCAAGTCGCGCCAGCCATTCGGTTGTCCAGCCCGACCCGCACCCCAGTTCGAGGATACGACTGTTCGGCGTGCAATCGGCATGCGCCAGGAGCAGGGCGAAATCCTGGATGTAGTGCAGGTTGTTATGATGGCCGCCGGCCGAGAGGGGCATGGTGGTCAGCCACCGCCGCATGCTGTCCATCTGCCCTTCGAGTCGTCTTCGTTCGTGCTCTTTCTTGTCCATTGGACCTGTCTAGCACAGTGAGCGCAGCGGGAGAAGAAGAAAGGGATTGAACCAGCAGGCACAGAGGCACGGAGGAGAGTCAAGAGGGAGCGGAGGTGAACGTTCAGTCCATAGGGCGATCCGTTCGCCCTCCTATCCCGCCTCTTTTCTCCATCGGACAACGTCGCGAGAATCGCCGTGCGCCGTATTCGGCGCGCCCAATTCTCGCGACCTCTCCCGTTTCCTTCTTCTCCGTGTCTCTGTGCCTGCGGGGTTCAATCCCTTTCCCATCCATGGCCGGATTTCGGTTGATTTGGAGGAGCCTTACGGGCAGGGTACGAACCGTATGGACGATGCGAGAACAGTTGAGCCGGCGGATATCGAGACGGCGTCGGTGGGTTATGCCCAGCGCTTTGCGGGGCCTATCGGGACGTGGATGCTCGGGCGGCAGTCGGACATCGTGCTGGACCTTCTCGCGCCGCACAGGCAGGACACCATTCTGGATGTCGGTGGCGGGCATGCGCAGCTTGCGCGGCCGTTGGCTGAGGCCGGCTATGCCGTGACAGTCCACGGCAGCGCACCGGAATGCAGCACACAGATCCAGGATCTTGCGGACAGCGGGACGTGCCGCTTCGTATGTGCCCCTATGCTGGAATTGCCGTTTGAATCAGGATCGGTGGATACAGTGCTCTGCTTCCGCCTGCTGACCCACTGTGATGAATGGCCGGCGCTGGTCGCCGAGCTCTGTCGCGTGGCTAAGCGCGCCGTCATCATCGACTATCCCACCAGTCAAAGCCTGAACGCATTCTCCGGCGGCCTGTTTTCGGCCAAGAAGAAACTGGAAGGCAACACGCGCACCTGGCGCCTGTTCCGTCGCGAGGAACTCGTGGACGCCTTCCGCGAGCACGGCTTCGTCTGCAAAACCGAACGCAAACAGTTCTTCCTGCCGATGGTCCTCCACCGGATACTGCGTTGCCCGCCCTTGTCAGGATTCCTGGAAGGCATCTGCCGCTGCTTCGGCCTCACCAGGCTCTGGGGCTCCCCCGTCATTATTGAGCTGGAACGCAACCCGTAGGCTGCCTTGCAGTTCTGCTCCATTTGCGCTACTGTCCTTTCGCTTTGTCACAGATGGGATGGGACGGGGATGCCTGAACGCATATCAGTTTGTATTACCGCGGGTAACGAGGAGCACAATATACGCCGCTGCCTCGAGAGTGTGAAGTGGGCCAGCGAGATCATCGTGGTCGACAGCTTCAGCACCGATCGTACGGCCGACATATGCCGGGAGTATACCGACCTGGTCTACCAACACCGGTGGCTGGGCTATATCGGTCAGAAGAACCTGATCAAAGACCTGGCCTCGGGAAGCTGGATTCTCTTCATCGACGCGGACGAAGAGATTTCACCCGCGCTACGCGACGAGATTCTCGACGAGTTCCGCTCCGGCCGCAACGAGCAGTACGACGGCTACGAATTTCCGCGCATGGTCCGCCATCTGCATCGCTGGATTCGCCATGGCGACTGGTATCCTGACACCAAGCTACGCCTCTTTAACAAGAGCCGGGGACGCTGCGGCGGACGCGAGCCGCACGACCGCATCGAAGTGGACGGCAGGGTCAAACACCTCAAGAACCCGATGTACCATTACACCTATACGGGTATCGAAGACCAGATCGCCTCGATGAACAAGTTCTCCAGCATCACCGCGGCCGGACAGTTCGAAGACAACCGTCCCCTCCGGATGTGTGACATGCTGACACGACCGTTTCTACGCTTTCTGCGCGGTTACGTCCTCAAACGAGGCTTTATGGATGGCATACCCGGGCTGATCGTAGCCGTGAGCAACTCCTACGGCGTCTTTGCCAAGTATGCCAAGTTGTGGGAGCGCCATCTCGACCGCAGGCTCGGACCCGATGAACTTCTGCATGGGAACGAACCGACACCGCCCGTGACTCCTGACTCGGACGACACGGAGAAGAAGGACGGCTGAGCATGGCCTCGCCCCTGACGCACATTGCCGTGGGTTACTCTCTCTTCCGCCTTGCACGGCCCCGCTTTCCCGAGCTGACCGGCGCGTGGAAGACCGTGGTCCTGTTCTGCGGCGCGTTGGGTGTAGCGGTGTTCGTAGACGCCGATGCCGTGCTGGGCGTCCTGCACCATGACCTGGCCAACTATCACAACCAGCAGTCGCACAGTCTCTGTGCCGCGGCGGTTGTGGGAATCGGAGTCGGTTTGCTGGGGCGCGCCTTGACGGGATCTGGCTTGGGTCGCTGGCTGACGCTGGGCCTGGCCGGCACACTGTCACATGTGCTGATCGACTTTCTGACGATTGGTCGCGGCGTACAGCTTTTCTGGCCCGTCACGGATGCCCGCTTCGCGAGTCCGCTTCCCCTCTTCTATGGTCTGCGCTGGTCTGAAGGGGTCTGGAGCACCAGCCACCTGGTCACGCTGGCGAACGAGATCCCGATCGTGGCGGCGCTACTATGGCAGGTACACAGGAAAGCCACCCGTCGCGCTGTCAAGGAAGTAGCCAAAGGCTAACGCGATCTCCCAGTTGCCTGTCTCATTGGGATGCAAGCCATCAAACTGAAGCAGGTCATCAGCCTCCATCACGAACGGGTCTGCGTCATTGTCGAAACCGTCGAACACAATTTCAAGATCCACCACCTCAACCCCCTCCTCAGCGGCCATGGCGCGGATGAAGTGGTTGACGGATTTCGTGTGCTCATCGAACACCCCGCGCGTGCGCGCCATGGGTGTCAGGGTAGCCAGGACGGGCACCGTGTTCGCCGCCATTGCGGCGCGGACCATGCTCCGCAGATCTTCCGCAATGTCATCCGCGCCCCTGAAATGGAGGATATCGTTGGCGCCATACAAGATCAGCAGGAACCCCGGCTTGTATCGTGCGAGCACCTCGTTGACGCGTCGGAGTCCCTCGTAGGCATGCTCCCCGCTGTAGCCTTCGTTGATCACGGTCGTGCCCAGCAAGCTCGCCATCATGTCGGGATAGGATCTACTGACGTCGTGGCCTGTGGTGATGCTGTCACCCATTACGACCACAATATTGGGATCGTTCTCGCCAAAATCATGTGTGCCGATGATGTACGCAGCAGACGTTGAACCGTCATCATTGCAGCCCGTTACCAGGACCGCAAACACCGCGAGGAACAGGGCCATGACTGTTCGACCACATCGCTGACCAGAGTAGCGACACCAACTTGACACTGATAATCTAACCGGCATGACTATGACACTCCTTCACTATGGTATCATAAGTGTTCTGCATCGTCTCGATCGTCTTGCGTCCATCGAAATCCGCCGATAGCTCGCGGGACGCTCTTTTCAGCTCATCCCTGAGCACGGAATCCGAGAGAACCCGCTGAAGCTGCTCGCCCACGCGAGGGACGTCGCCCGGCTCGAACATCAGGGCCGTCTTCCCGTCGGTCAGAATCTCGCCCTGACCATCCGCCGTGGAAGCCACAACGGCATTGCCCACGGCCAACGCTTCGTAGAGCGTGTTGGGTGTGCCTTCCATGTGACTGGGGAAAAGCTGTACGTCGAAACACTGGATGACCTGTCGCGCGTCGCGGCGGAACCCAAGGAGCTTCACCTGTTCGCCGAGCTCGTGGTCTGCCACCCACTGGGTCAGTGTGTCGGCATAGGCGCCATCGCCCACGACCCACATCTGAATATTCGGCACTGACGGCAGGAGCTGCTGCAAAGCCTTGAACGCATCGATGTGCCCCTTGTGCGATTCGAGACGCCCGACGATACCGACGACCCGAACATCGCCATCCGCGCCCTGCTTCTCACGCTCGGAACGGATCCACGCCTCGTCGGCCGTGGGTACGTCCTCCATCAGGATTCCATTGTAGAGGACCTTGACGGCCTCCGGCGCCATGTAGCGTCCATGAATACAGAACTGCCGCGACGATTCGGAGACCGCGAAGGCATTGCGGGTGAACTTGCCGAGAAACCATTCAACCGGTCGCTGGTAGAGAGGAACCTTCAACGTGTTGCATCGCTCGTGAACGATGACGGGGATCTTCAGGAGAAGTCCGGCCAGTCGGCCCCAGGTACAAGCGCCGTAGCCGTGCGCGTGAATGATATCGACCTTCTCATCGCGGAGCATCCGGACCAGGCGCACAAGATTGAGCGGCGAGAACTTCCCGGCATTGAGATAAAGTGGCTCCAGTCCTCCCTCTTCCATCTGTTCGGCAGCGCGGTCCCGTCCCTTGCGGCTGCACAGAAGCACGCGGAACCTGGCTGGGTCGAACGCCGGAATCCACCACTGGAATCCCCGCGCCACTCCATGCAACGAGGCCTCGCGCCCGCCGAAATGCTCGCAGAGTTGGAGAACCGTGATCATGCCGTGTTCCGTTCCCGCACAGTGAGAACTGCTCTCACAGGCGGCCCTTGACGCCTATGCCATAGCGGGTGTTGTCCAGCGGAAAGACGACTTCATCCGCCACATCACCGTAGAGATAGTAGGTGGCATCCACTTCCAGGTACGTGCGTTCGACCGTTACGACGAGGGACCAATCTTCGGTCAGAGTGATGTCACATCCGAGTCCCAGTCGGTATCCGTTCTCGTCATCGATATCGAGAATATGGGAATTCACGTCGCCGCGCGCATTGCGCCATGCGTCGAGATGGTCGAAGTGGGCATTGTAGAGAAGCAGACCGGCCTCGGCAAACGGGGTGTAGCGGGAACGGTTCGGGTAGTAGCACTGGATGGAGATCCACGGCCCCGAGACTTCGATCGTACCGTCACTGTGGCCAATCTCGCCGTCGACCGAATCCGGCCGGCTCCATGTTCTGGCCCGCATTTCTTCATACCCCAGGCCGAGCGCCCAGTACTTGCCAAACCTGATGTTGACAAATGGCAGCGGCACGTAGTTTTGTTTCTCGATCAGCTCGTCGAGACTTCCCAGGAAATGATTATCGGGACCACGTGTGCTGTCATGCAGTTGAAAGTAAGATGAGCGCAGTCCTATCTCCAGGATAGCATCCCCGTGATCGTTGGCCATTGCCACCGTGGCGATTGCCATCAATGCCATTGTGATAAGGCGTTTCATATCTGCTCCTCCCTCGCAAAAAGAAAAGACCAACATTATCCGACTTTGCGGAGCCGACGTCAATCACTCGGCACGGCGGCGAAAGCGGCCCTTGATCTGGCGTAAGACGTACTCCCGCTCGGCCGCAGACAGTGCCCAGAACCAACTTCCAGCGTAAAGCGCGGCAACCGACAGCGCGCACGCGGCAAGCCGGACGAGAATGCCGCTCGGCCAGGCCGAGAGCGCCATCAGCACACAGCCCGCCACGACAACCGCAGTGATACGCGTGAAGCGGGACACCGCATTCGGCAGAAGCCGAACCGCCAGCACAAGAAGCAGCACAAAGTCGATTCCACAACGCAGCGACCAGATCAGCGCCGCCCCGTTCACACCGTAGGGGCTGATCAACGCATACGCCGCCACCATGTAGAGCGGCACTTCGATGAGATGCAGCTTGGCACTCAGATCGGGCCGTCCGGCGGCTTGAACAAAAAACCACGACACGCGCGCCAAGCCGTGCACGAAAATGCCGATCGAAAGACAGCGGATGACAAAGGCGCTCTTGGCCGCAAAGACCTCCCCGTCAGGCAACCACACCGTAAACACGTCCGGGGCAAAGACCGCCACGAGCATGCAGATCGGGAACGTGGCCAGCGCGAGCACGATCGTGCCACGATCGAACAGCTCGGCCGGATCGTCGCTATCGTTATGAAAACTGGTCACGAAAGCCGGAAACAGCACGTCGATCCAGGCGCGCGGAAACATGAGCAGGCGCACGACGATCTCTTCCGGGATCAGGTAATACGCGCCTTCGCCGATCTGGCGTAGGGTGCGGATTACAAAACGGTTGATGTGCGTCATAAGCGAGACGGCAATGTTCGACACCGTCATCCAGCTCCCGAATCCCAGCAGGTGACGGGCCTCGCCACGGTCGAGCTTGAATCCCTGGCGCAACACCGGCAGGGCGCGCAGGCTGCCGATGAAGTAGGCACTCATTTCGGTCATGCGACCGAGAATGAGGACGAGTACCACCGCCGCGAGGTCGCGGGTGAACGGCAGCACACAGAGCGGCGCCAGGAAGGTAAAGGAGCCGGCCGGAATGCGGATGAGGTTGATCATGCGGAACCGCTGGCACGCCTGCAGCACGCCAACCAATGCCACGTTGAGAATCACGATCGGCATGGCGCACGCAACAATAAGAAATCCGACGCGCGTCTCGTGGTAAAGCTCCGCGCCCAGGTTGCGTGTCAGGAGGGGGATAACCGCCAGAACAATCAGCCCGGTGATTAGCCCGAGCGCCGCGATCATGCCCAGGGCGGTCCAGAATAGCCCCTGCAACGAGTCCATCTCTCTGCGGCTGAGCTTCTCGGCCACAATCTTCGTGAGGGCACGCCCGAGCCCCAGGTCGAAGATGCTGGAGAAGCCGACCAGCATCCACACCAGCCCCAGCACCTCCAGGCGTTCCTTGCCAAGGCCGAAGCTCTCGTTGAGCATGATCGGGAACGCGATGGCGCCCGCCAGCATGGGAATACCCATCCCGATCAGGTTCCACAACGTGTGCCCGGCCATGCGGCGCGCCGAAGCCACGCGCGTGAAGTCATGTGGTTCTGATGACACGCTTGTCAGCTCCCTTTCAAAAATGGATAGAGCGGCTTTCTGCCGCGTCCCGGAAGTGTGAAGATGTAAGAGTGTTTCAGTCTCATGATGTGATAGGGATCAGTGCCCCTCGACATGCAGCGGCGACCCCACAGCCGATCGGCTACAGCGGTCTCGTAACCGGCGCGACGCGCCAGCTCCACCGCATTCTGCCCGGCAATGCCCCACGGGAAACAGACCTGGCGCACGGAGTGACCGGGCAGATGATGCGCCATGATGTCGCGCGCCCCGACCAGTTCAGCCAGCTGGCTCTGCCCTCTTTCTTCGGCCGTCTCAAACCGCCCCTGATGGCGCGAAACGATCTCCTCCAACTGCTGTTGCCAGTTGGCCTGATCGAAGAAGCCGGCTCCGCCGTTGGCGGCAACGTGCTCCACACATGCCCGGCGCGCCGGCGCGGTATCGACGCAGGCCAATGCGTCCGACATTCGTGATCGGGCCAGGTAAAGCGGCGCACCCAGCATGTCATCGCTTACAACGCGCGGTGGCGGACCAAAATCCAGGACCGGCCGTCCCAGCATCGTCATACGCGTTTCGGGCGTCACGAATCCGACCACGTCATCAGAGCAGAAGATCCTGGCATGAGTCAGCGTGTGGGCCTGCAGGTCCACCCGGCCGGATGCTTGCATCGCCTTGATCTCCGGCCATGTGGCCAGGGGCTCCCCTTCGCCGGCGGTCCACGTTGCGGGATCGCGCGCTTCCGGTGCGTCAGCCACGCGGGAAGGGATGACATACGTGATTGCCGACATCTCGTACTCTTCAAGCAGCGGCGTCACGACCGTCCACATGCTGGTCCAGGCATCGTCGAAACAGAGCACTACGCTCCTGCGGCCCGGGTGAATGCCGTCACAAGCCCAACGGCTCATCGCCTCCGACGTAACGGTCTGGTAGTCGTTTTTCTTGAGGTACTTCAAGTAGGGCTCGAGT
>JADHWE010000087.1 GCA_016783675.1 Kiritimatiellia bacterium
ATTATGTTGAGTAGTGTCGGTGTGTTCGGGCGAAAAGGGATAAAATGGCGGGACTTTCAGGCGGAAGGCCGGGGAGAACTCAACATAATCCGGCACTCCACATAACCCATATTATGTTGAGCTCAACATAAGCTGGGGTTGGCTGCCAGCCGGGATTCCAGGCAACATCACCGTCCTTGATGTAGTAGCAACGCCCACCCGTATCGATCGGCACGTTGTTGTAACGGTACCGCGTCAGGCGCCGGAACTTGGCATCTTTGTAGAAGCAGTACCCACCACCTGTGTTTGATATCAAGCCGAAGAACTCCTCATTGCCGAGGTAGTTGATCCACGGAAACGGAGTCTTGGGTTCGGTGATTACATACTCACGCTGCCCATCATCAAAGTGTCCGTACTTCATTGTCTTATAGACTCAAACGGTGCTGGTCGCCAAAGCACTCCCAGTGCTGACAGCAAGGGAGGATATCACTTTTCCCATCACGACCTCGACATTCATTTCCTCGCCGATGTTGGCGGGCGGAATCGGTTCGCGGGGATTCAGAGCCATGCCGCTAACTGTCAACTCCGCCACACCCTTTTCAACGCCATCCGGATTCGTAACCGTGATGTGGTAGGTGGCGCCACGGAAGTGGCGGGTTACGCTGAAGCCGTCCCAGTCGGCCGGAATGCAGGGATCAATGCGAAGCCCGTCCCAATCGGGCCGGATACCCAGCACATGATGCGTCATGGTGTAGTAGGTCCATGAGACCGTTCCGCTCAGCCAGGGCAGGCGCGCGGCGCCGAAGCGTCGCGACTGTTTGCCGTGTACGGACTGTGCGTGGACATAGGGCTCAATCTCGCGGATCTCGGCGCGGTCATTGAACGCCGCCGGCAGAAATGCGCGCAAGTACTCATAGGCACGGTTGCCACGCCCAAGCATGGTCTCGGCAATGACACCCCATGACTGCGGGTGACAGAAGATGCCGCCGTTTTCTTTCATTGAAGGATTGAAAAGACCGGACCGCACTTCCGCAACCGGTGTCTTGGCGTAAGGGGGATCGCAGAGCGCGATGCCGAACGCCGTCGCCAGCCGGTCGTGCACGTGGTCCATCGCGCTCAGAGCCTGCTCGTGCGAGGCCACGCCGCTGATAACCGCCCAGCTCTGGGCGTTGAGGTAGAGGCTTCCTTCCTCGTTCTCCCGACTGCCCAGCACGCCGCCGCCCTCCGGGAAGCCGCGTACAAACCATTCACCGTCCCATGCGCTGGACTGGATCGCGCCATCGATCTCGCGCAGCTGGGTATTGGCCCACTGCGCCTCACCCGCTTCACCCATCATCTCGCAGATCTCGTGATAGACGTTCAGCCCGAACCGAAGCTGGAATGCCACAAACATGCTCTCGCCTTTCGAGCCCAGCACGAGACAGTCGTTCCAGTCCGCGGCCAGGCCGCAGGGCAATCCGTGCGTGCCGCGGCGCGCCAGGTTGAACTCGAGGGCGCGGCGCAGATGGTTGAGCACGGTCCCTTCACCCTTGTCGGCGTAGGGCAGTACCTTCTGAAGGAAGGAGATGTCACCGGTTTCCTTTACATAGGCAGGGACGGTATTGAAGAGCCAGAGACAGTCGTCGGCGCGGTATTCATCTTCGGATACCAGCGGTTCATGGCCCGGGTTGTGCTCGAATGGCTTTACAACCGGCATGGCGCCGCCGTTGGAGCACTGACCCGTGATCATCAGCTCCAGGCGTTCACCGGCATCCTCTGTAATGAGAGGGATGACGCCCAGCAGGTCCTGGACCGTATCGCGATAGCCCAGTCCGTCGCGCTCCCCGGCGTAGACGAGCGACGCGGCGCGCGACCACGCGAAGGTGATCAACGCATTGTAGGCGTTCCAGACGTTGACCATGCTGTTAACGGCGCCGTCCGGGGTCTTGGTCATGATGTTTCCGAGCTTGTTGTGCCAGTACTGCTTTACTGCTTCCAATTCGGCGTGCACGCGTGACATGTTGCCCAGCTCATCGAGAACGCCCTCGCCAACGCTCGCCCCATCGCCGATCCCGAACACGACGACCAGCTCGCGGCTTTCGCCCGGTTCGAGTGTCAGTTGTGTCTGAAGGGCGCCGCAGGCGTTGTCGCCGTGGGCCGTTGAATCGCCGCAGCGCCCTGCTTCAACCATGAGCGGATTGGCGTATGTACGGTAGGGGCCGAGAAAGGCCTCGCGATCTGTATCAAATCCGGTCACGTCGGCACCCATCAGTCCCATGAACGTGTAGCGCGCCCCACCGGCGTCTAGTGGATCCATGCTGGAGTCTTCGAGATGAACATTGCTGCCGCGTGTGATGCAGCGGCCGGAGAAGGCGCAGTCGACCGTGTACTGGGTGTACTGAAGGTTGATCGTGTCCTGCTTTACGTTCCAGTCGTTCGTGAACTCGGCGTAGGAGAACAGGTCCAGCTTACGCGGACGATCCGACTGGTTCGTGACCTTGAGCGCCCAGCACTCGTAGGCCTGGTCCAGCGGCACGAAGTAAGTAGCCTCGGATTCGATCTCGTCGTACTGCGATGTGATCGTTGTGTAGCCGGTTCCGTGGCGACAGGTGGATGTGAACTGATCGAGCGGTTTCCCTACCGGTTGCCAGGAGCCGGACCAGTAATCACCCGAATCGGCATCGCGAAGGTAGATGTAGCGCCCCGGCTGATCCATCGGCACGCTGTTGAACGTCAGGCGTGTCAAGCGGCCCCGCGCCGTAGACTGGTAGAACGAGTAGCCGCCGGCATTATTCGTGACAATGGCGCCGTAGCGCGTTGATCCGAGATAGTTGCTCCATGAGCGAGGCGTATCCGGTCGCGTGATCACATATTCGCGTCGTTCATCGTCGAAGTAACCGTACTGCATGATTCGCATCCCTCTTGCTGGGCGTCACTATTCGTTCTCTGTCCGCCTCCATCACACCACAAAATGGCCTCCGTGATCAATATACATCACCAGTGATAAATGACGAATAAACGTTGAATAGACGCACACCTCATGATAGCGTGTTCAGCCGTGATCAAGAGCGCAAAAACGATCCTGGTGGCCTGTGACTGGTATGACCGCCGCATCTATCGCGGCATTGCCCGCTACGCCAGTGAGCACGACTGGCATCTGTCGCCCTATCTTTTTTCCGACCGCTTTGTCCCTCGCGGATGGCCTGCTGACGGAGCGATTACCAGTTACGGGAATGTCCTGGGGAAGTTTATTCTCTCGCTGGACATGCCCAAGGTGGACATCAGCGTGTGTGACATCGCCGAGACCATCCCCCGCGTTACGGTGAATAACGAGGCCATTTCGCGGCTTGCCGCTGAGCATTTCCTCGCGAGGGGATTCCGCCATTTCGCCTTCTACAGTTGGTCGATCGTTGATGTGAACCAGATCCGCATGAGCTCCTTCTTTGAAGCGCTCAAGGAAGCCGGTGTGCCTGCCTCTTCCCTGCACATTCTCAAGCAGCCACCGGCCAGGATTATGTCCGACTGGGATGCGCACATGGAGGCCATCGTTGGGCAGCTCCACGATCTGCCTCGTCCGCTTGCCGTGTTCGCCGGCCAGGACAACCTGGGGGCGACGCTGGTGGAAGTCTGCGCGCGCAGCGGGATTCATGTGCCAGAGGAAGTCGCAGTCCTGGGGGTGGACAACATCGAGTTTCTCTGCGATTGCCTCATGGTTCCGCTTTCGAGTATTGATACGCGTCTGGATGACCTGGGCTACGAGGCGGCGCACCAGTTGGACCGGCTCATGAACAAGAAGATCAAGAAGACGGCGAAGCCCATACTCATTGATCCGAAGGAGGTCGTCTGCCGGCAGAGCACGGATGTCTTGGCGGTTGAACATCCCGCCGTCGTCAAGGCGCTCCGCTTCACCAAGGAGAACTTCCACAACCCCATCACGCTCGACGACATCGCAGCGTACGCCGGCATGTCGAAACGCGGCATGGAGAAGGCCTTCGTCAAGTGTCTCGGCCGCACCCCCGCCGTCGAACTCAGGCGTATCCGCCTCGATAGCGCCAAACGCATGCTGACCGAAACCAACGAGAAGGTCGAGACCATCGCCCGCGAGTGTGGCTACAGCAACAGTTCCAACCTCAGCTTCGCCTTCAACAAAGAAACCAGCATGTCCCCCCGCGCCTACCGCAAACACTTCCGCGCTTCCCGGGGCGAGTAGCTGCTCCCATGGACCACCGAAGCTCTTGAGACCGCCGTCTTCATCCGCCCACTGCAAGCGTAAATCCGTATCGCAACTCTTCTGCTCATAGTCCAATTCCCTCTCCTTTAAGAGTCGAAGGGAAGTCCACGGGGCGCATCCGTCCAGCGCTGCTCGCTCAATCGCGATAGAGGAGCAATCACCCTCGCTGACCGCTCAACGATAGTGATTGAGAATCTGTACCTGTGAAGAGCTTCTCCAACGTCTCAACTGGTTCTCTGGGGCATTGCAGACTGTGGGGGAGCGTCGGGCCTTGTCCACGACCACAAACCGACCATTGCGGACACCTCTGAGTGACTCCAGTGCTCGATACTAGGAATTGCATACGGGTTGTGCAGTGTGTAATGTCCGGTCACCGATGGTGAGAGCTATTCCATCCCGTTCATCCTGTCTATCGATATGAACAACGGCCTATGTGTGGTATCTGTGGAGTCATAAAGAAGCAGCCCTGTTCCGAGGGCGACATGGCGGCGGTTCGCGCGGCGAATGCGGCTATGGTGCACCGTGGTCCTGACGGCGAAGGGGAGTATGGCGCGGACCATCTCTTTATGGCGATGCGCCGACTCTCGATCATCGACGTGGAGGGTGGCTGGCAGCCGCTCTATAACGAGGACCGCTCGATCGCGCTTGTGGCCAATGGCGAGGTCTACAATTTCGTCGAGCTTCGTGAAGAGCTGGAAGCTTTGGGGCACCGGTTCACGACGCACAGCGACTGCGAGGTGATCGCGCATCTCTACGAAGAGCATGGCCTCGACTTTGTCCACCGCTTGCGCGGCATGTATGGCGTGGCGCTGTGGGACTCCGTGCGTGGGCGTGTGGTCCTTGTGCGTGATCGCATGGGCGAGAAGCCGCTCTATATCTGCGAGCAGGAGGGCAGCATCCTCTTTGCTTCGGAGATGCAGGCGATGCTGGCCACCGGCCGCGTTCCGTTCGAGCTGGAGCCGGGTGCGGTGTGCGACTATTTCCACTATGAATACGTTCCCGAGCCCCGCACGGCGGTCAAGGGCGTGCGAAAGCTGCCCGCTGGGCACATGCTGGTGGTCGACGTGAAGAACTGGCAGACGGAGGAGACATGCTACTGGCGCATGGAGGACGCGCCTCCGCTGGATGGCGACCCGAAGACGCTGATCCATGAACAGCTCGAGCAGATCGGCGACATCATCCTTCGTTCCGACGTGCCTCTTGGTGTTGCCCTGAGTGCAGGTCTGGATTCCAGCACGGTGGCGGCACTGGTGGCGAAGAAGAGTCCGGGACAGATTCACGCGTTGACGGTCGGCTTTGAGGGCGGGGGATGGCGCGACGAACGCTCCGGGGCCCGCGATTATGCCGAGCACCTGGGTATGCCGTTCCACGACGTCCAGATCCCAATAGGTGAGGTGGTCGATCAGTTCGGCTGGTGCTGTCGCGCCAAGGACGACCCCATTGCCGACGTGGCTTCGCACGGCTATCACGCCGTCGCGCGCCTGGCGCGCGAGAACAATATCCCCGTTCTGCTTCAAGGTCAGGGCGCCGACGAGATGTACTGGGGCTATACCTGGCTGCGTCGTGCCATGGGGGCGTCGATGCGCAAGATGGGAGACAAGGGCCCGCCGCCGCCCGACTACCATCCCCTCCGCGCCTGGCTGCCGCAAAATCTGCACCAGACCGGCCTGCGCGACTACGCGTTCTTCCTTGCCGGAAAACTTGGCGGCTGGGACCGTATGCCTTCCGGGCCGGCCGACCAGCTACGGTTTTACGATCAGTCCAAGACCTACCAGATGGCGGCCTATGCCGCGCCGCGCATGTTTGCACAGACGTTCCAGGACTCACTGGCGGACCACAATCCCGCCGCGCTCTTCACCGTGCCGGAGCCGCGACCGGAGCTGGGCGTGCTGCTGACCAAGCTGGCCTGCGAGACCTACCTGCTGGAGAACGGCATGCAGCAGGGCGACCGGTTGGCCATGGCGCACGCGATCGAGCTGCGGCTCCCGCTCGTGGATTACCGTCTTGTTGAGACGATCATCGGGTTACGCAAGACGCGGCCTGACCAGCATCTGCAACCCAAGGCCTGGTTCCGCGAGGTCATTCGCGAGTATGTGCCGGAGTGGGTGCTGTCCCGACCCAAGACCGGGTTCTCGCCTCCCTCGTCGCTTTGGATGAACGCGATTCGTCGGGCATACGGACAGGACCTGGCCGACGGGTACCTGGCCACGCACGGTGTATTGGATCCGGCCGCCGCGCGTCGGATGGCGCGTCCGCACTCGCAACTGACGGCCTGGCCTGTTACGTTCTACAAGGCCATGGTGTTGGAATGGTGGTGTCGGGGCATGGCGGCCATATGCCCCTGAAGTCGGAATGAGAGGCCTTCATCGAATGCCGATAGGGTCTTGAGTTCAGAAGATTCTTTTCACGGTCATTTGAGCGCTATGAGAACTGAATATCCAATACCCAACAAGGAACATCCAATGTCCAAGTGCGAGCGTATAGAGAATGGCTCGACTTCAGGCAGACCATTCGTTTTTCTCGCCCACTTGGACATTGGATACTGGAACTGTTGGATATTGGATATTGAGAAGAATGCGGGGGCAGTTGTCCTGTGAACGGTCACGAGGATTCACAGCAGCCGAGGGTGTGCTTTGTCATCAGCACCTTCTTCCCTTACGTGGGCGGCGGCGAGACCCACTCGCGCCTGCTCTGCCGGGAGATGATCCGACTCGGCGCGGAGGTGTTTGTCATCACGCGCCGCACGGCTCCCGATCTACCCAAGCGTGACACCGTCGAGGGTATCCCGGTCGAACGCGTGCCGCCCGTGGCCAGCCGACGCCTCGCCAAGTACCTGATGCTGTTTCCGGTCTTCGCCCGCCTGGTGGCGCGTCGCCACGACTATGACGTCATCCTGGTCAGCGGTCTGCGCCTGCTGGGCATCCCCGCCATGTTCGCGGCACTCCTGTTCCGCAAGACCTGTATCTTGCGCGCGGCAAGCTGCGGCGAGCTCTCGGGCGCGTTCATATGGGACAGCCCGCACATCGAGGAGAAGGGAAAACCACGCTGGTATTTCCGGGCGATGGTGGCGTTGCGCAACAAGCTGCTGCTCAAGGCGCACGGATTCCTCGGCATCTCGGAGGCGATCGGCGATGAGTATCGCGAGTGCGGTGTGCCGGAGGAGAAGATTGCGGTGATCAACAACGGCACCGACACGGAGCTGTTCCAGCCCGTCCTTGGTGAGGAGAGGCAAAAGCTCAGGCAGGAGCTGGGTCTCCCGGATGGCTGGATTGCGGCCTACACGGGCAAGTTGAATCAGGGCAAGGGGTTGGACTTCCTGCTGGAGGTGTGGAACGACTTCGCCCCGCGCCACCCCGAAGCCCACCTGGTCCTCGTGGGTTCGGGCAGCGGGAACTTCCTCTCACAGGAAGCTGCACTGAGAGCGTATGTCAACGAGCACAACCTGTCTGATCGCGTCACTTTCACCGGCTATGTTCAGAATGTACACGCCTACCTGCAGGCGGCCGACATCTTCACGTTTCCCTCCGAGAATGAATCGCTCTCAAACGCACTGATCGAGGCGTTGGCCTGTGGCATCCCGTGCCTGGCCTCCAACATCGGCGGCATTCCGGATACCGTACGTGACAACTTCAACGGCAGGCTGCTTCCCGCGAGAAGTCACGCAGACTGGGTCCGGGCATTGGAAAGCGCTTGGAGCAATCCCGCCCAGGTCGCCCAGTGGAGCCGGCAGGGACGCGAGCGGATCATGGATCGCAACAGCATGGAGTCGGTTGCCCGGCGGCACATGGCGTTTGTGCAGGCGTGTCGCGACGGGAAAGGAGAAGCGACATGACGCAGCTTCCTTTCCAGGAGCGTAAGACCCCCTGGCGCGGGGTGTTGGATCTGGCAACCGGATGCTACCCCGCTTTCACGTGGGGCGGACCGCTGGGCAACATCCTGCCGGTATTCCATTTCCACGATGTATCGCGGGAGGAACTCGAGCCCTACTTGAAGTACCTCAAGAAAAACGACTACCAGACCGTTACGTCG
>JADHWE010000088.1 GCA_016783675.1 Kiritimatiellia bacterium
TTTCGGGCATTCATTCGCTTTCCTCGCTCTCTTCCCTTGGCCATTGGATATTCCTTGTTGGATATTGGATATTGAGTTCCGTGTCCGGGTCAGACCATGCTCCACGGACCACAGGCGTCAACATTTGAACGTTATCAATCCCTGACTCCTGACTCCTTTGACGGGGTACACGAAATCTTGCGCCACCGTTTCGCGTTTAGGCCATTGCCGCGTTTCGCTTCGCATATGGACCGTTGGGGATGAGAGGCCTACATTTTGGCTGTAGCTTTGCGGAAATGTCGTGGTACTATCCCGCTTTCATGGGCAAACGCCTCAGATGTAGGTCGCTATTGTGGACGAGAAAAAGTCATTTGATTTCTGGTATGCGGTAAACAACACCGACATTGTCCTGATGCCGGGACGGCATTTGGAGACGTTCGGCTCTACCGTTTTGAACTACCGGCTCATCAGCGAGATGATGGACTCGGTGAACCAGATCCGCGTGCGCGAAGGGCGCATCCAGGCGCACCAGCCCCACATCATCACGCCCGAGGCCTACTCGGAGACGATCCTGGAGGGATTCGGGGAGCAGGCCGAGCAGTATGTGAACTGGCTGAAACAGCACGAACGGGATATCCGCATCCTGCAGTACGGCTATACGCTGAAACAGGAAGCGTTCAGCGAGCATGTCATCACAGACAACATCCAGAACGTCGTGGATCGCATCAAGGGCGAAGTGGAGGCGGGCGACGACCGGTTGACTGCCGTCGTCCAGGGCGTCGACGATCCGTGGGATGTCTGCCTGGTAAAGCTGTTCTGGGAGGTCATCCGCCAGTCGGCCGCACCGAACATCCGCGAACTGCAGAAGCGTCGCATGTTCGAGGATGACGGCGGCGTGCCACGCGGCGTGCGCAACGAGATCGAGGCCGCCTTCCAGGCCGCAACCAAAGATCCGTCCAAGATCGAAGCCCTGGCGCATACGCTCCAGCGTTACAGCCTGTTTGATGAATACGAAGACCGTTTCTTCTCCCTGGTACGGGGAAGGTGATAGGGAGCCACTACGATGAGCATGACCATTACCGAGAAGATCCTCGCCCGCGCGGCCGGGCGCGACGAGGTGAAGCCGGGCGATAACATCTGGGTGAACGCCGACATCCTGCTGACACACGACGTGTGCGGCCCCGGAACCATCGGCGTGTTCAAGCGCGAGTTTGGCGAAGACGCGAAGGTCTGGTCGAGCGAAGGGGTCGTGATCATTCCCGACCACTACATTTTCACCAAGGACGTCAAGGCGCACCGCAACATCGATATCCTGCGTGATTTCGTCCAGCAGCAGGGCCTGCCCTACTACTACGATCCCGGCACGGCCGACTACAAGGGCGTCTGCCACGTGGCGATGCCCCAGGAAGGGCACGTCCGTCCCGGCGAGGTTATCTTCGGAACCGACTCGCATACCTGCACCCACGGCGCCCTGGGCGCGTTTGCCACCGGTATCGGCAACACGGATGCCGGGTTTGTGATGGGCACCGGCAAGCTGCTGATCAAGGTGCCGGAGACTCTGCGTTTCACGCTCGACGGCCAGCTCCAGAAAGGCGTGACCGCCAAGGACATCATTCTGCGCGCAATTGGCGACATCGGCGTGGACGGGGCGACCTACTGCGCCATGGAGTTTGACGGCGACGGCATCGAACAGCTCACGATCGAGGATCGCATGACCATCTGCAACATGGCCATCGAGGCCGGGGGCAAGAACGGGATCATCGCACCCGACGATAAGACCATGGAATACGTGAAAGCGCGCACGGACAAGCCCTTCGAACCGCTCTACAGCGATCCGGATTCGCCCGTGAAGGAACACCGCACCTACGACCTGTCGGAACTGGTGCCCTGCGTGGCCGAGCCCAACCTGCCGGACAAGTACGCCGTGGCGGCCGAGCGGTCGGATGTAAAGCTGACGCGCGCCTACATCGGGTCGTGCACCGGCGGCAAGATTTCCGACTTCATCATGGCGGCCCAGATCATGAAGGGCCGCAAGGTTAGCGTGGATACCTTCCTGGTGCCCGCCACACAGGAAGTGGCCGAGGGCCTGATGAGCGAGCAGATTGATGGCGAGTCGCTGGTCGCGATCTTCGCCGAGGCCGGCTGCCTCGACATCGCCCCGCCCTCTTGTGCGGCATGCCTGGGCGGTCCGCTCGATACGTTCGGACGCGCCAACACGGACGAGGTCGTGATCAGCACCACCAACCGCAATTTCCTCGGGCGGATGGGATCGAAGCAGGCCCAGATCTACCTGGCCTCGCCCTATACCGCGGCCGCATCAGCAGTGGCCGGCCATATTACCGACCCGCGCGAATTTCTGTAAGGAGAAGACACTATGAGTGACGCAACCCCAGTCATTACCGGCAAGGTTTACGTGGTGGGCGACAACATCGACACCGATCAGATCATACCGGCCCAGTATCTCAACCTCGTACCGACGATCCCCGAGGAGTACAAGAAACTCGGATCCTATGCCCTGATCGGACTGCCCGAGGACTACCCGGCGTTTGTCGAAGAGGGGCAGATGGGGGCCGCCTTCCCCATCGTGATCGCGGGGCGCAACTTCGGCTGCGGGTCGTCGCGTGAACACGCGCCGATCGCGCTTGGCGCCGCCGGCGTGAAAGCCGTCGTGGCCGAGTCCTACGCGCGCATCTTCTTCCGCAATGCCGTGGCAACCGGCGAGCTCTATCCCATGGAGGCACAGGTGCGCCTGGTCGACGCCTTCCAGACCGGCGACGAGGCCACGCTGGATATCGGCGCCGGAACGCTGACCGCTGCCGACGGCACCGTCTATGACCTGAAGCCCATCGGCGACGTGGCCCCCGTGGTCAGCGCCGGCGGCATTTTCGCATACGCCCGGGAAACCGGTATGATCGGGAATGACTGAAGTGCTCAACACTGCTCCAGTCAACACCCGTGTCGTTGCCGTTGCCAACCAGAAGGGGGGCGTCGGAAAGACGACGACGACGGTCAACCTGGCTGCCTGCCTGACGCAACATGATCAGCAGGTACTGCTGATCGACCTTGATCCCCAGGCCAACGCCACGAGCGGACTGGGTCTGCCGCTCCAGGAAGGCGCCAGCCTCTACCGCGCGTTGCTGGGCCACGGCAGTACGATCGATCTCTTGCAGCCGACCATGGTGCCGGGTTTGGATATCATCCCTTCGGAGTTGGACCTGGCGGGCTCGGAGGTCGATGTGGCGCGCCAGAGCAACTATCTCCACTGCCTCAACCGGGCACTCGAACCGCTGATCATGGCAGGGCGCTATCATCTCGTGCTGCTCGACTGCCCTCCGGCCCTGGGCATTCTCACGATGAATGCGCTCACCGCGGCTCACGGGATATTGATTCCCATGCAATGCGAGTACTACGCACTGGAAGGTCTGAGCGTTATGACGCGCATCGTGAAGCAGTTGCGCGACAGCGGCGCGAATCCACGCCTTGAGATCGAGGGCATCCTCATGACCATGTTCGACAAGCGTACCCGCCTTTCCGGCGAGGTCGTGGACGAGGTGCGCAAGCACTTCGGTGACGCAGTCTACGAGACGACAATTCCGCGCAACGTCCGCCTCAGCGAAGCCCCGAGCTACGGCCAGACGATCATCGAGTACGACAAGCACTCACGCGGCGCCAAAGCCTACCAGGCGTTCGCGGATGAGTTCCTGGCACGTGCCCAACTGGCCCACCCGGCAGGGTAGAGCCCGCGCTCCGCGCGGGCCGCACGCGGTGCGGCCCTACACTCCGCCCTACCGCCGCTGCTTGCGCAGCTTCTTGAGTTTCCCGGCCACGGCGACTTTCTGCACGGCCGACATGCGGTCGACCAGCAGGACGCCGTCCAGGTGATCCAGCTCGTGCTGAATCGCACGTGCCAGCAGACCCGTAGCGCGCACGATCCGTAGCTCGCCCTCCATGTCCAGAAACTCCACCGCCACCGTTTCCGCGCGTTTCACGGAGACGAAAATTCCCGGGAAGCTCAGGCAACCTTCCGAGCCCACTTGCTCGCCATCGCGCTCGACGATGCGGGGATTCACCAGGACCAGCGGCATGCGCACATCCGGGTTCTCACGTTTAGGTGCGCCCGTTTCCTCATCGCGCATAGGAGGAATGTCGATAACACAGATCGCCTCGTCGCGGCCCACCTGCTCGGCGGCCAAACCCAGCCCGTCCGAGGCATACATCGTCTTCAGCATATCCTGCACCAGCGAACGGATCTCGTCCGTTACGTCCTCAACCCGAGTCGACTTGCGCCGCAGCAGCTTATTGCCATACGTGATGATCTCGTATTCCACCGCTATTCCCTTCCCCTTTCCAATAGGCTACCCCACCCCCTGCCCTGATTCAACCTACATTCGGAGATTGTACCCCAATTCCGAGCCCTAGGGCGCGTAGGAGATCCCTCGGCTTCGCTCGGGATGACAATTCTTTAGCGTTCCGTGTCATGCCGAGCGAAGTCGCGGCATCTCCGCTCCAACATACGCACATGCTTTCTTTGCGTTCCTTGCGTTCTTTCGCGGCTAATTAAACCCTTTTCGGACAAGGTTTAATTAACTCCATTCTGAGTTGCGGGCTTTTCTTTCGTTGGATCTCTATGGTATAAACGCCGGATCGTGAAATTGCCTTTTACACGCAAGTTGCTCATTGATTGGGCCGGTGCCGACGTGGTGCGGGATGCCGAACGCAGCCTTGAAAGCGGCAATGTACTCAAGGCCGAGTTCGATGCGCCCTACATCCGCGGCAGTGTCCTGGCGAGCAATCGTGAGCTGGAGACTTCGCTTAAGATCCTATCGAGCGGACTGGTCCAGAATGATTGCCCCTGCTACACCAACAAGGAGCGCGGCCTGATCTGCACGCACGTGATTGCCGTTGCGCTCATGCTGATCAAGCGCGCCACCGATCCACTACGCGAGGCCAAGTACCTGGCCGAAATGCGCCAGGCCGAACGCCTGTCCACTATCGACGAAGGCGACTACATCCAGCGCGTATCTCCGGACACATCGGGTACCACCCCCGCCGGTATCCGCGTCACGCTCGCGTCGGACTGGGCCGCCACCCTCCCCCGTGGCTCCGTAAACGTCACGTGCGACCTGGTTATACGGCGCAAGATTGTGCCGGTCGACGAGGTGAACACCGAGACCCCCTTCACGTTCAGCAAGAAGGACGAGAACCTGCTCTTCGTCATGGAGGACATTGCGGAAGGCCCCGTCCGCCACGAGATGGAGCTCAAGCTGCCTGACTTTGTGAACGTCATGCGCCTCCACGCCGGCCGCCCGATACACTGCGCCAACGGGAAAGGCTTCCAAGTCGGCGAGACGCCGATGAAGATGCACCTGCGCATGGATCTCGATCGCGAGAACGGCGAACTGATCCTGATGACCCATACGGAGCTGCCGTTCGTCCAACCCGGCGAGTTCCCGGTCTATGCCGTGCACGGCCGCGACGGATGGGTCTATGGCGGCGGTCATTTCTGGCCGCTGGATGACGTCCTGCCCGGTCCCTACCATCCCATCTACCACGAGCCGATCATTGTGCCGCGGACGGACGTCATGCGCTTCCTGCGTATTGAGCTGCCAACCATCCGCGAGCATACGGTCGTGGAATCCGATCTCTCGCTCGACCTCTTCACAGTCGATCCCGGGACGCCGACGTTCCGCCTGCTGGTGTGCGGATCACCGGCTTCACTGTCAGCGACCCTCTACGCCGTCTACGACGGCCTGGATTTCATTGCCGACAAGCCGGACGCGCGGACCGGGTTCGCCCTACCCGACCCGGACGACCTAATGCGGTACGAAGTGCGCAACCGGCCGCGCGAACAACTTGCGCTTGAACAGCTCCGGCCCACCGGGTTCGTCGGCGTGGTTGGTGACGACCTCACGCACATTGTCAGCAAGCGCGAGGTGATGAACTTCCTGGGCGGACACATGCCGGCCCTGCGCCGCCTCGGCTGGAAGGTCGACATGGAAGGGCGCGTGACCTCGTTCCTCGACGACATGGACTTCATCGCCCCGGTGGCGCATATCCAGCCCGACGAGGACGCCGGCTGGTTCGATGTGAGCTTCGACTTCGAGGACATGAGCGGCGCCAGTATATCGGCGACCGACATCCAGCGCGCCTTGCGCAAGGGCGAATCTTTCATCGAGCGGAACGGAAGTTATCTTCTGATCGACGGCGACGCCGTTGACTCGATGACGGGCGTGTTCGAGGACTGTGGCGGAATGGGAACCGACCGCCCCGGCTGCTTCCGCGTCAGTGACGTTTATGCGCCCTTCGTTCAGTCGTCACTCGATGCGCTCGACGGCGTCGATGTCGAGGCTCAGTCCGAGTGGCGCAAAGAAGCCACGAAAGCCAATCGCAACTCCAAGATGGAGCCAGTGCCACTGGATCCGCCGTTGGACGGCATCCTGCGCCCATACCAGCATACCGGCGTGAGCTGGATGCGCTTCATGGAAGAGAACGGGTTCGGGGCCCTGCTGGCGGACGAGATGGGTCTGGGCAAGACGCTGCAGGCCCTCACATGGCTTCAGCTCAAGCGTACCGATTCAAAATCGCAGGGACGACCAGCCCTCGTGGTCTGCCCCACCAGCCTGGTCGGCAACTGGGCCGCCGAGGCCAAGAAGTTCACGCCGGACCTGAGCGTACTCATGATCAGCGGCAAGGACCGGCACGACCTGTGGGACGAGCTGGGCGATGCGGATCTCGCCATCACCTCTTATGCGCTTCTGCGTCGCGATCTCGAGTATTACGGCGACCACGAGTTCTCCGCGTTGATCCTCGATGAGGCGCAGCACATCAAAAACCGTGCCACCCAAAACGCCATCGCCGCCAAGCGACTGCGCGCGCGGCAGCGCATCGTCCTGACAGGTACGCCGATGGAAAACAGTGTATCGGACCTGTGGTCGATCATGGATTTCCTGATCCCCGGCTACATGGGCGCGCACGACGTCTTCAGGCATCTCTATGAACAGCCCATCGCGCGGGGCGGACTCGAAGCCGAGGCGGCGCAGCGGCGCCTGCGCCGCAAGCTGCAGCCTTTCCTGATGCGCCGGCTCAAGACGGACGTGGCCAAAGATCTACCGCCCAAGATCGAGCGCATATCCACCTGCCAGCTATCGCCCGACCAGTCGGCGGTCTACAAGGAGTTGCTCGACGCTTCGCGCCGCAAGATCGCCAGCATGGTCAAGAAGAAGGGCTTCAACCAGAGTCGCATGGAAATTCTTACGCTCCTGATGCGTCTGCGCCAGACCTGCTGTCATCTCGACCTGCTCAAGCTCGACGGCGTGAAACCGGCACAACCCTCTTCCAAGCTCGAACAGTGTTTCGAGCTGCTCGACGAAGCGCTCGACGGCGGCCACCGCGTCCTGATCTTCAGCCAGTTTGTCTCCATGCTCCACATCATCCGCGACGAGCTGGATGCACGCAGCATCGAGCACTGCTACCTCGACGGATCCACGAAGGAGCGCATGGCCGAAGTCCAGCGGTTCAACACCAACCGCAACATTCCGATCTTCCTGATCAGCCTCAAGGCCGGCGGCACGGGACTCAACCTGACCGGGGCCGACATGGTGATCCATTTCGATCCGTGGTGGAATCCCGCCGTCGAGAGCCAGGCCACCGACCGCGCCCACCGCATCGGCCAGAAACGCACCGTCTACAGCGTCAAGCTCATCACCGAAGACACCGTCGAAGAGAAGGTCCTCGCGCTCCAGAAGAAGAAACGCGCCATCATCGACGCCACCGTCGAATCCGACGAACAGGCCATCAAGAGCATGAGTTGGGAAGACATCGAATCCATCTTTGACTTGTAACTGGCCACACCTGCGCCAAGCGAACACGCGACAAGAAAGCCGACGGTTTCGTAGCCTTGATTCTTGGTTGAGCTACCGGTGACTCGAACTTAGCGGACATCACCCTCCGTAAATGCCCATGGAATCGGGCCAAGACCACGACCCAGACCGTCGACAGGCCCGCCCCACTGGAGGTACTGCTCCGTTGGGGCCGTGGGTTTACCGCGAGAATCTGCCATCGCCTCGTAGATCAGGAGTGCACATTCGGACTAGAGGAATGTGCTTTGATCCTCCGCCCCGAAGGGGCAGGATAGGTATAAGGCATTGATAACGTTCAAATGTTGACGCCTAG
>JADHWE010000089.1 GCA_016783675.1 Kiritimatiellia bacterium
GACTTCGTCTGGAACTGCAAGCTTCCCGGTAGCCTGACGTACTACGAGGGCACAGCCGAAGACAACTGGAGCGGCAAGATCCATCACAACTGGTTCAGCCTCAAGGCGATCAACTTGCTCACTGCCGCCCACATGACCGACTGCAACAAGCTGGATAAGCTCGAGCAGTTTGCGGATGTTGAGAAATTCTGGTTCGACGATGAGCGCGGCATCATGTCGGCTCGCAATGACTGGACCGCCGACTCGATGCTGGTGCACAAAGAGAACCGCATCGATCAATACTATATGGGGCATGAAAGTCCTCAACATGGAGACTTTCAAATCTGGGCGGATGGAATTCCCTGGATTCCAAATGGGGGTGGATATTTAGACACCAGCTTCCGCAACATGGTGACGGTCGATGGCCTTGCAGGAGTGTATGCACCCATTTCCGGAGATTGGATGACCGCTGCCGGAACAGAGGATACCGCCACCTCGGTTTCGGAAATGACCAGCGCATATAGGTGGCGCAAGAGTTTCAATGGTCTGCGTTATCTCGATCATCCCGGTCTGAAAACCGCCCCGTACCAAATGGGTGGCCGTTTTCTCAGTGCTGCCTACCAGCTGACCCGTTTCAGCGAGTTAGCCTACCTGCCCCGTATCCGGGAGCACTACGATGGATTTGCCCACCTTGATTACGGCCCCTGGCATGGTGAGACACGCGGCCCGGAGTACTACATCAAGTGGAACGAGCCCATGGATCACGTCTTCCGCACGCTGCACTTCGCCCGCGGCCAGAAGCCCTATCTGCTGATTTTCGACGACTTGCGCAAGGCAGACGACCGGGACCACCAGTTCGACTGGCGCATGCTGCTCACCGCCGACGCGGTGATTCACTCGGTCAACATCGCCACCGGTAACCGTCACACCGAACCGGGAACCGAGGGCGCCATCGGCACAGACCTGCTGTTCTGCATGAAGGACGACAGCTACCAGCGCGCCGGTGGCGATGCCTGGGGCGCCAAGTACGTCACCCTTAAGCCGAAGCCCGAGAAAGGCGACCCGATGCTGCTGGTGCGCGTGCTCTGGCGCAACACCAACTTCCCCTATCCGGTGCCCAATGTGCAGCGCAGTGGCCCCTACAACATGGTCTCCGTACCGGCCTTCGGCAAAAGCCCCGAATACCGCATCATGGTCTTTCCGCATCGTTTCGGCGACAAGCTGCCCACCACCGAGTGGTCGGACGACCGCAGCCGTTTGACGGTGAAGGTTGGTGGCAACACCGATGTCTACGATCTCGATGAGACCGACCGCGAGCGGACCGTCTTGAGCATGAGCCGCAACGGCAAGAAGATCACCGACTCCGGTGCCCGCCCGCCGAAGCCCCGGCTGGCTGAGCGAACCCGCTTCACCGTTGATCAGAACAAACCCGATTGGCGTTCCCCGCAGGTGATCAGCTCTCCGACTAAAGTACTGTTTTCAGCGCCTAAAGCAGGGGCGGAAATTCGATACACCGTTGATGGTTCCGAGCCCGGTCCGAATGCAGACCTGGCCAGCGGTCCGATCACCATTGATCGCAGTTGTGTGCTCAAGGCCCGAACCTACCGTGCAGATTGGCGATTTGGTACGGACAACTGGAGTGATACCGTCGATTTCGCCTTTGAACTGCAGCAACCGCAGAAGAGTGTTCCTGTCGCCGGCAAGGCTCCCGGTCTCCGGGTTCTTGGGTATGAAATCAAGACCACCGAGTTCGACCGTAAGGGCTTCTTCCAGGGTTCCAAGAAGTCACTTCCCGACCTTGCCGATCACACCCCGCTGGTAACGGCAGCCGTTCGTGGCCTTACCATTCCAGTGATGGACGGCAAGGAAGACGGCACGTTTATGATGAAGGCGTTTTACGCCTATGATGGGTATGTTCAGGTACCGGAGACCGGTGCCTACTCCTTCGAGCTCACCTCCTGCGGCCCGCTTGATCTGACGATCGGCGGGAAGCAGATTATTCTCGTAGACGAGCAATACGGGCTCTCCTACAAACCGCGCTACGGCGAGGTTGCGCTTGAGAAGGGCTGGCATCCCATACGTTTGACCGTCTGCGACCCCGTCTTCTGGAAGGGGGATGCGGAGGCGCACTACGTCATCAGTCTCAAGGCCCTGGCTCCGAGCGGGACGGACTATCAACCGCTTGCGCCCGAGCGTTTCATGCGCGATGGCGACGGCCTCGGGTTGGTGGATGCCGGTCCGGCGGCGCCCACTCTCCTGCCGGCGAAAGAGGGGGGCAAGGTTGTCCCCGGCCTGATCGAGCATCGGTATGACCGGCTTGAGCTCCTCCTCGCCGACTACGAGACCGTGCCGAACTTCGGCAATCAGGCGGAGTTCATACCCACGAGTGGTTTGACGCCTGCCTACTACGACCTGAGCAAGGTCAAACCCTATGCCAGCCGGTTGGTGGACATTACCGAGCGCAATGACTCACCGCGCAAGCTGGTGGAGTACCAGGGATACCTCCGTATCGGCAGAGATGGTGTCTACACGTTCAGCCTCCGCGAGAGCCGGAGTGACGCGGCCCAACTTCTGATCGACAATACTGTGGTGGTGCGTCGCCAGGTCGATGCGCCGAAGACCGATGGCGTCATCGCCCTCGCGGCCGGCCTCCACCCTTTCAAGCTCCAGGTCGCAATGGGCCAGGCGGTTGTGTCGCTCCAGCATGAGAAGGACGAAGCGTTTCAGGTTCTAACCCCGGCGGCCTTTGCGCGGGATGCTGCATATCAACCGCCGAAGACGGCCGCAGGTTCGGAGGATGAGATCCCCGGACTGATTGGCATTCTGACCGGCGAGGAAATCAACGGCGAGACCACGCCGCTGGTTGGCGGCGGTGGAGCCATCGCCATGGTCGAGGGGGCGAGCATCATCCCCGACGGAGTGAAGGGCAAGGCCCTCGCTCTCTACGGCGAGGTGGCCGGCATCAAGCTCCGCGGCCTCAGGCAGCGCGAAGACGCCTTCACCATTGCTACCTGGGTGCGTTTCAAGGATCGTCCCGAGGACATCATGCTTTTTGGCCAGGCCTACGGCTCGCTTTCCTTCCGCCTGCGCGGGACCCGGCTGATCTGCGACTGGTCGGGCGGGATCGGCAACACCGAGTGGCACGCCGACAAGGAGGCAGTGGCTCCTGGCACCTGGTTC
This sequence comes from Kiritimatiellia bacterium, assembly GCA_016783675.1. Taxonomy (GTDB): domain Bacteria; phylum Verrucomicrobiota; class Kiritimatiellia; order UBA8416; family JABMPJ01; genus JABMPJ01. Next base: position 3,160 of record JADHWE010000089.1, read on the forward strand.
CACGTTGCTGCCACCTATGGCAAGGAGAACGCGCTCTATTTCAACGGCGAGAAGGTGAAATCGGCGCAATCGCTGCACTGGGACAAACGCCGCGGCAACGGCTTCTTCGCCGATCACGATGCGGTGGGATGCAGCAACAAGCCCACCGCCATCGACGAGTATCGCATGTACGACCGTGCGCTGAGTCCCGGGGAAATCAAGGCAATCTATGATGGGGAGAAGTAGGGGTGAAGAACCTACTCTGTATCGTGACGCTTGCTCTATGCACGTGCAGCCACGCTGCCGAGTGGCAGTGGGCCGTTGACACCGGCGTGAAGACGCACGGGAAGGCGTTTCTCTGGGTGCCGCCCGAGTGCGAGCAGGTGCGCGGACTGATCGTCGGTCAGCAGGTGATCCTGGAGCAGGCGGTGTTCGAAGATCCGCAGATCCGCGCGGCCTGTGCGCGCGAGAACCTGGCCATCCTGTTACTGGTGCCGGGTGCGATCGGCTATGACGATTTCGGACCGGACGGCAAGGGTGAGGCGACGTACAACCGCATCGTCACCCAACTCGCGGAGATCAGTGGTTATGCGGAGCTAGCCACCGCGCCTTTCCTGACCATCGGTCACAGCGGCGGTGCACTGCCAGCATGGCGGATGGGCTACTGGAAACCGGAACGCTGTTTCGGCGTGATCGGTTTGCGTGCCGCGCCGATCGGGCCGCCGGCGCACGATCCCAAGGCCGAGCTCAATGGGGTTCCCGTTCTTGTCGTCACAGGACAGTACGAAACCTGGGACGAGCAACTGGGCAGTGAACATCACTGGCGCTGGTGCCGGGGCGACATGCTGGCGTGGCGGGCCAAGTGGAAGAACTTCCTCGGCAGTGTGCTCGTCCAACCCGGGGCGGGGCATTTTAACTGGGACGACAAGGTCGCGGCGTATGTGGCCATGTTTGTGGAGAAGGCGGCGCGGCGGCGGCTGCCTGAGAAAGGTAGGACGGGCGCCCTCGCCCGTCCAGGCGCGCCGCGGCGTAGCGCTCGCGCGAAGGCGGGACAGGCGGGACAGGCGGGACAGGCGGGGGCGCCTGTCCTACGGGGGACGCCCTCGGGTGAGCTACTGCTGCTTCGCGAATTGGCTCGTGAGGACGGTTGGCTCACGGACCATACGTTGACGACACCGTCGAACTTCGAGACCGCCGCCTATGGCGACTACAAAGGCGACCCGAACATGACGTTCTGGCATTTGGATGAGGAGCTGGCCAGGGCCAATGAGGCCTTTGGCCAGACACACGGCAAGAAACTGCAGCTGGTGACGGTGCTGAAGGATGGCGAACCGGAGCCGAATGCCTGGATGCAGAGCATTGACCTGGTCGCCATGGAGGACGGCATCACCATGAAAGTGGCGGCGGCGTTTGTGACGGAATTGCCGCCCGTCTTTGCTCTTTCCAAGGCGGCGAAGCCGCAACCGAGTAGTCCGGGCACCTTGCCCGGACAATCGATCCCGTCTGTGCGGGCAAGGTGCCCGCACGACATTGAAGCATGCGATGCGAATGCGACGCGCTCAATGCAAGAACGATCCAGAAAGCCCCACGCCCTTTGTCATGCCAAGGGGCCGATCCAGTACCGCCTGATCGGTAGCTGGGGCGGGGGAGGGGAACAGGTCGGTCCGGACACCTTCCGTATCCGCTTCGACCGCCTTTCGTTTGCCAACAAGCGCCCGGGCCTCATGTTTATGGCCTACCATCCCGGCGATGACGACTACGCCTGTACCGAACAGCCCTGCACGATTAACTTCCCGAAGGAGAACAAGCAAGGGAAACCACAGGCGATTACCTTTGCTGAGATCCCCGACCAGACGCAGGGGGCAAAGCAAGTTGAGCTACGCGCCAGCAGTGATGCAGGGTTGCCGGTTCGGTTTGCGGCGATCGAGGGGCCGGTGAAGTTGGATGGCAGCAAGCTCATGTTCACCGAAATTCCGCCGCGCGCGAAGTTTCCCGTCAAGGTGACCGTTGCCGCCTACCAGTGGGGGCGTAGTGTTGAGCCGAAAATCAGGACGGCGGAAGTGCTCGAGCGGTCGTTCCTTATCGAGAGAGGGCGAGCAGATGAATAGCTTACGCCGTGCGACAGGCACGCCTACCTGGTCGGCCAAATGGATCGGCTTCGATCAGCCTGTCCGCGTGATGCAGGGCTGTCGTTGTCTTGCCGACGGCTCTGGGCCCCCGCAGAACAACAGCGCCCAACGTCTTCAGTTTCCGTTCGATGAGAGCATCAATCAATCGTGGTTCGTACGGTTTCATAGCGGAACTGTAGCGAACGGATTGCTGTTTTGCAACGCTAGGAGTGTCTTTTTTGCAAGGTTCAGTTCTGCTGTTCTGCAGCAGCTCACTCGTGCTTCGCAGTTGGCACCGCGCTCCGGAGTGGACAGCGCGGAGAGGGCGCCGCCGACGTCTCTGGACTCGATCGATGCAGGATTACGCTTTCGGCCACGCGCATGATCTGCGCTGCGCTGGCCTTGAGGGCAAAGCCGCGCTACTGACCCCCTCAAATATCCCCTTGCGCTCAGCTACTGTATAGTGTACTGTATTAGCCATGACAGTATCCACAGCACAACATCGCAACGCTAAATCGGCCGATGTGGCGACGATTGTTCGCCAGCGGATCGACGAGGGCATCTATGACTACCAGCTTCCAGGCATGGCTTTGCTTGCTGATGAGATGGGGCTGAACGAGCGCACCGTGATGCGTGGCGTTGCCATCCTCGAGGATGAAGGGCCGGGCACAATCTGCCCGGGGGTAACGGATCACCTCGGTTACTCCCCCCCAAAAAACGCTTCCTGTATGCGCCCCTCGGGGATACAGCCGCGCTGCTGCGCGTCAATGTACCGATTAAAACACTCAAAATAGACACAAACAGAGAAATCACAGCCATGAACAAATTCATCACCACACTCCTCTTCCTTGGAGTTCTACCAAACTTATCCGCCAACGAGTTGCTTCTGCACTGGACCTTTGACAATCCCTACGAGTTTGGCGCATTCGAACACGACGCATCGGGCAACAATCACGATGGCGTGGTGGTCTGGGACCGCATCGGAAGTTGGGGCGGCATGCGTTGGGCTCCGGACCGAGGGATAATTGGCGGGGCTGCGAATATGCCGAATGGAGTCCGCGGTTACATAAAATCCGTCAACGAAATTTCACTTCCCGAAGAGTGGACCCTTTCCTTTTGGGTCCATCCGGTGGTCACCAAGGGGCGCATCGACAGCCTGCTTTGTCTCCGCCACAAAAATGAGGATAAACAACGGGTCCTCAACATCGGGGGCAATCGAAAAGGCGGATATGATATCCTTCACCAGAACGGCGAGCAAAAGGGGAACTACAGCTTCGTCTATCCCATGATGGAAAAGGACCAGTGGAGTCATGTGACCGTGGTTTGGCGTAAGGGCGAAATCACCTGCTCCTATCAGGGTGAATCTCAGAACTTGCCCTTGAAAACAACTTGGGACCCCTCCCTGGCCCTCGAACTGGTCTTCTCGGGCGGAAGCCACCAGCACCGCTCCTACGGATTGTTTGATGAGTTGAGAATTTACAATCGTGCTCTCAGCCCTGAGGAAGTGAAAAAACTGAGTGATGTTACCTTCTACGCCTCCGAAAAACGGGCTCCGGTTGCCGACGGAGGCATGGGCTACACCGCCTGGTTGAAAAAAGGGGGCCGGATACGTGGAGACAAAGCGACCATCAACATGGCAGGCGGAGAACTCCGTCCGGGGCAGAATGCAGGAAAGACATCTTACAGGTGGACCGTGCTCAGCCAACCCAAGGGTGCCAAGGGAAAATTCACTGACTCAACGAATCCCAAGACTGTTTTTTCAACCCATAAGGCGGGTTCCTATAGATTCAAACTCGAGGCAAGCAACGATGCCGGTACCGACACTGCCCTGGTCAATGGAGCAGTATTCACTCCGGATTCAGGCCCCGGAAACCCCAAGCTTTACACCGTACCCGCGGATCTCTTCGAAGGACAATTCATCCCGCCACATCCAGAACGCGCGGCCCCGCTCAAAGGACAATCCATTGCTCCCATTGCCTACTGGAGTTTTGATGAAAACAGCGCAACCGGCATCGGCCCAAAGGCAAAGACACTCGAGCTTCCTGAAGCGGCAAGTTTTGAGGCCGCGGGCCAAATCGGCGGAGCCCTGGCGGTTCGTCCTGAAAAGAAGAAGGACGGTGTCATCGATTTTGGAGAAATCCCCGAACTGGCTGAGGAGTTCACCCTGGCCTTCTGGGTCACCTCTGAGCGCGACAACCTCAAAACGGCCTTCTTCAAAGCCATGGGGCAGAACAACCAAACGCTTTGGTCAATGGATAATAGTCACAATTCCTCAAAGACCCCTCAGCACAGCAGTCTTCGTTTTAAAGATATAGGGGGCGTGATTCGAATCGAAGGTCAGTGGCGTCACATTGCCATCAGCTACAGCAGGACCGGCGATTTCCGCAAGTTATGGGTCAACGGCTGGCTGGTGGAAAGTAAAGCCCATTCGCCCAATTCCCAAGAATCCACCGGCATCCCCCGTCTAATTTTCAGTAATCCGGGGGATGACTATTCCTTCGAAGGAATCATCGATGAAGTGGTGGTTTACGACAAAATGCTGAATAACGAAGAGCTCTATCAACTCTATGAACATGGCGTGTCGTCGCTTACAGAACGTGTAGAGGAAGACCCGTACAGCACGCTCGCATACCGAAAATCCTTTCGGGAGAAATGGTTTCCAGAACCCCTTCCCCATTACCAAAGCGAAGGCTTTGCGGAGGAGCGTTTCAATGGGGGAGATTTACCTGCATACACCCATCCACGGCTCAACATGACCCTCGAAGATCTACCCCGCATCAGACAATCTCTGTTAAATAGCCGTCATGGTCACAACAACCGATCTTTCATGCAATTGTTTACCCGAACGATCTTCGGTGATGATCTGGCGAACTATTCGCCAAATTCCGTCGTCATAGACGGGGAA
>JADHWE010000090.1 GCA_016783675.1 Kiritimatiellia bacterium
CGCAACTTTTTTTTAGTGGGTCGGCTCCACCGCTCAGAAGCCTGCCAAACGGCAGACATCTCGAAGCTGTTTCACTACCCCGAAAAAACATCTTGCGGCATTCCGAGATTTCTGCTCTCATACCCCGTGAACGGTTACCGAAAGACGCGTCACCAAGGCCGGTGTGCTTGCAAATGACAGGGTCATCCCGTTTGACGAAGGCGGTCTCGAGTTTCTGCAGGAGAATAAGCGCGATTACATGTACGGACTTCATTGCGGCAGTCTCTTCGGCCACATCCGCGACATCGTGGGCGTCGAAGGCAGCAGCTACATCTACTGCGACGATATGGAGCTATACGAGGAGATGATCAACACCAACGGCGACCTCTGCTACCAAAACGTCAAGTATGCACTGGAGTCAGGTGCCAAATTTGATTTCGGTCACTTCTGGGAGGATATCTGCTTCAAGAACGGTCCGCTCGTGATCCCCAGGGTTTTTGATGAGCTCGTTGGGCCGCACTACAAGCGGATTACCGATCTGCTCACGGAGTATGGCATCGACATCGTCTCGCTCGACTGCGACGGCTGCATCGACGCCCTCATCCCCACCTGGATCGAGAATGGCGTCAATACCATGTTCCCGATCGAGGTCGGCACCTGGGAGGCAGAGATTGCGCCATGGCGCGAGGAGTACGGCAAGCGCCTGCTCGGTGTGGGCGGTATGAACAAGAACGTGTTCGCCAAAGACCGCGCCGCTGTGGATGCCGAGATTGAGCGGCTGGCCGAGCTGATCGCGCTGGGCGGCTACATCCCCTGCCCCGACCACCGCATCCCCCCGGGCGCCGAATGGGATAACGTGAAGTACTATTGTGAGAAGATGCGGGAGCGGTTCTAGCGTGGATTCTTCCTTGGGCCAGCCATTCACGGCGGACCGGGGACGGTCCGCCCTACCAGACTCGGTCAATCGATCCCTCTGGAGCACCCCAGAACCTTGGATTGATCGTATCGGGTAGGGCGCGGCGTCCCCGCCGCGCCGGAAGCACATGGTATCGGCCAAGGGGAAAGCCCATGCGCTTTTCGCGCAAAATTCCCCTTTGCCATTGATGGCGACTGCTTGAATTGCTATATAAGTAGTTTCAGCGCCGCAGGCTCGCAGCACCGATGCATCCCTATTGCGCATCTGTGCATTGGATTCTGGCGTGGAATTCGCCACAATGGCGTGGTTGGCCAAAGACAGTTGATAGGCGGGTATTGGTGACGGAATCCAAGCGGAAACAATTTCTTCCGGGCATTACGCTCTTGTCAGTGGCGACGATCCTGCTCGGACTGATCGTGCTTGGATTCATGATCCAGGTCGGCAACGTTCACGCCGGCGCCTCGTTCCTTATTGGGGGGCTCTTCTCCCTCCCCCTTCGGCCGGTCATGTTCATTGTGCCGCTCATCCTGATCTCGGGCCTCGTCTTCCATCTCACGAAGAAGAGCATCTACACCCGTGCCGAGATGATCTGCATTCTGGCCACCCTCCTGCTGGCGCCACCCATCATGACCGAGGGGTTCTGGAGCTATATCGTGGGCGGCATGGTTACGATTCCCCAGACCTCGGACATGCACAAGCTCGACGGCTACAGCGACAAGATGTGGCCGCACGGGGAGAATATTGTTGAGGGCGCATTGAGTCGTAATGGCTTGGAAGCGGCTCGGCAGGAGCCTCGCCCTCCATCGACAGAGCGCGAAGCCACACATCTGGAGGGCGAGCCTCCTGCCGAGCCGTATGCGAAGGGCACAGTGGGATGGGACGAGCTCGAGGTCGATGCCGGCGAGAGCGAGACCGTCCCCGTGCTCAGCAACGCGGGTCCGGAGGACGTCTCCACCATCCGCATTCCCGTTCCGCTGTTCAAGCAGGATAAGCTCCACCTCAACCTAAACGAGCCCTACCTGCTGACGTTGTTGGCACGGGCGGCCGACCTTGAAGCGGAGTCCTATTATTACTGCCGTGTCTTCTATGACGATGAAGACCACTTCGCAACCGAGGTCTTCTCGTCCCGCGAAGAGGGTGAGCCCACCTACCTGCGCCCGGGCAGCTTTGTCCGCAAGGGACGCTATGGCGTCGAGTTTGCCGCGGCCCTGGAGGATACCGCCTTCATCGAACTGGGTCTGGTCGGACGCGGCAGCGTGGCGTTCGCCGACCTCGCGCTCTCCAGCGTCTCAGCCGTGGACGAGATCTTTGACGGTCGCAAGGTTGTGACGCAGGCCGAGTACGATGCGCTCCCGCCCAAGCTACGCGGGCGTGTACTGGTGAAACCCGATTCCATGTTCAGCCTGGCCGGGCTCAAGCTCGTGCTGTCCGGCGGCATCCCGTTCAAGGAGTGGACCAATCCCGCCATCTTCTGGTTTGGCTTTGTGGGACTGCTCCTGGCCGGCACGTTCGCCATCGCGGTGATCATGCGCAAGCAGTGGATCGAGAACGAGCGCTACCCGCTGCCGGTCGCCCAGATCCCGATCCGTCTCCTCGGCCTCGACACGACCGACGAGGATGAACTCGGTACCGGGAAGTTACCATCCATCTGGACAAACCGCCTGATGTGGACCGGCTTCGGCGTCACCCTCTTCTGGTGCATCATGAAGATCTGGGCCGCCTACAATTCCAGCGTCCCCAACCTCGGCATCAATGTCCCGATTGGCCCCTATTTCAGTGATCCGGGCTGGGGAGGCATGTGGAACGTGCAGTTCAAAGTCTGCTCGGTCTTTCTCGCACTGGCGCTCTTCATGGAACTCAACGTCCTGCTGACAATTGTCCTGGGCTTCTTCCTCTATCGCGCCCAGTTCTGGGTCGGGCACTCCTACGGCCTGACCTCGACCGCGGGCTATCCGTTCAACGGCGACCAGATGAACGGGGCCTACCTGACGTACGCGCTCCTGGTGATCTTCTTCACCCGCAAGTACCTCTGGCTGGTCATCAAGCGCGCCATCAAGGGCGGCACGGAGCCTGGCGAAGCCCGCGAGGCCATGAGCTACCGCACCTGCCTGATCGCGCTGGTCCTCTGCTACGCGGGCATCGCAGTGTGGGCCCACTGGGCCGGAATCGGCGTAGCCGGCATGCTGGTTTTCTATACGATCATGCTCCTGATAGCGCTTGTAGCGGCCAAGTTGAGGGCGGAGTGCGGCGTGCCGTTCAGCACCTACTTCCCGTGGAGCGTCATGACCATCGTACCGCTTCTTGGCGGCGCACCGCTCTTTGGTCCCGGCGGGTTCATTTTCATCGCCATGGTCACCGAGATCTTCGTGATCCGCTCCTTCCTCCTCCTCCCCGGACTCCAGGTGGAGATGATCGAGCTGGGCCGACGCGCCAGGGTCGTGCCGAGCCACCTGGTCACAGTCGCCCTGCTCGGCGTTCTGGGTTCGCTGCTTGTAGGTGGCTGGTTCGTACTCTCCAACGCCTATGCCGAGGGCGCCACGAAGGGTGGAATGGGCAGCGCTTCGATGGGACTCAAGACACACTGGTTCCGCACGTACGGCAGTTACACAAAGGCGGCCGACCAGGAAGCGGCACCACAGGAACCGACAACGGAAGAGGCAACAGCCAAGCAGAGCGGCGGCATTAAGCCCCAGGTCTGGGCCGTAGCCTATGGCGCCGGCACGGTGGCGCTCGCCACCATTCTGCGACAATTCTTTGCCGGATTCTGGTTCCACCCCATCGGTTTTCTCGTGGGCGGCACCTGGATGGCGCAGGAGGCCTGGGGCAGCATTCTGCTCGCCTGGCTGATCCGCTTCACCGTGCTCAAACTCGGCGGCGCCGCCACGGTGCGCAACAAGCTGATGCCATTCGCCACGGGCATTTTCCTCGGCGGCATGACGGCCTACTTCATCTACGTCGTCACGGTTTCGTATCTTAAGTTCTTTGTACCGGGCACAAAGAGTGTGTGGTGGAGCATATGGGCGTTATGAACGCGGAACGTGGAAATCGGAACGCGGAATACGGGACCCGCAATACGCGGCCCATCCGCTTGCTAGTTGCAGCTCTTGTGCTCTGCCTTGCGGTCGGGACCGGTCTGTTCTTCCATCGCATGTTCCCGCCGCAGATGGTTGAGAAGGCGGCGGAGCCTGTGTCTGATTACGACAGCGCGGCTATGCTGGCGGCGGTGAGCCATACGAATGTGCAGCAGGAAATGTCGCACATTCTCGCGCTGGGCTCGCGCTTCGTGGGGCAGCCCGGCATCTACAAGCTGCAGCAACTCATCCGTGAGCGCTACGACCAGGCCGGGCTCGAGGTCTACGAGCAGGAGAACGCCTGTGCGGCACCGCGTACGCTCGAGCGCACCATTCTCGCTGCCGGCGGAGAGCCGCTCCCGGGCGTAGAGATCTACCCCTTCATGCCGAACAACCTGCAGCCCATGAATACGCCGGCCGATGGCCTGACCGGAACGCTGGTGGTGATTGACGAGGAGTCGCTCGAAAGCCGCAAGAGCTTCGATGCGTGCATCGGCCTTATTGATGCGCGTGACGACCGGATCCCCAAGCAGCTCGGGTTCATGTGGAGCCGCTACGCCAAGCTGGGACTGAAAGCACTGATCGTCGCTCACCCCGATGGCCTGGCAGAGATGCCGTGGGAACGCATCGCCGGCGGCGAAGAGTGCATGGTGTCGACGCTGCCGGTGAACTACGTTCGCCTCGCCGCCACGCCCGGCATATTCAATCACGTCGGGCAAAGCATCACGCTGCGTGTCCGCACCGCGTACGCCAACACCCGGCACACCACCCTCATCGGGATCTTGCGCGCGCCGTCGGGCACGGGGGAATCGGCCCTCGTTCTGAGCTGCGACTACGGCGCCGCCTCTCCCCTACCCGACCTCGCCCCGGGCGGCATGCAGGCGCTTAGTCCGGCCACGCACCTGGCGGCACTGAACGGCCTGCTGCCCTATCGTGACCAGCTCCAACGCGATGTTGTTTTCATTAGTTTCGCCGCGCAGGCTATCGCCCACGATGGCAAGAACAACCTCGTGCGCATTCTCGGCGGGAACCGCGGCGCCCTCACGGAAAAAGAGAATCCCATCCTGCGGGCCCTGGGACGCAATGAAACGGCGGCCGCCGATGTGGCCGTCGCCAGCCCCATAAAGAAGTACATCGAAACGAAGGTCAGCGCCAATGAAGCGTCACTGGCCATGCTCGACGCCATCGATGCCGTCTTGCAGCACGACGACCTGTTCCAGTCGGCCGAACGGGTCAAGGAGGCCACCGCGCCCCTCGACGAAGACGCACGGGCGCTTTTTGATGAACAAATTCTGTACGTACTGAACAGCCTCATCCTTGAGACGTCAGAACCGGCGTTGCAGACCAAGATCACGTTCGAGAAACGCAAAGACGGAAGCGTCGAGAGCGCGGAATTCAAGGCCTACCAGGCGGCCAAGCGTCTGTACGAACAGGCCATGACAGCGGCCGGTTTGAGCCTGGCACAGATTGTCGAAACCAAGCAGGATCACATCGAGCGGTACGGCGTTGTGGAGCGGTGGCGGAACCGGTTCAAGGAGCTAAGGGAACACCATCGGCACAAGCAGAAGACATACGCCCAGGACATCGCCCTGCTCGAGCGCCTGGGAACGTACAGCGAAAAGATCTTTGTTCACCCTTACCTGGCTCCCGCAGCGCCGTCCGATACCCCGTCCGCCGAGGAACTAACGTTCCTGGCCGGATCGGAAACCGACAACCAGCCCAAGACATTCAACGAACTCTACACCTGGGCCTTCCAGAAGAGTGGGCTGACCGATTCGCAGGTGAAGCTCCTCTCGTACGAGAAGAAACACGAGGCCACCAACGGCCCCCATATCAACGGGGCTCCGGGCAGTTTCATTTACGCCATGAGTGTCCCAGCCGGCTATTCGATCTATGCCCCCATCAGCCGAAATCGCGGCCCGTCTTACCTCAAGTACACCTATCCCGTTGTCCTGCCGTTTATGACCAATACGGGCAGCCTGAAGTACTCCCTCCGCTTGACCGGTGAAGTTCTGCTGACCCTGGCCATGGGCACCGGGGCCGGCAAGTTTGACGGCCGTCCGGCGCATTGCGGCATCGATTCGGCCAACTACAATTTCGGGGGGCAGGTGCTTGTTTCCGGTGTGGGACAATCCATGGTGCCCAACTTCCCACTCAGCGGGGCCCTGGTATCCGGGGCACGAGTCCCCCACACACCCGTAAAGTCAGGCTACACTGATAACCCATTCTACTTCGCCGATCCCTACGGCACCTATGATGTGCCGTGCCACATCTTCGGATTCGGGTCCATACACGTCGGCGGCTATTCACCGCTGGCGGTGGGCTACGGATCCGATGGAATCATCAACTATATGAAGGATGAGGGCGGCACGGGTCAGCGCCTCTTCAAGTCGACCGGCATCAGCACCTGGGTGGTCGACATCATTCGCAACGTGACCATTGTCACCTTCCGCGCCACGCCGATATCGGTACTCGACCTGTTGAACCCGCAGACGATGCGCGAGTACACCGGCGTCGAACTGATCGACAAGCACGGGCTGGCGCCCATGGATAAGCTCTGCCGCTTCCCGCTCGCCGGCGTCTCCAGGGAGGGCATCCAGACCACGTTTGCGGCCCCGGAGGAGACCCTCTTCATCAAGCTTCTATCCGGAACGGCGGATAACGAGTTCGCCAACGAAACCCGCGCCTTCATGCTCAACATCGGCGACGATTTCGAACCCGACCCCGACCGCGAGATCGATGGCGACGGCTACCTGGCCCAGGACAGCGCCCTCCTCTGCAGGGTCCCGTTCGATGCGGCCCGATCCATGTCGTTCCTCAACGGCAAGCGCCTTGAGCTCCAGAAGGCCCACCACATGTCCGACGAGCGCACCGAGGCCTACCACGAGAAGAGCCTGGCGCTGACAGCCGAGAGTGAATCGGGCGAACTGCCCATGGCCGAGGCCGCCCGCAAGTCGCGTGAATCCATCACCTACTCCACCCTGAACCACCCCGTCCTGCGCGAATCCATCTTCGAGGCCGTCCTGGGCATTCTGTGGTACCTGGGCCTGCTGGTCCCATTCGTTTTCTTCTTCGAAAAGCTCGTTTTCGGCTTCGCCGATATCCGCAAACAGCTTATCGCCCAGGGCATCGCGTTCATCGTAGTCTTCATGCTGCTGAACATCCTGCATCCGGCCTTCGCCATGGTGCGCTCCTCGCTGATGATCCTGTTGGGATTCGTGATCATGATCATCTCGGGTGGTGTCACCCTCATGATGTCCGGCAAGTTCCACGAGAACCTCGAGGAGCTGCGCAAGAAGTCGGGCAAGGTGAAAGCAGCCGACATCAACGCCATGAGCGCCATCAGCTCCGCCTTCATGCTGGGGCTCAACAACATGCACCGCCGCAAGCTGCGCACCGGCCTGACCTGTGCCACACTCGTCTTGATGACCTTCGTCATGATCTGTTTCACCTCCGTGCAGTCCGATCTTGTCGACAAACAGGTGGCACTGGGCAAGGCGGCCTACCAGGGCTTCCTGGTGAAGAAGGAGCGTTTCCGCGGCATGACCAGCGGCGAGGTCTACGCGCTGAACCAGGAATACGGACATGTCTATGATATCTGTCCACGTTCCTTCCTCATCGGCCACATCGACCATGACAGCATCTACGAGAACCCCCGCATCGAGGGCGTCTATGAAACCCACGACGGCGTGACCAAGCGCGTAGAGTTCAAGTCGATCCTCTCTTTCACCGACCGCGACCCCGTACAGCACGCCCTCCGTTTCAAGGGCAAGATGCGCTGGTTCACCAAGGCCGAGTGTGTGAAGTCCGAGGCCCCCGCCCCGGTCATCATTCCCGACACGGTGGCCGAAGAGCTGGGCATCTCGGAGGCCGATGTGGCGGCCGGTGAGGCGGCCATTCTGATCCAATCACAGTCGCACGCCGTGCGGGCCATTTTCGAAGCCGACTCGCTGGACCAGCTGCAGGATCTGGACGGCCAGGACATGCTTCCTTTCGATATCGATGCACTCGAAAGCGTCACCCGAAACGATAGCGCCGGCCAGGTGCTCGCGGACAAGGATGCTGCGCGCCTCTCGGCCCGGCATGTTGTAATCTTCCCTGACGGCCGTATCCCCGATGCCTGCCTGGGCCAGTA
>JADHWE010000035.1 GCA_016783675.1 Kiritimatiellia bacterium
CAGCATAGAGAAGGAATACAGCTCTCGCTTGTCCGCCCCCGGGGGCGGACAAGCGAGAGCACAAGAAGGGACCACAACACTAACCGCTATGTCGACCAATTAAGGCCGCTCTCCTTCAAATTTAGCGCGACCCAGGGCAACCGAGAGGATGTCATACGAATGTATTCCGAGATCATTTCGAGAGTCGAAAAGAAGGTGGGCGAACAGTAGTGTCTGAGGAAAGAGGCGTGAACCGTATGTGGTCTGAGTTTGGACAGAGAATGGCGGCTCACTCGGGGATCGGGGAGCTGATGGATGACTTGGGCCGGGCTATGGCCGGGCATGAGGATATGCTGATGCTTGGCGGAGGCAACCCAGCCGGCATTCCGGCGATGCAGGAAATCTGGCGGCAGGACATGGCTGGGCTGCTGGAGGACGCGGACCGGTTCGACCGCATCATGTGTCACTACGATACGCCCCAGGGCAGTCCGCGCTTCCTGGCCGCGCTCGCAAGACTCTTCCGCGAGCAGTACGGCTGGGATATCGGACCGCAGAACGTGGCGGTGACGAACAGCAGTCAGAACGCCTACTTCATGCTGCTCAACATGCTGGCAGGTCAATTCGAAGATGGATCAAAGAAGAAGATCCTCCTCCCGCTGGCGCCGGAGTATATCGGCTACGCGGACCAGGGACTCAGCGGCGACATGTTCGTGGCCTGCAAGCCGATCATCAAAGAGATCGGCGACCACGAGTTCAAGTATCACGTCGACTTCGATAACCTGGTCATCGACGACGACATCGGCGCCGTGTGCGTGTCGCGGCCGACCAATCCAACGGGCAATGTCCTGACGGATGAGGAGATCCATCGTCTGGCGGCCATGACGAAGGAGCAGGGCATCCCGCTTCTGATCGACAACGCCTACGGTGCGCCGTTTCCCAACATCATCTTCGGGGATGTTACGCCATACTGGGATGAACATGCAATCCTGACGCTCAGCCTGTCGAAGCTGGGGCTTCCCGGTACGCGCACGGGCATCGTGATTGCGTCGGAGGATGTGATCAAAGCGGTCGCATCAGCCAACGCGATCATCAGCTTGGCCAGCGGTAACATTGGGCAGGCGCTGGTCGTGTCGCACATGGAGAGTGGCCGGATCCTGGAGTTCAGCAGAGAGATCGTGAAGCCTTTCTACGAGACCCGCATGCATCGGGCGTTGGACTGGGCAGATGAATCATTCGACAAGAGCCTGCCCTGGCGGCTCCACACCTGCGAAGGGGCGCTCTTCCTGTGGCTCTGGTGCCCGGGAATGCCGATCAACTCGCGTGAGTTCTATGAGCGCTTGAAGGGGCGCGGTGTACTGGTCGTTCCCGGTTGCTACTTCTTCTACGGCCTAGCCGACGACTGGCCTCACGAGCACGAGTGCATCCGCATCAACTATTCCCAGCCGGAATCCACGGTCCGCGAAGGGCTCCGTATCATTGGGGACGAGATGCGGGAGGTCTACGCTAGCGCGACGTAATGCCGAAGGAAACGCGTCGTGTTGTGAAGCGCGTGGGTACGAAGGCGGGTCGTGTCACGGTGCGGCCGTCGTGGGTGCAGGTGACGATGGGCACGATGTCGTAAGCGACGGGGTAGCGATACTCTGTACCCACGGTGAACGTGTTTGAGGTGCGCGGTCGTCGGCCCCGCACGGTGCCGGTTGGATAGACCTTTCGCCTGGCGTCGGCGGCCCGGGGCACTTTCGTTCCCGCCAGGATGCTGTTTACGCGCTGCTGTTCCCTGGCTTCCGCGGCCCGCTCGCGCGCGGCCTGCATGGCGGCCTCCTGTTCGCGCCGACGAGCATCCCACATGGACTGGAGCTGCGCCTGCTCGGCGGCTGTCAGGAGGGTGGGGCAGTGTGAGGCGTTGACGGTTGAGAGTGTGACCTGGTTGGTTCCCGCCAGCTGAACGGTCACGGTGTCGCCCCCCAGCTCAAACGTCTTGCCCGGACGCGCATAGATCCAGCCACCGTTCTTCAGGGATACCAGGCAGACGACATGCCCGGGCTGGGGCAGAGGGGTGCCCATCTCCAGTGCGTACCGTCTGTCGTCGGGACCCTCCAGGGTCGCAACGCCCCGATCATTGGCGGAGGGACTGAACGCGCGAAGTGTGTAGCCCCCCACGGGCTCGCCCACCCGCGCAAACACGGTCTCGCCGTTCACACCGTTGAATGCCAGCGTGGCCGGGGCGTGTGAAGAGACGACCGAGCTGAACTTGAAGTCGAAGACTTCCGGCTGAACGGAGTGCACACGAATCTCGCCGACTGTCGTCGCAAACGCCGACGCCAAGCTCAAGGCATAGCAGATGAGTGTCGTCCTCACATCCGAATTGTACCGCAACCGCGCGGCACAAAGCAAATGGCGACCGGGGAGTAGAGCAGGCGACGCTACGGGCGGTCGAGATGTGTCAGCAGAACGTTGAGGTCCTCGAGGAGGGGTTCCTTCCTGAATTCAGGAAACACCTCAACGAAATCTGTGAGCTGGGTCCGCATGTCTGCTCCGGCCGTACTCCCGCCGCCGGCAGCTTCCAGGTTGACGGAAAGGGCTGTCAGGGGAGAGATGTGCGATCCCTCGGGCCAGAGGAGAGCAAAGCGGTTTGCCGTACGGACCTCGCCTCCCCGGGCCCCGGCCGAGGCGACAGGCAGCGACAGGATGTGTCGCGTCTTCCGCGTCTGTTTCCCCTTGGTCTTCAGGCTGTCCAGGAGGGTCTTGAGTGCAGCCTTTTGCTTACTCTTGGGTCTAATGGCAGGTTTCTCTGCGGCAACGACCTGCAGACACAGTGCCATCATGACCGCCACAATGATGCGCGTTTTCATTACATCCTCTCCTACTCAAGCAATTGTATCAGTTCCGGGTATCCGCTGACAAGGGCCGGATCGAGTCGTTTCGCCTCTGCGAACGCCTTGCGGGCCGGCACGAGCTTTCCATCCTTCAGGTACGTCAGGGCCAGGTTGATCTGGATCGCTGCGGTGTGGCTGATGGCATCGGCTTTCAGGAACCAGTCGGACGCCCCCGCGTAGTCGTTTTGCATGAATGCCAGGTTGCCGAGCACCTGGTAGACGGTCTGGTTGGTGGGCGAAACGGCCATGGCCCGGTCCGCGTACTCTTGCGCGAGGTCGAACACACCCACTTCGCCATAGGATCGTGCAAGAAGGATCAGGAGCGACTGGTTATCCGGCTCGCGTTCAAGCCACCGCTTGTAGACGGCCAGGCGCTTCTCAATCTGCTTGAGATTCAAGGCGTCCAGCTCGCGGCGCAACAGGAGGCCGAGGACGCTTCGGGCCGGGATCGGTACCTCTTGATCGTGCGGGGGTAGTGAGACGGTCTTGTAGTGTTGCCATGCCTCGCGCAGGTCGATGAACCCGATCTTGTCATTGGCCCGGTGCTTGAGAATGGTGTCGGCGGCCACACGCCAGGCCGTGACGAACGGGTTGCCGAGCAGCGTGGTTTCAACGGGGACATAGACGTTGCCGTTGTACTCGACCAGGTGATCCTGCTTGAGGCCGAGCGCATCCACCGATTGCCTTCCGTTCTTGAGCATGAACGCCACGAAGATGTGGCCGGGAGAGGTCACGAGCACGGTTGGAATGCCGGCGCCTTCAAGCAGGGAGGCATAGAGAACGGCCAGGTCGTCACAATCGCCGCTCTGCCGAACGAGTGTCTCACGCGGGTATTGCACGTAGTCGATCAGTCCGTCACCCGACAGGCGGGAGTAGTTGAAGGGCTGGGTCGGATCGGGCATGTAGTAGAGATCGATGCTCTGCATGGCGTCAAACAGAGTCAATGCCTTGTAGAGATACGGGTCGAGGTCGGCCTGTATCGTCTGTTCCTCGGCGGCACTCAGGGCCCGGCGCAGGAAGACCTGTATATCGGGATCCTTGGTCGTGACAAAACACGTCACCATATCTTCCTGGTTCCAGTCGATGCTGTTGCGGCCCTGGAGTTCAAAGCCGGCATGGCTCTCTGCCATGACGACATTGCGGCCCTTCCCGAACTTGACCTGCACATGCGCGGAGAGTCGTGTCGTTTCGACGTAGGTCAAGATGTTGCGATTGAACGTGGCCCGGCATGCGATGGTCTGGGTTGAGAACGGGGGCAGGGCCGGTACCGGCGTTTCGGTGGGATTGTCCATGACCGCCTTGGCGAAGAAGGTTGCGACTCCGGGCGGGGTGGGGCGGCCGCCGGTGTTGGAGACGGTCAGTGCGATGACCGGTTGATCGAAGTAGGTCTGGCTAAGGGCCGGCAACAGACGGGGTACATCGCAGGAGTCGATCGTAACAATGGATTGCGCCCGCCCGCTGTTGTCCAGTTCGCTCTTGTACCGGGCGAGTAACACGGCACAGCGGGAGTCGCCTTGCCGCTGTGGGGCAGCCTGAAGAACCAAGACGGCTTCTTCGACTTGTTTCGCCTTGCGGAGGCTCTGCGCCAGCGCCATGCGCGCCTCTACGCTTCCGGGGTGGGCGTGGAGCCACTGACCCAGGACGGTCTGCGCCACTTCTCGCTGCAGGTTGGAAAGGATGTTCCGGAATTTCTGGTCGGCCTTGATTGCCACGACGGCCCCCCGGGCGTTCTCCCGGGTCGGATCCATGCTGCCCGTACCCAGGGCGGCCAGGAAGGGGCCCAATCGCGCCATGGCGGTTCTGCGGTCGTCACGATCCACCGCAATCGCGGCCTGGGAGACGGCGCCCGGTGTCTCCAGCGCGTACACAAGCACCCGCGACGGCTTCGCGTCGTCCAGAAGGTTGAGCGTGCCGTCATCATGGACGGCCAGCCCGGTTGGGCGACTCCAGTCAAACACGCGTTTCCCGCGGCTCCCGAACTGGTAAGACACCTCCCCGTCGTGATCCAGAACCAGGATGCGCGGCCGCTTGCGGTCCAGGAGAACCAGGAATCCATTGGGATCGGTATCGATCGCTGCCAGGTCCACGCTGCCCTCCGGCAGCGGGAGTGGTATGTTGCGCAGGAAACGGCCGCCGGTGTCGAAGATATGCACCAGCTCCCGGGCACCATCCAGCACGGCCAGGTTTCCCTGGTACCAGGTCATGTCGGTGAGGTGGCTGATCTCCTTATCCAGCTCGTTGCCCTTGACTCCAAAGCTGGTGGCAAAAATGCCGTCCCGGCTGAATATCTTCACCCTTGTGTCGTCCTGGTCGGCCAGGAAGAGCGTGTTGGCCTCCCCCGGAAGCATGCGAACCACGTCGTCCAGGTTGCCCTCCTGCCTGCCGGCGCCAAAATGGTAAACCAATTCGCCGCTGTCGATGCGGAAGGCGAAAACACCGTGGCTGCCGCGGTCAAAGGCATAGATGAGTCCGTCGCACATGCACGCGGCTGATACGTCCCTAAGCCGCCTATCCGTGAATACCTGCTCCCCGTCACTTCCGCGCAGGTAGAGTCGTCGCTCGCGGGAATCGAATGACAGGTCTCCTTCGGGAAGCATGGCGACCAGCGTGCGGTTCGGGCGCCACTCGCGTGCGAAGCGAACATGGTGATAGGGTGGCGGCGTGGCGCTGCCTATGCCGCGGCACGGCTGGTCGAACCCGAAGGTCTGTAGTTTCGACTGCTTGGTGTCCAGTATCACCGCCCGACCCGCGTTGTCGGTCGCGATCGCCGCCAGCGAGTGGAACTGGCCCCGCCCTGTTCCCTTGGTTCCGAAGACAGTGGACAGTACGCCTACATGGTCCCACTTGTAGATCCTCTGTCGGCGGGTATCCAGGCTGATGTACTCGCTGTTCGCTCCCGCGACGAGGTGCTCAAGACGGCTGAAGTCCCCCTCAAGCCGGACCCGGTAGCGGTGTGTACCGTCGCGGGTGAAGATCTGTATGCACCGCTCCGCCATGTCGACCACCGCCAGCGTGCCGTCCGGCCGCAGGGCCACTCCCGTAGGCTTGAAGTCCGGCCGCTTGCCTTCCCGGTTCAGGGCCTTTTGCATCGTAACGAGGTAGATGCCCTGGCGCGTGAAGACCTTTACGTCGTCGTCACCGGGATCGGCGATGTACAGGATGCCGTTTTCATCGACGGCGAGGTATCCGGGATCGTCCAGCTTGCCCGGTCCGGAGACGTTCAGGGCGATCGTCTCATGGAAGTCCCCCTTGATAGTGAACACATGAACGGCCCTGCGTTTTGTGTCGAGGGCGAGAATCTCCCCGCGCTGTCCGTCATAGGCAAGGGCGGCGATCGCTCTTGCCTCCACGCCGCTTGTCGGGTCGATCGTAACGCGCGATCCGCTCACGAGGTCGGTGTCGAGAAACTGCAAGGTGTTGGACTGTCCGTCCAGAACGACCAGGCCCTTTTCTCCGAGTGCGGTCATACAGAGGGGGGTCGTTCCCGGCAGCGTCTGCTCGGCGACAAAGTGGAAACCCTCAATGGCGCCGCTCTGTCGGCAAAGGATGAAGACGGCAAGTGCTGCCATGGCAAGACGTGTGATCGTATGATTCCTTGCTGACGTGTCCATTCTTACTCCCATGTTTTGTGCCAGGTACGCATTGGCGCGGCCCGGTGTGAACCGGCCCTGTTCTTAGCCTCTATATAGCACGAGAAGTGGGAGAGGCTCACGTTGTTTCTTGCACAATAGGTCTTGACCATCCGCCCCCGGAACAGAAGGATGGCTGACATCCTGCAACGGCACGTAGTAAGGGTTTACGCGTATGCGCCTGGTACGACATCCAGCTTTCAACCTGATTCTTGGGATTGTCATCTCAATCGTCGCGTATACCCTCTTTGGCTGGGTGCCGCTCTTCGAGCAAATCGAGCTGAATACACTCGACGTGCGCTATCGCCGACGTCCACCAATCGAAACGGACCCAACGCTCGGCACAATCGATATCGACATGGCCACGATTGACCTGGCCGGCTCGTGGCCGGTTCCCCGTAACATGTACGCCGAGCTCATGCGCGTGCTGGAGGACTATGACGCGCGGCTGATGGCGGTGGACATCTTCTTTCCCGATCCCAGCCCGTTGACTGTTTCTCCGGAACAGGTTGCGGAGGCCCGGCGCCTGGTGGGCGGGGAAGGGATGCCCCATGCACTCGAATCGCTTCTGGCCGATATGGCCCGCGGGGATGACGAGGCCATGGCGGAAGCGATGCGTGATACGCAGATGACGGTCTTGTCGCAGACTTTCTCCGTGGCGTCGCCCCAGGAGTACCCGGATACGATATCCATCGATCTGAAGACTCGAACGCTTGCTGAGACCGCCATGCGAGCTGCGCATGTTGATGCCCTGGCGCTGGCGGAGGCTTTCTCATTGCCGTACGATGCGCCGGACGGGCGCAACGACACGGTGGCGCGCGGCTTCTTCGTGGAACCGCCGGATCCCCGGTTTCTTGAACACGCCGTGGGGCTCGGGTTTGCGCAGATTCTGTACGACGTGGACGGTACAGTACGGCGCTATCCCCTGTTCTTGCAGTACGACGGGCGGCTGTATCCTTCCGTGGGCATGATGGTGGTGTCGCTGGTGACCGGCGTTCCGTTATCCGCCATGGAGATCGTGCCCGGAAGTCACGTACTGATTCCATCGTCTCGGCGACCCGGCATGGCGGGTGCATCGGGTAAGGGTGACATCCGCATCCCCGTGGACAGGATGTTGAGCATGGATACGAACTGGGCCGGTGACTACCTCGGCACGTTCACGCATTTCCCGGCGGCCCTGCTTCTCGAATTCAGGGCCGACGACCTGGTACGCGCGCGCATTCGTGCCTACGGCAGCGACACGGCGGCGCTGCTAACCGAGGGCATGGAAGCCATCACCGGCGAGGTCGTGCGTCGGCGTCTGCTCAAGCAAGTCCGGGCTGAGGGCATGGTTAGGGATCTCTTGCTGGCGCGCCTGGTGGAGCTGGCCCGGCAGGAGGACCCGCTCGGGAAGTCCGATTTTCTCGATGCTTTCGTATCGGAGGACGATGCGGAAACGAGGAACGCGCTGGGATCGATCTGGGACCAGGTGGCCGACAATGAACGGATGCTGGAGCTGCTGAGGACGGACGCCGACATGGATACGGCGGAGTTGGTGGAGGCCGTCGGGCGAAGCCCTGTTCATGGTACCGTTCGGCACTATGCGGCCGAGCGCCTGCGTTTTGCGCTGAAGCGGGGAGACGACCCGGATGAGAGCTGCCGCCCGCTGTATTTCTTCCCTCCTGTCGAATTGACGACGGGTCCGGGGGAAGAGGTGCGGCGACTCTCACCGCTCGACTTGAGGGACAAAGTCCTGTTTGTCGGCCTGACCGCAACGGGCACGCATGATTTCAACCCGATGCCTTTCAGTGCGCGGTACCCCATGGTGGGTCTGCATGTAAATGCGGCCAATACAATTCTGACCGGGCAGTTCATTCGCTCTCCCCCCGCCTGGGTATCGTTCCTGATTGTGCTGCTCTGCGCCGTCGTGATGGCCATCGCCGGTTTGCGGCTGCACCCGCTCCTGGCGGTCGGCATGGCGATCGTGCTGATGGGGGGATACGTCGGGGCCGGGCAGCTGTTCTTCAATCACAGGGCGCTATGGCTGCCCATGGCCGCGCCGATGGTGGCCCTGGTGGCAGCCTACCTGGCTATCGTGGTGCATAATTTCCTGGCGGAGCGGCATGAAAAGGCCAAGGTGCGCCATGCGTTCTCCAAGTATGTCTCCGCTTCGGTTGTGAAACAGGTCCTGGAGGACCCGGACATGCTTCAGCTAGGTGGCGAGCGGCGGACGATGACAGTCTTCTTCAGCGATCTCAAGGGATTCACGACCATTAGCGAAACCGTGCCCCCCGAGGATATGGTAGGGCTCCTCAACGAGTACCTCGACCACATGAGCCGTATTATCTTCCGTTACGACGGCACGCTCGACAAGTACGAAGGCGATGGGATCGTGGCGTTCTGGAATGCGCCGGTAGAGCAAGAAGATCATGCCTATCTCAGTTGCTGCGCGGCGCTGGATTCGGTCCGGGACCTGGACACGGTGTTACGCCCCAAGTGGCTCGCCGAAGGCAAGCCCGACCTGACGGTGCGGATTGGTCTGAATACCGGTCAGATGGTTGTGGGTAACATGGGGTCCATGGATCGAATGGAATACTCCGTCATGGGAGACGCCGTGAACTTGGGTGCCAGGCTGGAACCGGCGAACAAGGCGTTCGGGACGGCGATCATGATGAGTGATGGCACGCGGGAACTCGTGGCCGGACGCATTGTCGACCGGGAGCTTGGCACCATCCGTGTGAAAGGTCGCCAACAGCGCGTGCGTGCCTACGAAGTTGTGGGAAGGACAGGCGAAACCACGCCTGGGCAAGAACGGCTCATGGAGGTCTACCGCGACGGACTGGAACACTATCGGGCTCGCCGATGGGAGGATGCGATTGACGCCTTTCGTGCCGCGCTCGCGCTCGACAGCGAGGATGGCCCGAGCAAGGCCTATCTGAAACGCTGTAAGGAATTCCTCTCCGTTCCCCCCGACAGCGACTGGGATGGCGGCTTTGTCATGGAAGACGTCTGAGGCCGGAAGCCGCTTGCCCGGGGCGATGCGACGTGGTTTAATCGCTATCCGGCGTGCTGCCCGGTGCAGTGCGCCGGAGGGGAAGTGTTTGCGGGAGGTAGCTGATGAGTGTCGCTGTGCATGCTGAGGAAGTCCGTGCGCTGATCGATATTGCGCAGACGATCAACGCCCACCTGTCGATTGATGCCGTGCTGGAGTCGGTCATGTCCGTGGCCAAGGATGTGATGGCGGCCGAGGCGTCCTCGCTCTTTACGATCGACGACGACACGGGCGAGCTCCTGTTCCATATTGCCCAGGGAGCGAAGGCCGAACGGGTGAAGACCATCCGGATGGAGGCGGGCCAGGGCATCGTGGGGCACGTGGTCGACAGCGGCGAGCCACTGATCGTCAATGATGTAGCGAATGACAGCCGGTGGTATTCAAAGCCCGACGAAGAGAGCGGTTTCCAAACCAAGTCCATCCTGTGTGTGCCGCTGCGTACCCGTGAGCGTATCCTTGGCGCGGTGGAAATCCTCAATAAGATCGACGGTCCCTTCACCCGGAACGACCTTGTTCTGTGCCAGGCTGTGGCCGGGCAGGCCGCGGTGGCCATCGAGAACGCCATGCTGCACGAGCAGATGCTGGAGAAGGAGCGCCTGGCGGCTATCGGGGAGACCGTTGCCGGGCTGTCGCATTGCATCAAGAACATCCTGCAGGGGGTCAAGACCGGCTCCTACCTCGTCAACATGGGCATGGAGAAGGGGGACATGGAGTATGTGGGCAAAGGGTGGAAAGTTGTCAGCAAGAAGAACGACTTCATGGAGGAGCTGGTCTGGGACCTCTTGACGCTGTCGAAGCCGCGTGAACCTCTTTACGAGAAGACAGACCTGAACGCGCTGTGCGAGGAGATATGCGAGATCGGAGCGGAACGCGAAGGGGAGCCGGGCGTGACGGTGGACTTCAAGCCTGATCCCGGCATGCCCGTGGTGGAGGTAGACGGGAAGGGGATGCGAAGATGCCTGCTCAACTTGGTCACGAATGCCGTTGACGCGTGCACGAAGGGCGGGAAGGCCACCGTTGAGACATATGCGCCCGGCGATGACGGCATGGTGCGGGTGGTGATCCGTGACACGGGCTGCGGCATGAGCGATGAAACCGTGGCCAAGCTCTTCACGGTGTTCTTCAGCACCAAGGGCTCCAAGGGCACGGGTCTGGGTCTGCCCGTCACCAAGAAGATCGTAGAGGAGCACGGTGGTCAGCTGGAGGTCGCCTCTGAGAAGGGCAAAGGGACTGCGTTCACGGTTCTGTTGCCGCTGGTCCACGAAGAGTGGCAACACCCCGATCCCTCGTGTCCCTGATGACCTTTGTAGGAATGGATGTGGGAGCACCATGGCTGTTTTGACATGGCAGACGGATGATGGACCCCAAGAGCGCGCATTGGGCGATCTGACGGTCATCGGTCGTGTGGCGGATTGCGATATCAGGCTGAACGATCGCCAGGTGTCGCGGAAGCATGCCTGCATTCGTCTTGAGCACGGCATCTGGCTGTTCGAGGACGAGGGCAGCAGTAACGGCTCACTCGTTAACGGGACCGCGCGGACACGCTGGCCGTGCTCGAATGGGGACACGATTGAGATCGGTCCTTTCCTCTTGGTGTTCCGGTCGGATGGAGATGATGGGGCCTCGGCGCCCGAAGAGGCGGGCGGCGCCGACGACATGGAGCGTCTCGGTGCGATGCAATCGATCGATCTCTCGGTCGCCGGTGCTGCGACCGGGGCCAAGGACAGCGTAGACCTCCAGCGCCGCCTGCATGCCGGCTACGAGATTGCCCGGGCCACTGCCGCCACGCTCAAAGTGCCGGATCTGCTGGAGCAGGTGATCACGGCCTTGCTGGAGATATTCGATTCGGCCGATCGTGGACTCATTCTGCTTGTCGATCAGGAGACCGACGCAGTCAGCCGGGGGGCAGTCAAACAGCGCTCCGGCCGCAGCGGGGACGATGTCGCTGTCTCGGACACGGCCCTGAAGCGGGTCATCCAGACCCGCGAGGCGGTGTTGTGCGCCGACGCGCAGGATGACGGCCGGTTTGCGGCCTCGCAGAGCATCGTCGACATCGGGATCCGCTCGATGATGATCGCGCCACTGGTGTTCCGGGACAACGTATTCGGCGCGATCTACCTGGATGCGCTGCAGCGGGTCGTGCGGTTTCAGAAGGACGATTTGAAGCTCTTGACGTTTGCGGCCGCCGAGGTGGCCGCGGCGCTTGCCAATGCGGAGCTGCATCAGCAGATGGTCAAGCACGCGCGCATGGCGGCTATGGGCGAGACGGTAGCGGGCCTTTCGCATTGCATCAAAAACATCCTGCAAGGGGTCAAGACCGGCTCCTACCTGATTGATATGGGGCTGGAGCAGGGGAACCTGGATCGCGTGGGTTCCGGGTGGCAGGTGGTTAAGAAGAAGAATGATTTCATGGAGGAACTCGTCTGGGATCTGCTGACCCTGTCGAAGCCGCGTGAGCCGACTTACGCCCCGGCGGATCTGAACGGGTTGTGCGCCGAGATCTGCGAGATCGGGTCACACCGCGAGGACGGGCCGGATGTCGCCGTGGACTTCAAGCCGGACCCGGCCATGCCCGAGGTGGAGCTGGACGCCAAGGGGATTCGGCGGTGCGTGCTCAACCTTGTCACGAATGCAGTCGACGCCTGCACCAAGGGTGGGGAGGCGACAGTTGAGACGCACGCCCCGGCCGATGACGGCAATGCGCGCGTCGTGATCCGTGATACGGGTTGCGGAATGGACGAGGAAACGCTGGCCAAGCTTTTCAAAGTGTTCTTCAGCACCAAGGGCTCCAAGGGAACCGGTCTCGGTCTTTCGGTCACGAAGAAGATCGTGGAGGAACACGGCGGTCGCTTGGATGTCGTGTCCGAGAAGGGGAAGGGGACAACGTTCACAATGCTGCTGGCCCTTGTTCACGAAGACCGGCATTCCTGAGATCTCTGTGTTCCGTCGATTCAACTCCCTCTGGAAATGAACACAAGGCAAAACCCTGATCCTACTCTTAGCGACCGTTTCGCCGGGTGGGGGCACCCGGCCTACAGCAACGGCTCTCTTGTTAGGCCCGATGCCCTCATCGGGCGTTTCTCCCGTTGGGTGAACAGATCACAGCGTCTCTAAGGACCAGGGCGCAAAGCCCTCAGCGCAAATCCGCGTTGTGCTGCAGGGGGTGGGATCCTATACTGGCGGGACTTGTGAGTTTGGGGGAGTGCTATGGGTAGTGCATGTGGAACAGTTTTTCGTGTATCGACTTTCGGGGAATCGCACGGAGTCGGGGTTGGCGCGGTCGTAGATGGCTGCCCGGCCCAGATCGAGGTCTCGCTGGAGGCAATCCAGGCGCAGGCGGACCGGCGCAAGCCGGGGCAGAGCGACCTGACCACGCAGCGCATGGAAGCCGACACGGTCGAGATCCTCTCCGGGGTACAGAACGGCAAGACGCTGGGCACCCCCATCGGGCTTCTGGTGCGCAACTACGACCAGCGTCCCGGCGACTATGACGAGACCGTGGTGGCGCCGCGTCCTTCGCATGCGGACTATACCTATATGAAAAAGTATGGCGTGCGCGCCAAGAGCGGCGGTGGCCGCGCCAGTGCGCGCGAAACCGCGGCCCGCGTGGCGGCCGGGGCCCTGGCCGAGCAGTACCTGCAACAGCTTTGCGGTGTCGATATCGTGGCATGGGTGAGTAGCGTGGGCGCTATCGGGTCGGAAGTGGATGTGGCAACAGTCACGCGCGCCGACGTGGATGCGCGTGCCGTGCGCTGTCCGGACCATGCCGCCGCCGACAAGATGGAGGCCCGCATACGCGAGGTGCGCGACGAGGGCGACTCGATCGGCGGCATCCTCACCTGTGTCTGTCGCAACGTGCCGGCGGGGTGGGGCGAGCCCATCTTTGACAAGGCCGAGGCGCTTCTGGCGCAGGCCATGCTCTCGATTCCGGCCTGCAAGGCATTCGAAATCGGGTCGGGTTTCGCCGGAACCCGGATGCGCGGTTCCGAACACAACGACCCGTTCACCGCGGGTGATGATGCCAACCTGGGTACTTCGACGAACAACAGCGGCGGCGTGCAGGGCGGCATCACGAACGGACAGCCGATCGTGTTCCGGGTGGCATTCAAGCCGCCGGCGACGATCAAGTGCGCCCAGGAGACGGTCGATTACGACGGCAAACCGGTAACGCTACAGGTCACCCAGGGCCGGCACGACCCCTGTGTCGTCCCGCGCGCTGTCCCGATTGTGGAGGCGATGGCCGCCCTGGTCCTCGCCGACCTCGCACGCCAGGCATGAGGGAGAGGGAGGTTCAACCACGGATGGCATGGCTCGACGCGGATAGGGACTCGTCGTCCGCTGTTTCGGCAGAATCATTTACAGCAAAATGATTCTGCTGTTAATGATTCTGCCATTCCCCTGTGGACGACGAGCACCCGTGCCCATTGGTTCAATTCTTCTCCCGTTGATAGGTGGTATTGAATGAGTTTACCGGGAACATTTGAGATTTTGGCCTCCGATGGGGGGACGCAGGCGCGGTGTGGGCGGCTGTGGACGGCGCATGGGACTTTCGATACCCCCGCGTTCATGCCGGTTGGGACCCAGGCGACCGTCAAGACGATGGCGCCGTGGGAGCTGACGGATCTCGACGTCCAGATCATCCTCGGCAATACCTATCACCTCAACATCCGGCCCGGCATGGAAATCATGGCCGCTTGCGGCGGACTGCACAAATTTATGGGCTGGGATGGCCCGATCCTGACCGACAGCGGCGGGTACCAGGTGTTCAGCCTCGCGAAGCTGCGCAAGATTCGGGATGACGGCGTGGAATTCAACTCGCATATCGACGGCAGCCGGATCTTTCTGGGGCCAAAGGAGACGATGGCGATTCAGCGGGTACTGGGCTCGGATATTGCCATGGTGCTGGACGAGTGCCCGCCCTATCCCTGTGACCGTGATTACGCTTGTAAATCGGTATCGAAGTCCATAGCATGGGCGGCTCTTTGTTCGGAGCAGGAGCGTGCTCCGGGGCAATTGGTGTTCGGAATTGTACAGGGCGGTGTCTACACCGATCTGCGCGAGGAGTGTGCACGGCGGCTGGTGGATATCGGCTTTGATGGCTATGCCATCGGCGGGGTGAGCGTGGGCGAGCCCGATGTGGTGCTGCGCCAGGGCGTGGAGGATTCGGTGGCGATATTGCCGGTCGATAGGCCTCGCTACCTGATGGGCGTGGGGCGGATGGACCAGATTCTGGACGCGGTGGCCGACGGCGTGGACATGTTTGATTGCGTGATGCCGACACGGTATGCGCGCAATGGAACGGCGTTTACGCGCGTGGGGCGCTACCCGGTGAAGGCCGGGGAGTACAAGCAGGATCAGCGGCCGATTGAAGTGGGGTGTGAGTGCCGGGTATGCCGGCGATTCAGCCGGGCTTATGTGCGGCACCTGTTGAATGTGGGCGAGATCCTGGGGGTGCGCCTGCTGACGGTA
The DNA here is from genome assembly GCA_016783675.1 of Kiritimatiellia bacterium. GTDB lineage: Bacteria > Verrucomicrobiota > Kiritimatiellia > UBA8416 > JABMPJ01 > JABMPJ01. The sequence continues at coordinate 14,985 of JADHWE010000035.1, forward strand.
CATAACCTGTACCGGTACATGGCGTTTATGCGCGAGATTCGCGAAGCGATCGGCGCCGATGGTTTAGATGGGTATCGGAAGAGAGTAAACGAACGGCTGAGCCATGAAGCGCATGGTGGAGCAGCCGAATACGACGGGGAAACGGATTCATGATTGATACATTGAGTTTCTTGGCAATGGCGACACCGGCGGAGGGGCAGCAGGGGAGTCCTTTCGGGATGATGGTGCCGATGCTGTTCATCTTTGCGATTTTCTATTTCATGTTGATTCGTCCGCAGCAGCGTAAGGAAAAAGAGCGGAAGCGGATGATCGACGAGCTCAAGACCGGCGCGCGCGTGATGTTCAGCGGCGGAATCATCGGCACGGTGACGAACGTGAAAGACGCTGTCTTCGTCATCAAGATTGCCGACGGCGTGAAGATCGAGGTCGCACGCGGCGCGGTAAGCAAGATTTTGGAGAAGGGCGAGAAGCCGGAGGAAGAATAGGCGTTAGGCATTAGGCGCTAGGTGGAAGGAACTCCCCTAACACCTAACGCCTAGCACCTAACACCTTAGGCAGGTGGCCAAGCGATTGTTGAAGTAAGAGTTAAGAGACCGGAGACAAGATGGATAAGAATGCGCTGTGGAAATGGTTGATCCTTTTGGGACTGTTGTCGTTCTCGGTTTGGGTCTTTACGCCACCCAAAGAGAAGATTCGCCTGGGGCTGGACCTGAAGGGCGGAACAAGCTTCGTGGTGAAGATCGACCGTGAGCTGGTTGAGCAGGAAATCAAGTATCGCGCACCGAACATTACGGATGAGGATCTGAAGGCGGAAGTGGACCGTACGCTCCAGGGCGCGCAGGGACGTGCGCTCGAAGTTATGCGCAACCGTATCGACGGCCTGGGTATCGATGAGCCGATCATCTACCCCGGTAAAGACAACCGCATCATTATCCAGCTCCCCGGCGTTGATGAGACGACCCGCAACGCGGCGCTCAGATCGATCGAGAGCGTGGCGTTCCTCGAGTTCCGCATGGTGCACGAAGACAGCACACAGCTCGTGGCCGATCTGCTGGAAGAGGCCAAGGCGCCGGAAGGCTACCAGGTTGTACGCCTGACACAGGGCAGCTACTACAAGCCCGATCCCAACTTCAAGGGCAAGAAGGATCGCGCCTACCGCGAGGTGTTGGGCCGGTTCGAGGTGCCCGACTCGGGCTACGAGTTCATGCTCGAGAAACGTGAAGTGGATAACCAGAAGATCTTCCAGGGCCATTTCGTAAAGCGTCGCCGCGAGCTGTCGGGGGAGTATCTCAAGAGCGCGGGCGTGGACTATGGTCCGCTGGGCCAGGCCGTGGTCACCCTCCGTTTCGACGGCAAGGGCGCCAAGCTGTTTGCCAACGTGACGGCCGACTACGCGCCGGGCGGTCCGCGCAACCCGAATCCGCAGGAAAGTCGCCAGCTCGCGATCGTGCTCGACGGCACACTCTACTCCGCCCCGTCCATTCGCGAGGCCATCTATGGCGGGCGCGCCGAAATCAGCGGCAGCTTCTCACAGCGTGAAGCGATGCTGCTCTCGCAGATTCTCAACGCCGGCTCGCTGCCTGCGCCGGTGCGCGTGGTTGAGCAGCGCTCGGTGGAGCCGAGCCTGGGACAGGACGCGATCAACAGCGGTCTGCGTGCGATCATGGTTGGCGGCATTGGCGTGCTGGGCTTCATGCTGGTCTACTATCTCCTCTGTGGTGTAGTGGCCAACATTGCCCTCATCCTGAACATGCTGCTGCTCCCGCTGGGGATGATCGTGGCGGCCGGGTTCATGGGCATCTTTGTGAGCGAGGGCGCCGGGGGTGGACCGATCAAGCTGCCTGTGCTGACGCTGCCCGGTATTGCCGGTATCCTGCTGACAATCGGTATGGCCGTGGACGCCAACGTGCTGATCTTTGAGCGTATCCGCGAGGAGAAGAACGCGGGCAAACGGTTCTGGACGGCCGTAACGTCGGGTTATGATCGCGCTTTCGTAACCATCATGGACGCGAATATCACGACACTGCTCACCGGCATTATTCTCTTCATCTTCGGGTCGGGCCCGATCCGCGGTTTCGCCGTCACGCTTTGCGCCGGCATCATGGCCAGCATGTTCACGGCCCTGGTTGTGACGAAGCTCTTCTTTGGCCTGTTCGCGAACAAGGCTGATGTGAAAGCCCTGAAGATGCTGTCGATTATCGGCAAAACCAGTATCGACTTCGTGGGCAAACGCAAGTTCGCAGCCCTGGTCTCAGTGGTTCTCATTGTGGCCACCTGGAGTGTCATGGTGGGGCAGGGCGTGAAGCAGCCCAGCGCGGTGTTCGGTGTGGACTTCACCGGCGGCGTGTCGATGACGTTCAAGGTGGATGAGCGCCAGCCGATGGAGGCGATGCGCGCCGAGCTCGAGGACGCCGGCCTGGACGATGTCTATATCCAGTACCAGGAAGAGATGGAGCAGGATGGTGACACCTTCCTGCAGGTGAAGACATCGACGCGCGAGGTCGGAGACGACAAGCAGGTGGTGGATGTCGCGCAGGAGGTACTGAGCAAATCTTACGCGGAAGGCACGATCGCAATTCAGCAGATCGATGAAGTGGGCGCGCAGATCGGCAAGGAGCTGAAGCAGCGTGCGCTATGGTCGATCATCCTGGCGCTGGTGGGAATCGTGGTCTACATCTCGATCCGTTTTGAGTTCGGGTTCGCGCTGGGCGCGATCGTGGCGTTGGCGCATGACGTACTCGTGACCGTGGGTCTCTACACGCTGTTTGGGCGCCAGTTGAGTCTGCCGATCGTGGCGGCCCTGCTGACGATTGTCGGTTACTCGGTCAACGATACGATTGTGGTGTTCGACCGGATTCGCGAGGATCTCAAGCTGGTCCGTGGCAAGACCTTCATGGATATCTGCAACCTGAGTATCAACCAGACATTGAGTCGTACGATACTGACCTCGCTGACCACGCTGATTGCCGTGGTGGTTCTGCTGGTCATCGGCGGTGGAGCCATCAACGACTTCGCGATGGCGCTCTGCATCGGTGTCATCGTAGGTACCTACTCGTCGATCTTCGTGGCCACCCCGGTCGTGCTGGCCTGGTACAAGGGCCGCAAGCCCGACTTCTCGAAGGCCCAGTAAGGGTTTCGGGTTCAGATCATAGAGTGTTGTCATCCCGAGCTTGTCGAGGGATCTCCTTGTATGACGAAGTAGCGACATGAAGCAGTACTTCGTATACGGGGTCACGAACCAGGGGCGAACGACGCTGTATATAGGCATGACGAACAGTTTGGTGCGTCGCGTGTCCGAGCACCGGCAAGGAGAGATCCCGGGCTTAAGCAAGCGCTACAATACGAATCGTCTGGTCTACTACGAGCAGTACAACGATGTGCGGGATGCAAGTGCCCGCGAGAAGCAGCTCAAGGGATGGTCGCGAAAGAAGAAAGAAGCGCTGATCAACAGCAAGAATCCGAAGTGGATTGACTTGGCGGTCACGGTGCTCGGGTTGGAACAAGCCCCGGTGAGGCGATGGCAAGATCGACGTGATTTGCTCGAAGGAGATCCCTCGGCAAGCTCGGGATGACAGAACCGGAACCGGAACCGGAACCTTGAACCTAGAACCTAGAACCTTGAACCTGCCACCCCTCAAACGCTGGGTTGATGTCGAGTTTGACGAAACTGTGGCCGCTTCCCTTTCCTCCGAACTCCAGCTTTCCCTTCCGCTTGCCCGTATACTGGTCAGCCGTGGCTATGATTCGGCAGAGGCGGCGGGTTCCTTTCTTTCCCCCCGTCTGAGTGAGGTGGGGGATCCTTTTTTGCTGCCTGACATGCAGCCGGCGGTCGACCGATTGATCGTGGCGCTCAAGGAGAGGCAGCGTATCGTGGTCTTTGGGGACTACGATGCGGACGGGGTGACGTCGACGGCGTTGTTGAGTACGGTGCTGCTTCGTATGGGTGGCGACGTGGCCGGGTTCCTTCCGAGTCGTTTCGAGGATGGGTACGGGCTCTCGGGCGGCGCGCTGGAACGGTGTATCGAGCAGCACAAGCCGGCGGTCATCGTTACGGTCGACTGCGGCACGAACTCGGTCGACTCGGTAGTCGCGGCGGCTGAGGCGGGTGTTGATGTCATTGTTACGGACCACCACGAACCGGCCGAAGCGCTGGCCAAGCCGCTTGCGCTGATCAACCCGATGCTGTCAGATTCCGAATCGGTCCGGATGCTGGCCGGGGTGGGGGTGGCATTCAAGCTTTGTCATGCGTTGATCAAACAGGCGCGCGTGGACCTGCCGGAAGCCGCGGAAGGAATCGACCTGCGCGAGTGGCTCGACCTCGTGGCCCTCGGTACCGTCGCGGACGTGGCCCTGTTGCAGGGCGAGAACAGGATCCTGGTGCGGCACGGGCTGACCATGCTCACCCGCGGCGAGCGTCCCGGCGTACAGGCACTCAAGGGTGTAGCCAAGGTGCGCGGCGAGGTGGATGCCTACCATATCGGTTTTGTACTGGGACCGCGCATTAACGCGGCGGGACGGCTGGCCTCGGGGCACACGGCACTGGACCTGTTGGTGTTGGACGATCCGGACGTGTGTCGCACGCTGGCACACGAGCTGGATGATGCGAACAAGGAGCGACGCGAGATCGAGGATGGCATCCGCGTGGCCGCCGAAGAACAAATCGATGCATCATTTGATCCCGACGCGGTGTTTGGCGTGGTGGCGGCCGACGTGGATTGGCATGTCGGCACGATCGGGATCGTGGCGTCGCGGTTGGTCGGAAAATACCGGCGGCCGGCGATTGTCATCGGGATTGATGACGAGGGCAACGGACGCGGCTCCGGGCGTAGCATCGAAGGGCTGAACCTGGTCGAGATGCTGGACGCCTGCGAGGATCTGCTCGAGACCCATGGCGGACATGCCATGGCGGCAGGTCTGAATATCCGGGCGGAGAACGTGGACGCGTTCCGCAAGCGGTTCAACGCGCTGTGCAGCGCGCAGCTCAAGGGCACGGATCTGCGGCCCTCGCAGCGCGTTGATGCGTGGATCTCGCTGGGTGAGGTGGACCGGGAGCTGTATGAGCAGTCGCTGCGCTTGAAGCCGTGCGGGATGGGTAACCCGAAGCCTGTCTGGGGCGCACGCCATGTGCAGGTGGCGGGTCCGCCGCGCCGGGTCGGCAAAGAGGGCGCGCACCTGAAGCTGCTGCTGGCATCGGGTCGAACGCAGTTGGACGCGATCGGGTTCGGCCTGGGACCGTACGAGCTCCCGGAAGGCCCGATCGACATCGTATTCGAGATTGCCGAAGACACCTACCGCGGTCACGGCGCGCTGCAGCTCATCCTCAAAGACCTTGCGCCCTCGCAAGGCCGTTAGTCTGCTCTGGGGTAATGAAATTCTCAATAGCGAGAATCCTGGCGCCGCCGATGGTGCCCCTCCTTTCTTCCCTTTTTCCCCTGTCTTCCATCTTGAGCAAGCAGGGCTGTTGATTCTGCCCCATCTGTTGCCTGGTCCTCAGTGCGGCATCTTGCCTGTGGCATATCATCTGCTCTTTAGCTGATCCGTACTGTGCTGGCACATGGGGTGTCGTTGGCACGCAGCAAGAGGGTATTCGATATGATGACTGGTTTAGAATGGAATCGCTCGTTTTTTGGCCGGGCAGTGGGAGCGGTTCTCGCAGTGACGTTCCTTGTTATGGCGCCGGCGGCTGCCGCGACCCAGGTGTCGGTAGTTTGGGATCTGCCGACCGAGAATGAAGACGGGACACCGCTGGAGGATCTGGCGGGCGTGCGGTTGCACTACGGCACGGCGAGCGGTAGTTACAGCGGTGCCCTGGAGTTGCCCGGTACGGCGACGCAGGGCACGGTGACGGGCCTGGTAGAGGGAGTGACCTACTACTTCGCAGCCAAGGCCTACAATGCGGAGGATGTTGAGAGCGCCTATTCAGAGGAGCTGGTCTGGACGACGCTGGATGAAACGGATCCGGTGATCGAGGGACCGACTGAGCACGCCTTGAACGAAGACGCGGAGGGAGGTGCGTTGTTACCTGACTTCGTGGCGTTACTGACGATCATGGATAATCTGACGGCGCCCCAGAATATCGTGGTGGTACAGACACCGGCCGAGGGCACGCGTGTACCGGCTGGTACGACCGCGGTTACGGTTACGGCGACGGATGCTGCGGGCAACAGCAGCTCGCATGTCATTACCGTATCGGTCAATGCCACGCCGGTGGTCGATGCCGGGGCTGACGATAGTATCCGTCTGCCTGTGGATACGGCGGCCCTGAACGGCACGGTGTCGGATGACGCACTGCCGACGGGCGGCACACTCACGACAACATGGACCATGGTGAGTGGTCCGGGCACGGTCGTCTTCACCGATGCCTCCGCAGTGGATACCGAGGCGACCTTCTCCATGCAGGGCGAATATGTTCTGCGACTGACCGTCTCCGACGGCGAACTGACAGCGATGGACGAGGTGACGGTTCGGGTCAAGAAGGCCCTGCCCAAGCCTCCAAAGAACCTCCGCATCGGTTCTTGATCTCTACAACTCCCCGTGGGGCGCCCGGTCGTGAGACCGGGCGCCCCATCTTCTTGCTGTCGCTCTTTCTGATGGGACCGCACCCTACCCTGAGCGGAGAAGCATGGGTGCCCTCTGAGGCCTAGCAGATCGAGCGAAGCGAAGATATGCTCCAGACCAGAGGGCATTCATGCTTCGGAGCGTTTTTCTTGCTATTGCGCTGAACATCCCTACTATCTGACTTAATCTAAGTTCGGTGTCGGGCTTCAAGTCGTCGTGCTATAGCGGGAAACGATGAACCTGCATGTGCTACTTCCTTTTGTAGCGGTGGCCGGGGCGCTCCTGGTGGGGGTGTTCGCGGTGGCCCGGGACCGGAGTGCCCGGGCATCCTATGCCCTGTGTGCCGGCATGCTGCTGTTGGCGCTGGAGCAGTGTTTTGCCGGGCTGGGTGCGCATGCCCTGCTGCCCGAGGACATCGTCGGCTGGCAGCGTAATCGTTTGCTGGTCATGGCATTTCTGCCGGCCGTGTGGCTGCTGTTCAGCCTGCTGTACGCGCGTGCGGAAGATGACGACAGTCTGCGCCGATGGAGCGCGGTTCTCGTGACGTTTACGGTTGTGCCGCTGGGCGTGGCGCTACTGGGGCATGGGGTCCTGGTTGTTGATTGCCTTCCCCCTGATCCGGGGCAGCCCTATTGGCTGGCGAGGCTGGGGGTGGGAGGCAAGGCTCTGCACGTGATGGCGTTGCTGATGGCGGTGCTGGTGCTCATGAACCTCGAACGCACGTTCCGGAGCGCGGTGGGAGTCATGCGCTGGCGCGTGAAGTTCATGGTGTTGGGGGTGGGGACGATCCTGGCGGTGCGTATCCACACGTCGGCGCAGTCGCTGCTCTATTCGCTGGCCGATCCGTCCCTTGAAAGCCTGAACGCGGCGGCGGTGCTCCTGGGCGGACTACTCATGACGCGTTCGCTGCTGCGAGGTGATCGGTCCGGCCACGTGGGGCTGTACGTGTCGCACACGGTTCTGCATCGCTCAGTCACCGTGTTGCTCAGCGGTCTCTACCTGCTGGTTATCGGCATCCTGGCTGGGCTTTTCCGGCATTTGGGTGCTATGCACGGTTTTCCGCTGGTGACGCTGATGGTGTTTGTGGGGCTGATGGGGCTGAGCGTGCTGCTCAGTTCTGATCGTGTGCGGCTCTATACGAAGCGGTTCGTTAGTGCCAACTTCCGTCGGCCACAGTACGACTACCGGCGTGTGTGGACTTCGTTCACGGAGCGGACAGCCGGGTTGATGGATCGCGCGGCCTATTGTCGCGCAGCCGCCCGGCTGGTATCCGAGACGCTCGAGGCGCTGGCGGTGACGATCTGGGTGACGGATGCCGGGCGCAGGCGGTTGCATTTGGGGGGATCGACCTCCCTTTCCATGGAACAGGCCGCCGGCATGCAGGAAGATACGCCGGCCATGGCGGCCGTCATTGCCGGACTGCGGGAGAAGGAGGATCCCTTCGATCTCGAAACGGAGGTGAGCGAGTGGGCGGCGACGCTGCGCGAGTGGAATCCCCGTTCGTTTCCCGGCAAAGGCGGGCATCGTGTGGCCGTACCGATGATCCGGGGGGGCGACCTGGTTGGCGTGATGGTGATTGGCGATCGCGTGGTGGGGGTGCCGTTCACGCTCGAGGAGTTTGAGCTGCTGAAGGCGATTGCCGAGCAGATGGGCGCGGGACTGCTCAGCATCGATCTTTCCGAGCGCCTGTTCGAGTCGCGCGAGATGGAGGCTTTTCAAACCATGTCGTCCTTCTTTGTGCATGATCTCAAGAACACGGCATCGACCCTGTCGCTGACGCTGGAGAATCTGCCGAAGTACTTCGGCGACCCGGCATTCCGGGACGATGCACTCAAGTCGGTCGGTCGCAGCGCCAACCGCATCGAGCACCTGATCCAGCGCCTCACCTCGCTGCGCCACAAGCTTGACATTCGTCCTGTGAAGACGAATATTGGATCTCTAATAGAAGATACGTTGCTAATGCTGCGAGATAAGGTCAGCGGTCGGATCATCTGGGAGGCAGATGAGGTCCCGCACGCATCGCTGGATCCGGAACAGATTGGCAAGGTCATCACCAACTTGGTTCTTAATGCGTGTGACGCTACGCCCAACGATGGAGAAATCCGCTTGGATGCTCGCATGGACGGCGGCGCCTTCGTGCTGTCCGTTCGCGACAACGGCTGTGGGATGTCCCCCACCTTCATCAAGCAATCCCTCTTCCGTCCGTTCCGGAGCACCAAGAAGGATGGCATGGGCATCGGGCTGTTTCAGAGTCGAATGATTGTCGAGGCCCATGGCGGCACGATGGAAGTCGAGAGCGAAGAAGGGCACGGAACCACGTTCCGCGTGCGCCTGCCGGTGACGGGGCAGGGATAGGAGAGTAGATTGAAACCGACGCTGTTGATCGTGGACGACGACGAGGGGATCCAGACCCAGATGAAATGGGCGCTGGCTGACGATTACGAGGTCGTCCTGGCGCAGGACCGCGAGAGTGCCCGTAAGGCCATGGGCGAAGCCCATCCGGATGTGGCCCTGCTGGATCTTGGACTGCCGCCGCGACCGAACGATACCGAGGAGGGATTCAAGGCGCTGGGCGAACTGCTGGCCGAACGGCCCGCGGCCAAGATTATTGTCATTACGGGACAAGGGGAGAAGGAGAATGCTCTCAAGGCGATCGGTGAGGGAGCGTACGACTTTCTTGGCAAACCCATCGAAATAGACGAACTCAAGGTTATCCTCAAGCGGGCTTTCCATGTTTCGCAACTCGAGCAGGAGTACCGCAAGGCCCAGGCTCAGCTTGCCGGGGGCGATTTCGAGGGGATGATAGGGACCAGCCCATCGATGCAGGACGTCTTCACCTCGGTCCGCAAGCTGGCCACCACGGATGTGCCGGTGCTCATCCTCGGCGAGAGCGGCACGGGCAAGGAGATGGTGGCGTTGGGCATTCATCGTCGTAGCGCCCGTGCCGACGGTCCGTTTGTGGCAATCAATTGTGGCGCCATCCCGGAGAACCTGCTGGAGAGCGAGCTGTTCGGACACGAGAAGGGGGCTTTTACGGGGGCGCATGCCCAGAACGTCGGCCGCATCGAAACCGCCAGGGGGGGGACGCTCTTTCTGGACGAAATCGGCGAGCTGCCGTCGGCCCTCCAGGTCAAGATGCTTCGCTTCCTGCAGGAAGGCACGATCGAACGTGTGGGCGGCCGCAAGACCATTGAAGTGGATGCCCGCGTGGTGGCTGCTACGAACTCCGATCTGAAGCAGGGCATGAGCGAGGGGTCGTTCCGGGAGGATCTCTACTTCCGGCTGGCTGTAGTCGTTATCAGTCTGCCGCCGCTGCGTGACCGGCACGGTGATATTCCCTTGTTGGCCAAAGCGTTGCTCAAGCGGCACGCCGGGGAAGAGGGGAGCAAGCTCAAGGGGTTCTCCGCGGCGGCACTCCGGGCGCTTGATGCCTACGAGTGGCCGGGCAACGTGCGCGAAATGGAGAACCTGATCCGCCGCGCCGTCATCATGGCTGAGGGCAGTCGCGTCGGTGTGGCCGACCTGAATCTCGGCACATCGGAGGTCGGATACCCGGGCGCGACGCTCAAAGAGGCACGGGAAATGCTGGAAAGTGACCTGATTACGCGCGCTTTGGGGCGGCACAAGGGCAATATCAGTCGGGCGGCATCGGATCTGGGGGTCAGCCGCCCAACGCTTTATGACTTGATGGACAAGCTGGGAATGCGAGAGGAATCATCAAAGGTGGGAGCAGGGGAGAGCTAACCACGGAAAGCACGGAAAGCACGGAAGAGGAGAAGGTATACATGAAGAATACCTCCTTTCCGTGGCTTCCGCGATCTCCGTGGTCAACAGCATTCTTCCTGGACGTTAATGTATGCCTATGAAGAGGTTATCCACAGGCCTTTTACGCTTTACCGGTGCAGCTTGCTTGCTTTGCCTGATCTTTCATCAGGTCTTGTTCGACCTGTTTCGATATAGTCTAGGCAGTAATCTATATTCACATGTGCTGCTGGTGCCGTTTGTTAGTGGATGGTTTGTGTGGCAGAGGCGAGAATCACTGGCGATTGTGCTCCATGGGCCGCTTGAGTCGAACGCTGGGCTGTGGCGGCAGTTGTTGGCACCGGGCATGGTTCTGCTGCTGCTGGTGGGATTGTGGGTCACTATCGATCCGTTGCAGTTTGGTGTACTCCTGAACAGAAATGATCACCTTTCGCTGATGGTGTTCATTTTTGTCACCTGTCTGCTTCTGTTGCATGTATTGACGCTGGGTCGAGCCTGTTTTCGTGCAAGTCTTTTTCCTCTCCTTTTCCTCTATTTCATGATGCCTATCCCGGGGTGGCTGCTCCACTGGATCAACGTTGCATTGCAGCATGCGACGGCGTTCGTGCTGGCGGGGCTATTAAAGCTGACGGGAACGCCTACGTTCTGGAATGGGCTTACCTTCCATCTGCCGGGGCTCACGATGGAGGTGGCGGAGGAGTGTAGTGGCATCCGGTCGACGCTGGTCCTGCTGATCACGGCCTTGGTGGGCGCGATGCTCTTTCTCAGGAAACCGTGGAAGCGAAGTGTGCTGGTGGCGTCCTTCTTTCCCATTGCCGCCCTGCGCAATGCGGCACGCATCACGACCATCGCCATGCTCACGATTCATGTCGATCCAAGCTACTTCCATGGACCCGTACACAAGCAGGGCGGCCCCCCGTTTTTTGTGCTGTCACTGCTGCCGCTATTTGCCATCATGATCATTCTACGTCGCGGCGAACACATGGGTCGGGGCGTTGACGAGGCTGAGGGAGCGCGTGATGAATAGGCTGTTTGTCGGGTTTCTGTTGCTCGTGCTGACTTGTGGGTGCAACTCACAGGCGCGCAGGGAGCGTCATTTCGAGCGTGCCGAGAAGTTCTTCGATAGCGATCGCTATGCAGAAGCCGTTGTCGAGTACATGAACGTTCTGCGGCTGGATCCGGCCCATGCCGAGGCGGTCCGTAAGCTTGGCGTGTCGCATGCCGCAACGGGAAACCTGCGCGCCTCCATCCCGTTTACGCTGAAGGCCGCCGAGATGCTGCCGGACGATCCGGATCTCCAGATGGAGGCGGGACGGATCTACCTGTTGTTGGGGCAGATCGGTCGGGCGCGGACGGCGGCGGAGCGTATCCTGGAGCTCGACCCGGAGGCGCTGGCCGGCTACCTGCTGTTGGCCGACACGTCACGGAAGACGGATGATGTCGATGCGGCGCTGGAGCGTTTGGCAGGGAAAGTGGAGCAGTTTGATGGTGAAGCGGTCTTCCATGCCGCCCTCGCAGAGCTGCATCTCCGCAAGCGTGACCTGGAGACGGCCGAGGCGGCTCTCAATCGTGCCCTCGAAATCAACCCGGATATCGCGCAGGTGCACCAGACGTTGGGGCTGGTCTACCAGCGCCAGGGCGACATGGACAAGGCTGCGGCCGAGTTCCGAACCGGGGCCGAATTGGCGCCGGACGATCCGCGTGTTCAGATCAAGCTGGTCCAGTTCAAACTGCAGACCGGCGAGGCCACGGAGGCGCGCCAGATTCTCGAGGCCTTCGTCGAGCGGCTGCCTGAGTCCGGGATGGCCCAGCTCGAACTGGCCAAGCTCGACTTCAAGGATCGGCAGTTCGAGGCGACACTGGAGCGGCTGGAGAAAATCCTCGAGTTGGCCCCCAACCACATGGAGGCCCTGATTCTACGGTCCCGGGCGTGGCTGATGACCGATCGCGCCGAGGAGGCCGTCGAGACGCTCGAGCGGTTGGTGGAGCGCTACCCGAGGCATCCGCGGCTGCAATACGAACTGGGGCTGGCTTACATTACGGTGCGGGACCTGCTCAAGGCCGTAGACGCGCTCGACGAAGCCATTGCCTTGGCGCCGACGCTGCTGCCTGCCCGCCTACTGCGTGCGGAGACGCATATTCGACGCGGGAACGCAGAGGAGGTCGTGGCCGAGCTTCGGACGCTGCGCAGGCAGCTTCCAAAGAACGAGAAGGTGCATCTGCTCCTCGGTGCCGCCTACAGTATCGAGGGTCAGCGCGCCAAGGCGGTCGAGGTTTATCGCAGCCTGGTGGAGCTGAAGCCCGACAGCGCACGCAGTCTTTACCTCCTCGGCAAGGCGCTGCTGTCGGATGGACAGCGTGACGAGGCGCGATCCACGCTTGAATCCGCGCGTGAGATAGATCCTGACTTTCAGCCGGCCTTCTTCCTGTTGACCGCTATGGATGTACGTGAGGATCAGCATGACACTGCCATGGCGCGCGTCCAGGCGCGGTTGGAGGCAGCACCCGAGTCGGCCCGCCTGCTTTATCTCATGGGCATCATCCAGGTTGACCGCAAGGATTATGACGCCGCCGAGCTCACCTTTCGCCAGACGATTGACGTGGCGCCCGATACGCTCGGAGCCTACATGATGCTGGGCCGCATCTTTGCGGTGACCGGCAAGACGGCTGATGCCCTTGGTGAGATCGAACGCGCCGTCGAAGTAGCCCCCCGCAACGTTTCAGCTCTCATGCTGGCGGCGGTATTGCAGGCCGACAGTGGGAATCACGCGCGGGCGGCCGAGTACTACGAGCAGATCCTGGCGATCGAGTCCGACTTCTATCCCGCGCTCAACAACCTGGCCTATCTCTGCGCCGAGAAGCTGGATAACCTGGACCGGGCGCTTGACCTGGCACTGCAGGCCCGGCAGGCCGAGCCCGACAACGCGTTCGTGGCCGACACGTTGGGGTGGGTTGCCTACAAGCGTGGCGACTATGGGTGGGCGTTGGCGATGATTCGTGAGGGGGCGGATCAGCTTTCCGGCTACCCCGAGGTGCTCTACCATGCCGGGTTGGCCCAGGCGGCCGTGGGCCGCGAAACCGCGGCCGCGTCCACGCTCGCCAAGGCCTTGGAGGGTGAGGCAGCATTCTCCGGTGCCGCTGAAGCGGCGGCCCTACTGGCGGTCCTGCGCATCGATTCGGATGCAGTGAATGCGGACGATCGCGAGGTGCTGGATGCCCTGTTGGCGCTCGACCCCGACAATGCCCCGGCGCTTCACCGGCTAGCCATTCTTGAAGAGGGGCAGAAGACAACGGACAAGGCTCGCGACATTTACGAGCGCATCCGTACCATCAATCCGTTCTACCTGCCGTCCGTCGTGCGGTTGGCGCGTCTCTACGAGCGGCTGGGCGAGAAGAAGAAGGCTTTGGAACTGGCTCGTGATGCGCAGGAGCGGGCCGGCGACGATCCGGAAGTTCAGTTGCTGCTGGGTGGGCTGGCCTACGAATCGGGTCAGTATACCTGGGCAGCCGGCCTCTTGCGCAGCGCGGCCGAAGGTCTCGCGGATGACGCCATGGCCCAGTACCGTTTTGGCCAGGCCCAGCTTGCGGTGGGCAAGATGGCCGATGCGCGGGCGCTCTTGGATAAAGCACTCAAGTTGGATGGTCGTTTTGCGAAAGCCGAGGTTGCACGACGGACCTTGCGCATGCTTGGCGTGGCGGCCGGCCGTTCCGTTCTCAGTGCCGATCTACAGCAGGCGCGCGACGTCCTTGCAGAAGATCCCTCCGATCTCGCAGCGCTTTACGCCGTTGCAGCGGTCCTGTCGCGTCAGGGCGAGGCCACTGCCGTATCGGGCTTCGAGGATCTGCTGGCCCGCTACCCGGACTTCGTTCCTGCCGCCCGCGACCTGGCGGCTCTCTATCTCAAGCGCGGCGAGAAGGCGGATCGCGCCTACACGCTTGCCACGCAGGCACGGCGTGAGATGCCGGTTGACCCCAAGACCGCTCTCGTGCTTGGCAAGGTCGTGTTTGGCCGTGGTGAGAACGAGTATGCCGCGCGGCTGCTGAAGCAGGCGACCCGGGAGATCTCTGATGATTCTGATGCTTACTATTTGCTGGGGTTTGCGTATGATGCACTCGGCAAGAAGTCCGAGTCTCAGCGTGCGCTCCAGCGAGGAATTGAACTGGCTCCCGACTCCACACATGCCGCGAAGGCGAAAGACCTTCTGGCCCGCGCGGCTGGGAGTTGAGTTAGGCTGATATACTGCGCCCGAGAGGCGTGGAAAGAAGTAGGGTGTAGGCCGTTTCGAAAGAATCGCCTGCATAACCGACGGGGACGGAGTGCGTCAAGAGGAGAGCGAAACGTGAACACCGAATATCGAATATCGAAGATCAAATATCCGGGAGGCACCGGTTCCCGGTTCCCGGCCCTCCTGCTTCTGGCAGGCCTGCTTTTGGTCGGTGGATGCACGACGCTACAGCCGCCGGATCCGACGGCGGGGCATGACATTCCACCGACGAGTTTGATGACGCTAGCCCCGGGGGATGAGCTGGAGATATCGTTCCTCGAGGCGCCGGATTTGAATACGATTCAGAGGATTCGACGTGACGGACGCATCTCACTAAGCATCTTGGGGGATATCGAGGCTAGCGAAAAGACGGTAGGTGGCCTGAAGGAGATGCTCGCCGATCTGTATGCCCCGCACCTGCAGGTTCGCGAAATCACTGTGATTGTGCGTTCGCAGACCCCGGTCTTCGTTTCCGGAGCAGTGCTGGCGCCGGGCAGGATTGAGATGCAGCGTCACATGACGGCGCTTGAGGCGGTCATGGAAGCAGGAGGTTTCGACCTCGAGTTCGCCAAGCTCAATGGTGTGGTGGTGATCCGGCACAGCGAAGCGGGTCGCGAAGAATTCCTGCTCGATCTTGGTGGGGTGCTCGAAGGCAAGGGCGGCAAGCCCTTCTATCTCAAGCCCAACGACATCGTGCACGTTCCGCAAAGAAAACCGTGGTTGTAGGGGGGATGGAATCACGGAAACCATAGCGCGGCATAGCCGCAACCAAAAGAGATAAGAGAACCACGGATTACACTGATTGCACGGATAATAGGGATTCAATATCCAACAGCCAACACTCAAATCCAATGTCCAAGGAAGGAGAGCGAGGAAGTCGAATAGAGGGCCCAAGGACTTGCCATTCTCTGTTCGCTCGCACGTGGTCATTGGATATTCCTTGTTGGATATTGG
>JADHWE010000091.1 GCA_016783675.1 Kiritimatiellia bacterium
GGCCTTGATGCCCAGTTCGGATGCAAGCTTGATGCCCGCCTCGGGCGTAATGGCGCCCGTGTTCGATTCGCCGTCGGTGAGCAACACGATAATGCGCGACACCGGCTCGGAATCCCTCAAGCGGGCGCATCCCATGGCGAGGGCATCGCCGATGGCGGTCAGCAACTCTTCCTGGTTGACCACCTGTCCGTCGACATAGACCTCGCGCGGCACTTCCACGCCTCCCAACACGTGCTGCAGCGCCTCGTGATCGGCCGTAAGGGGTACGCGCGTGACGGCGTATCCGCCAAACGTGACCAGGCCGATCAGGTCATCCGGACGTTTGTCCACGAAGCCGGCGAAGGTCTCCTTCACGGCATCCAGTCGGGTACGGTGCTTGGTTCCGGTCGGGGTCCGCACCGACAAGTCGAGCGCGTTCATCGATCCCGAGATATCAACCACCATCTCCATGGCAATCACATCGGCCGACCGATGGCTGCGCGACAGAACCGTCTGCGGGCGGGCCAGGGCGATGATGGTCAGGAACAGGGCGAGCAGGTACATGCCCGGCAGCAGCCGCGCCACGGTAATGCGCCAGGTCGCGCGCTGGGTTGGCAGGGCACTCACGGCCGAAAAGGTCAGACCCGCCCGGATGCGCCGCCGCAGCACAAACCAGCCGGCCAGCGCCAGGGCCGGCAGCAGGAAGAAGTAGTATGGACTAGAAAAGTGGAACATGAGAAAGAATCTCTGGTTGTTGGCTCCCAACACCCAACAGCCAACACTCACTATCCAATGTCCAAGTGTGCGATGTGAGAGAATGGATCGCGTTCCGCTTCCCATTCGCCATGGTCGCACGCGCCTTGGTCAGTTGGATATTCCTTGTTGGGTGTTGGATATTCATTCTGCTTCCGCCTCCGCCGCGTCTTGCTCGATATAGGAACGGGCGGTCGTTGTGGCGCGGCCAATATCGTTTTCACTCGGATCGTACGCAGCGAATTTGACCAGGTCAGCGGCCTGTAGGAAATCTTTGAGACGGGTGACCACCTCAGGGCTGAACTGGGCATCGTCGGTGACGGCGGCCAGGAACTCCTCGGTGGTCTGTTCCGCCGCGCGTACCTTGTGGGCGCGTTCGATATAGCGACGCACGATCATCGTGAGCTGCAGGTAGAACTCCTTAACCTTGTGCCTGGTGATGAGGTCCTTGGCAAGCAGGATGGCCAGCTCCTTAAGGGCCCGCTCGCGCGGTGACATCCGCATCAGCTTCACCTGTCGATGGAGCCGTCCGGCGAGTTTCCAGAGCACAAACACGACGCCGATGACCGCAAGGATCAGCAGGGCATATCCGGCCACCTCCCGGAAAGGCGGACGCACCCAGACGGGGTCCAGCTCGTCTCGAATCTCCGTGCCGGGGTCTTCGTCGGTGGGTGGGGTCACATCCAGTACGATGGGGCGTGTGGGAAACCATGTCTCCGTGGCCGGTGCATCGCGTCCGTCACTGACGAGGATCGGCATCGGTGCCACGCGGTGTTCGCGTCCGGGCAGGGGCGTGAGGCGGGCATTGAGCCGACGCGTTACGTGATCCCCCTCCGCGACGGCCGGGTCTTCGAATGTGCCGCTCAAGATAAAGCCCTGGAGTCGGTCGCCCAGCGGGGGAAGTCCCACGCGTACATTGGCGGGAGCCGTGACGGTTATGGTCAACAGCGTGTCGCGCTCATACTGAACGGTGGCGGGATCGATCGCAAAGACGACCTCGACGTCGCCCTGCGCCATCTCTTCCACAAGCGGCCCTGTCTGCGTGACTGTTTCTGTCTGCGCCTTTTCTTGTCGGCAGCCAATCAGCGCTGCAGTGCAGAGGGCGACCGCCAGGCAGGTTGCCCACGCTCGGGGTCTAGTTAACCGGTGCAAATCCAATCTCAAACCTCTTCCGACCTCCGACCTCCGGCCTACACTCTCCCAGCGCGGCTCTGCCGTTGCTTGAACAGCTTGCGCACATCATCAATGAAGGGACGGTCGGTTGATGCCCAGATCGTGTCGACTTTCAAGCGCCTGAACTGCCGGACCAAGTCCTGGAAACGTGCCTCGCCTTGCTCGCGGAAGGCCTCGCGCACCTGTCGCGACGATGTGTCGAGCAGGCAAAGATCGCCGGTCTCGGGGTCCTGCACCTCGATCAGCCCCGCGTTCACCAGTTGCAGCTCGCGCGGGTCGGTGATGGGGCAGCAGATTACATCATGTTTACGCGAAATCACGCGCAGCTCGTTGTCGTAGCCGCTGTCCATGAAGTCCGAGATGATAAACACGACCGCCCGGCGCTTCTGTACGTTGCTGAGGAAACGCAGCGCAGCCGTAATGTCTGTGCCGCGCTGTGTCTCTTCAGCCGCCAGCACTTCGCGAACGAGTCGCATGACGGCCGTGCGGCCCTTGCGCGGCGGGATCGACTTCTCTATGCGGTCGCTGAAAAGGACCAGCCCAACGTTGTCCTGGTTCTTGATTGCCGACAGCGCCAACAGGCACGTTATCTCGGCGGCCAGCTCGGACTTCGTCCGTCCGCCCGATCCGAAGCCCTGCGACCCGGAGATGTCGACCAGGAACATCACCGTCATTTCGCGTTCTTCGGCGAAGCGCTTGATGAAAGGATGCCCCATGCGGGCAGTCACGTTCCAGTCGATCGTGCGGATATCATCGCCGGCGACATACTCGCGCACCTCGTCGAACTCGATGCCCTGTCCGCGGAAGACCGAATGGTAGGCGCCGGAAAGATGGTCGTCGACCAGTCGATTCGTGATAACACGAATCTTGCCGACCTGCTTCATCAACTCTTTGGTGTCAATCGCCATCGTTCAGTGTGTTGGGGTTAGCCGCGAAGGATCGCAAAGAGCGCAAAGAAGAGACCGATGATGGTGCTGAGATGACTCGCCTTCGGGCGAGTCATCTCAGCACCATTCTTTCTCTGCGTTCCTTGCGTTCTTTCGCGGCTACCTGCTCCCTTGCTCTATGGTACCGGGATTTCGTTCAGAAGCGTGGTCACGATGTCGTCACTGGTCACTTCTTCGGCCTCGGCTTCGTAGGTCAGAATGATGCGGTGACGCAGAATATCGTGCGCGACCTCCTTGACGTCCTGGGGCGTCGCGTAGGCGCGTCCGTTCAGCATGGCATTGGCCCGTGCTGCCAGGTTGAGGTAGAGCGTCGCGCGCGGCGAGGCGCCGTACTCAATCTGGTGCGCGATATCCAGCTTGAAGAGCGCCGGATCGCGTGTGGCAAAGACAATGTCGAGAATGTAGTCGCCCACCTTCTCGTCGCAGTAGACCTGGTCCAGCGTCTTGCGCAGCGTGAAGATCTGCTCCGCGCTCATGACGGGCTGCACGTCGAACGTCTGGTTCTTTGTGAAGCGGTTCATGATGCGCCGTTCGTCGTCGCGCGAGGGATGTGTGATGACGCACTTCAACATAAAGCGGTCGATCTGCGCTTCGGGCAGCGGATAGGTGCCCTCCTGCTCGATTGGGTTCTGGGTGGCCATCACGAGGAAGGGATCGGGCAGATCGTAGGTGTTATCACCCAGCGTGACCCGATGTTCCTGCATGGCTTCAAGCAGGGCCGACTGCACTTTGGCCGGGGCGCGGTTGATTTCGTCCGCCAGGAGCAGGTTGGTGAAGACCGGTCCATGCTTGGAGCTGAACGTGCCCTCCTTCGGGTTGTAGATCATGGTGCCCACCACGTCCGCGGGCAGAAGGTCCGGCGTGAACGAAATGCGTTGGAACTGCAGTCCCAACGCTTGCGCAAGCGTCTGCACGGCCGTGGTCTTGGCGAGTCCCGGCACACCTTCCAGCAGGATGTGTCCCCCGGTCACGAGGGCGATCAGCATGCGATCGAGCAGTTTCTCCTGCCCGACGAGCACTTTGTTCACTTCCTGGCGCAGTGCCTCGATGGCATCGGCCTGTTGTTTGATCAGGTCTGTCGTTTGTTCGATGTCAGGGCTCATGGTGTGCTCTTACTCCTCTTCCTTCTCGTCCTCGGGCTCTTCCTCGATGGCGTTTACGACCTTGTCACGCGTTGAGCGCATCGTGTCGGTCTTGTAGGACGCAATCACGTAGGTCCACGGTCCGAGTTTCGTGTTCAGATCGGCAACCTTCTGCTCAAGCTGTGCACGCTCTTCAGCCTTGCGCGCCTTCTCCTCGGCCGCCTGTTTCTCCTCCTCGGTCTTCTCGGCATCGCCCTCAGCGGGCGCCTCCGGCTCGGCCGGTTCAAGCGCTACGCTTACGCGGGCATAACGGTTCTCGGAGTCTGAGACTTGGGCGCCGATCTGTACAGTGTAGATCTCGCCCTTCCGGGTTGTGGCCACGAACGTATCGGGCTTGTCAAAGCCGGTTGTGTCGTCCGTGAGGGCCGGATCGGCGACGGATTCAAATCGCATATAGCTCAGTGCGGAGTTGATGCTATTCACCTGTGATGCGTTCATCTCCTCCTTCTCGCCCAGCCCGGCGAGGACCAGGTCAGTGCCGCCTTCGGCCACGGCCAGTTCAAGTGCATCGCGGTCCGGACCGGTGATGCTGACGGACGTCACATCGGCCCCCGGTACGCTGACCAGTTCCTTGTCCAGCCAGTCGGTGGCCTGGTTGAACTCGTAGAGGTTGTCTTTGACCAGGTAGATCGTCTCCCCCGCGTCGGGCGAAACAAACTGCCCGTCCGGGTACCCGCCGAAGCGGCCCTGGTTGTCACCGGAACGCTTGCGCGTTTCGCCGACAAGGAGTGATGCGATCTGCTTGCCCGCGGCATCGCGCATCTCGATCAGCGTGCCTCCATCAGGACTGTCGGTTGGCGAGACCATCTTCATGGCGGCCTTGTCGCCGGCCTCTACCTCAACAACCTGTCCAACCTTCAGTTCGGCCACCTTGAGCATGGCCGACTTGATGCGGTTGAAATCGGCCGGATAGTTGAAGTCGGTTTCGGAGACCCATACCTCGGCCGACTTGGCCAGGCGCGAGCTACCGTCAGAGGATGTGATGCTAATCGCGGCAATGTCGTTGACGGGCAACTCGCCCAGTACGAGTTCGCCAATCATATCCGACGGTTCTTCACTCGGGCGCTGTGTCCAGACGGCGATCCCGCCCAGCACAACGGCAACTATCAACAGAACAACAAGATTCTTAGCTTTCATGTTTATCTCCTGCTTCAAAGGCAACCAGGAAGGCTCTAAGGCACGAAGGTTTGGGATAGAGAAAAATCGATCTAACTACTCCTTGTGTCTTCGTGTCTCTGTGGTTGCATTTTCCTTTCTATCTCTTCTTTCTGCGCGCCAGTCCGTATCCCACACCGCCCAGGGCCACGAGCAGCGGCATGAGGGCGATGTTGATGGTCTTAACCTTGATGCCGAGCATCTCGATATCGCGGCGCAGGTTCTTGCGTACCTCCTTGAGCTCCTTCTTGATCTCCAGTTCCCGCTGTCGGAACTGCGCGATCGCGGCTTGTTGCTGGGGACTCAGGATGAAGCGTTGACTGCTCTCCTTCTGGTTCTGCATCTCGCGTAACTGCTGCTGCGCCTCCTGCAGGCTGCGCGTGAGTTCCTGTTCACGGGCCTGCCACTCGTTGCGCGCCTTCTGCTCGAGCGCCATGACGCGATCGAACGGGCGATTGAATGTGCCGCGTGACCGTATCCCGATCAGGTCCGAGCTTCCGCCAACCTGCTCAACGGCATTGGCCAGGAGGTTCAGGTTGTCGTTGATCGGCTGGTGGCCGCGCGTGCCGAAGAAGTTGACCTCCTGCACACAGAACCGGTCGACCAGCATGTCGGCATCGGCCACGAGAATGATGGCGCTTTCGCCCGACTGCAGGCTGGTCGCCTCTTCCTCTGTCGTGGCGCCTTGATCAGTTTCCTGCTTGTCTGGCGCATCCGTGTCTTTCGGCGCACCGTCAGGGAAGGCAGTCTTGAACGTGCCGTTGAGTCGTACGGCCAGCGGCAAGGCGGTGGCGCCCTTGCGGAACTGGCGGCGCATGGCGTCGCCTCCGGACTGTGCACTCATGGCGTTGACCGTACCGGACTCCGTGGAGGAGTTCATGAGTGGCGTGAAAGTCACGTCATCACTGGTCAGATCGGTGAACGAACCGGCAAAGGGAAGCAGGACGTTCTCGAGTTGCGTCGTGAGAATATCGTCACGATTGATGTGGGATCGACCGAGGCTCAACCACACCAGGCTGTCCTCCACCCGGTTGCCTGCGCCACGCACGCGCGTGGCCGCGCTCATGTCGGCAACCACGTCGGCGGCGTTATAGCCAACGCCCCACGCACGGAACAGGTCGGGAAGATCTGACGAGGTGGATGGGCGCTGGTAGGGCGAGGCCTGCGGCTGGCTCTCGAGGTCCGCGATGCAGAGTGGGTCAACGAACACCATCAACCGGCCGCCCTTAAGTACGAACTGGTCGATCGCGAAGAGCGTCTTCGGCGAGAGCCCTTTGGGATGCACCAGCACCAGGGCGCTGATCTCTTCGCTGATGGTGTCGACACCCGCGTCGACCTCGCGCAGGTCGTAGTCGCGGCGCAGGTCCGCAAACGACATCCAGGGCTGAGATTGAGCGGGTGGCTGCCCCGGCATCATCGGCGGCTGCTGCTGACCTAGCACGGGCAACGAGCTTAACACACCGATCACCGGCTTTTGCGGATGCGTGACCCGGTAGATGGTGCGGGTCAGGTTGTACTCCAGCATCTGCTGTGTGCGTGGGTCGAGCGCCGGGACAAGCTCTTCGGCATCGCCAGCCACGACGACGAGACCGAAGTAGATGGCCGGGCCCATCAGGCCGAGCTGCTGTCCCTGGATGCCGTACTTCTGTGCCCACTCTTCGGCGTCGCTGTCCGGCTTGGGATCATACTGCTCGACCTTGACTTTGTTTCCCGACGTCTTGCGGTACTCCTGCAGGAGGTCCGTCACCTGGTCGGCGTAGCTCTTGAGCTGCATCGGGACGGCCGGGTCGCTGCTGCTGAAGAACAGCTTCAGCGTCACCTTGCGCTCCAGCTCTTTCAGTACATTGCGTGTACCGTCGGAAAGCGTGTAGAGGTTCTCCTCGGTGAGGTCGACCCGTGCACGCATATTAGACACGATTACGTTAACGGCAACCAGGATGGCGAGCAGGATCAGGATGCCTGCCGCGCCTCCGCTTGCCTTCCAGAAACTCTTGGATCCAGTAAAGCTCATTATCGTCACCCGTTTCCTAAGCTGATTTGCGATTATCCAGCACGATGTGCGTGGCAAAGATCATGAGAGCTATCACGCTCACGTAGTAGGCAATGTCCTGCAGGTCGATCACGCCGCGCTGCATCGAGTCGTAGTGCGGCATAAAGCTGAAGCTCGCGATCGTCCGTACCAGCCAGTCCGGCGCCCAGCGCACGAAGAAGCCGGTGATCGGCTCCCAACCGGCCAGCAGCAGAAGCAGGCATCCCAGTAGACCGAGCACAAACCCGATCACCTGGCTGCGACTCATTGACGAGGTCAGCATGCCGACCGCCACGTAAGCGCCGGCCAGGAGGATCGACCCCAAATAGGCCGACAGCACCACGCCCATGTCCGGGTTGCCCAGGTAGGCCGCCGTGATCACAACCGGGAAGGTCAGCACCACGCCGATCGTGATGAAAAGCCATGCGGCAAGGAACTTGCCGATGATGGCCTCGGACATTGTGATGGGCATGGTGAGCAGCAGCTCGACCGTGCCTGAGCGTCGTTCTTCGGCCCACAAGCTCATCGTCGCGGCTGGAACCAGCAGCAGGTAAACCCACGGATGCCAGAAGAAGAACGGGGTCAGATCAGCCACGCCACGCTCATAGAAGCGCG
>JADHWE010000036.1 GCA_016783675.1 Kiritimatiellia bacterium
GCCCTACCTCGCCCACGATCAGGTAGGGCGAGCTGTCCCCAGCGAGCCGGCGTGTTCGGCGTGTTCGGTAAGACAATATCCCTTTACACGTTATTATCGCTTCGCTACTTTTGTGTTTCTCTTTGTAGAAGTGGCAAAAGCATGAAGCACCGCGATCAGATTGTGGATGTATTTTCCCGCATTACCGATCCTGTCCAGATGGACCGGTTTCTGGGGGAGATCCTTACCGAGGCGGAACGCCACGACCTTGCGTTGCGCTGGAAACTGATGGAGATGCTTGAGAGCGGCATGTCGCAACGGGAAGTGGCGGCCAAGCTGGGTATCAGTCTCTGCAAGATCACACGCGGCTCCCGCGTCCTGAAGAAACGCAGCTCCGTATGTCGGACTTTAATCAAAACAAAAAACGAGGAGTGACCTGCCGCGCGCAGGCATCCCTATATACAAGAAAGAAGGAGGGGGCATGAGTGAGCTGATCAAGATTCACCTGAACGAGGACGAGATCCCGAAACAGTGGTACAACCTGGCCGCTGATTTCGAGAAGCCGATGCCGCCTCCGGTGGATCCCGAGGGGAATCCGATTGGCCCCGACGCGCTTGCGCCGGTCTTCCCGATGAACCTGATCGAGCAGGAGGTAAGCCAGGAGCGGTGGATCGACATACCCGAGGAGGTCCTCGGCATCCTGAAAATCTGGCGCCCGACGCCACTCTACCGTGCACGCCGTTTGGAGGAGGCCCTCGGCACGCCGGCCAAGATCTACTACAAGAACGAGGGTGTCTCCCCTCCGGGCAGCCACAAGCCCAACACGGCGGTTGCCCAAGCCTACTACAACCGCGAGTTCGGCATCAAGCGACTGACTACGGAGACGGGCGCAGGGCAGTGGGGCAGCGCGCTGTCGTTCGCCTGCAAGCTCATCGGTATCCAGTGCAAGGTCTTCATGGTGCGGATCAGCTTCGACCAGAAGCCGTTCCGCAAGATGATGATGCGTGTGTGGGGCGGCGAGTGTGTGCCCAGCCCCAACATGGATACGCAGGTGGGACGTTCGATCCTCGAGAAGGATCCGGACACGCCGGGCAGCCTCGGCATTGCCATCAGTGAAGCGCTGGAAGAGGCCGTGCCGGACCCGGACACGCGCTACTCGCTCGGCAGCGTGCTGAACCACGTGATGCTGCACCAGACCATTATCGGCCTGGAGGCCCAGAAGCAGATGGAGAAGCTGGGCGAGAGCCCGGATGTCGTGATTGGTTGCGCCGGTGGCGGATCGAACTTCGCGGGGCTGAGCTTCCCGTTCGTGTGCGACAAGATTCACGGCAAGGATGTGCGTATTGTCGCCACCGAGCCGGCGGCTTGCCCGACCCTCACCAAGGCGAAGTATCGCTACGATTCGGGCGATGTGGCCATGATGACGCCGTTGCTCCCGATGCACAGCCTGGGACACACCTTCGTGCCACCGCCCATTCACGCCGGCGGTCTGCGCTATCACGGCATGGCGCCGATGGTAAGTCACGCGCTCAACCAGGGGCTGATCGAAGCCGAGGCCATCCACCAGATCGAGTGCTACGAAGGCGCGCTCCTGTGGGCGCACACCGAGGGCTTCATCTCGGCGCCGGAGACCTCGCACGCCATCGCGCAGGCCATTCGCGAAGCGAAGCGGGCCAAGGAAGAGGGCAAGGAGAAGGTCATCCTCATGAACTGGTCCGGTCATGGCTTGATGGACCTGACGGCCTACGATGCCTACCTGGACGGCAACCTGCACGACCACGACCTGCCGGACGAGCTACTGGAGCGCTACGCCGCCTCCATGGACGGCCTGCCGATGCCGTAGGGAGGGGGAGAAGGAGGTCGGAGAGCGGAAGTCGGAGATCGGCCGACCTCCGACCTCCGACTTCCGTTACCTCGCCACGGAGGCGTGGATGTGCGGGCCGTTGTTACGGGAGCCCTTTTCGTGGAAGACCCAGTCGAATCCCGCCTGCCAGCAGATCTTGGCCAGGTCTTCGAGCGGCATGTTGTTGCACGTCAGGTCCACGGCGCGCCCCTCCTTGTGGAGTGACTTCGGGTTGTGTATCAGGTGGGGACGGTAGGCGTCCTGCACCTTGAGCACGGCGCCGCGTTCGGCCACAAGCTGAATAGTGGTTTCGAGGGGCAGGCGCATCGAGTAGTGGACCGTGTGGTCGCACTCCGTGTCCCCGTTGTCGTTGTCGCTCTCCCACCACGCGCGCTCATCTTCCACGTACGTCAGATCCCGCCCCGGTGAGAACGTGCCAAGGTCTATCGCTCCACTGGCCTCGGATTCACGGATGTTCGGGCGATAGGTGCCCCTCGGAAACGAAGCGGGAGCCTGCCGCAGCGGCATCACGACATCTTCGATCTCGGTCATATCGAGCGGCTCATGCTTGGGCTGATGGCGCGACGGTATGCGGCTTACCCCAACCGCAAAGACCACGACGGCCGACGTGCAGCCTACAGAGAGCATCACAATGTGACGCTTCATCCATCCGTTGTGGTGGGTGTGATACATAAGTCGCGGGAAGTGTCGCAAAAAGAGGTCGACACTGTCAAAGGCTGAGGACAACACATCGGCCAACACATCGGCCTTGCATCCCTTGAATCGGTGTGCTATTTACCTCAGCTTTGTTGCCCCCGGTTTGAGAGGAGTTATGCAGGAACGCGACGCTTACGTGGCGCTGAATCTGATGGAAAGGGTCGGGCCGGTTACGGTTCGTTCCCTGGTCCAGGCTCTGGGTTCGGCCACCGCTATTTTCGAGGCGTCGAAGCCGGATCTGCTGGGAGTCAAAGGCGTTGGTGCAGGCCTGGCCGAGTCCATTCAGCGGCAGTGCCGGCGTATTGACTGGCAGGGCGAACAGGAGCGTGCCGCGGCGAAGGGCATCCGTATCATCACGCCGATGGATCCGGAATACCCGGAAGCGTTGAGTCGGATCTACGATCCGCCGTTGGCGCTTTATGTGCGCGGGACACTGCAGGAAGGCGACAAGCATGCGATGGCGATCGTCGGTACGCGGCGCGGCACGCATTACGGTCGGGACACCGCCAAACGCTTTGCCTCCGGGCTGGCGCAGGCCGGCTACACGATCGTGAGCGGGCTGGCGCGCGGGGTCGATACGGTGGCGCATGAGGGCGCGCTGGAGGTGCAGGGCCGTACGCTGGCGGTGCTCGGGAGCGGGATGGATCATCTCTACCCGGCCTGCAACGCCGAGCTGGCAGAGCGCATTGCAGAACGCGGGGCCGTGATATCGGAGTTCCCGCTGGCGCGGCAGCCGGATAAGACGACGTTTCCGATGCGCAACCGCATCATCAGCGGGTTGAGCAAGGCGATCGTGGTCGTGGAAGCCGGGCGTCGCAGCGGCGCGCTGATCACGGCGGACGCCGCCCTGGAACAGGGCCGCGATGTGTTCGCGGTCCCGGGGCGGATTGACAACAGGTATGCCGAAGGCCCGCATGCGCTGATTCGGAAGGGCGCGGTGCTGGTCCGCGGCGTACAGGACATTTTGGATGAGTGTGGCACCTTGTGGGGAGGTGCGCTGTCGCGAGCGACGGCACTGCCGCGCGAACTGTGCACACTCAATGAGGAGGAGTCCGGTCTCCTGGAACTGCTCGGCGATGGCGAGCAGGGCGTGGATGAACTGATCAGGCAGTCGGGGCTACAGGCCTCGCGGGTCGGTTCGGTTCTGCTGGGACTCGAAATGAAGCGAATGATTCGCATGTTGCCGGGACGCATGGTGGAAAAGTGTGCGGCCGGCGTTGAGGAGTAATTAGGAATGGGCAAGAAACTGGTAGTAGTGGAATCGCCGGCCAAGGCGAAGACGATCAACAAGATCCTGGGCAAGGATTTCATCGTGGAGTCCTCCATGGGCCACGTGCGAGATCTTCCGGTCCGGAGCTTGGGCGTTGACGTGGAGGCGAATTTCAATCCGAAATACGTTTTGATCAAGGGCCGACGCAAGGTCGTCGACAAATTGAAGAAAGCGGCCAAGAGCTGCGATGCGATCTATCTCGCGCCCGACCCCGATCGTGAAGGGGAAGCCATTGCCTGGCACCTGGCCGCGATCTTGGGCCAGGCGAACAAGGATGCCGAGCTGTTGCGCGTGCAGTACAACGAGATCACGCCGACTGCGGTGAAGCGTGCCTTCAGCGAGCCGACCGCGATTGACCAGCACCGTGTCGATGCCCAGCAGGCGCGGCGCGTGCTTGACCGTATCGTCGGTTACATGGTTAGCCCCATGCTGTGGCGCCGGATCCGGCGCGGGCTGAGTGCGGGCCGTGTGCAGTCCGTGGCATTGCGCCTGCTGTGTGAGCGCGAGAAAGAGGTCCAGGCGTTCGTGCCGGAGGCCTACTGGATCCACGGTGCCCTGGCTCGCAAGCTCATCACGCCGCTCGATCCCTTCAAGATCAAGCTGGTCCGGGTCGACGGCAAGAAGGCGGACGTGAATAGCGAGCAGGATTCGCAGGCCATCCTGGACGACCTCAAGGGCCGTTCGCTCAAGGTGCAGGGCATTGCGACGAAGCAGATCACCAAGCGCCCGCCGCCGCCGTACATCACCAGCAGCCTGCAACAGGCCGGGTCCAGCTTCTGCGGCTACTCGCCCAAGCGGACCATGGCGCTGGCCCAGATGCTCTACGAGGGTGTCGATCTTGGGCAGGGCCCCGAAGGTCTGATCACGTACATGCGTACCGACTCGGTGCACCTGGCCGACGATGCCGTTCAGGCCTGTCGCTCGTTCATTGCGAACAAGTTCGGGAACGAGTTCTGCCCCGAAAAGCCCAACCGTTACCGCAGCCGCTCCGGCGCCCAGGAGGCCCACGAGGCGATCCGCCCGACCAACGTCCAGCACACGCCGGAGAGTCTGAGAGGCAAGCTCGACCCGGCCGCCCAGAAACTCTATGGCCTGATCTGGTCCCGCTTTGTGGCCTGCCAGATGGCGCCGGCCAAGCTCCAGCAGCGCACGGTCACGATTGAGGCGGTCAAGCCGTCCGACGAGGCGCGCGAGTTCCTGTTCAACGGCTCTACCACGGATATCGTGTTCCCGGGCTACATGAAAGCCACGGGCGCCGATCGCAAGAAGGCCGAGGGCGATGAGCAGGACCGCGTTCCGGAGCTGTCTGAGAACGAGCCGCTGGTTTGCGTGGAGTGGCTCGCCGAGCGCAAAGAGACGCAGCCGCCGCCGCGTTTCAGCGAGACCTCGCTGGTGGGCGCCCTCGAACGCAACGGGGTGGGGCGTCCCAGCACGTACGCGCAGACGGTCTCTACGCTTTACGACCGGCAGTATGCCCAGCGTGAGAAGCGCACGATGATCCCGACCGACCTCGGCATGCGCGTTAGCGACCTTCTGACCGAGACGCTCGGCGACCTCTTCAACGTTTCTTTCACCGCCTCCATGGAAGAGAAACTTGACCGCGTCGAAAAGGGCGAGGAGGAATGGACCGGGATGCTCGGCGAGTTTTACGAGCAGTTCTCCCAGTGGCTTGAGAAGACCAAGGCGCCGCCGGCCGACAACGAGGACGTTGAGAAGGTGTTGGCCCTGTTTACAGAAGTCACCGAATGGGCGCCCGAAGTGCAGCGCGGCAAGCGGAAGTACAGTGACGAGAAGTTCGTCGCATCGGTCCAAAAGCGCAAGGAAGACAAGGGTAACGTATCCGTCCGTCAGCTCGAGGCCCTGGTTCGCATCGCCTGCAAGTACGACGGCCAGTTGCCGGAGGTCGAGAAGCGGATGACCGAGATGGGGCTGGGTTCGATGGTTGAGCGGGTACGCGATTCCCGACCGGCCGAGGAGATGCTCCGCAAGCTGGAAGTAGCCGAGTCGCTCGATTCCGATGAGTCCACGGCCAAGTTCGTCGGCTCGTTGCGCCAACAGACCGATATGGGCCGCGCCCTGTCGGATGCGCAGGTCAAGGTGCTCGACTCGATCCTGCTGGGGGCGGCGGACCAGATTCCCGACGCCAAAGCGATCTTTGAGGAGCTGGATCTGTCGGAGGATGACATTCCCGACGACAAAGAGAGCGGCGCGATTCTCGAGGCGATGAGCGTTGTCAGTGAATGGAATCCGCCGACCCAGCGTGGCAAGCGGACCTACGACGACAAGGCCTTCATCGAGTCGCTGCGCGGCTACTATGGACGCAAGAAGTTCCTGTCCGAGCGTCAGCGTGGCGCACTGAAGCGTATCTGTGGACGCTATGCCGACCAGATCCCGAACTTCGCTGAGCTGGCGGAGACGTACGGCATCAAGGTCAAGGCCGCCGGGAAGAAGGAGCCGGCAGAGAGCAGAGAGCAGTCAGCAGTAAGCAGTGAGCAGTGAGCAGTGAGCAGCCAGCAGTGGAAGCATGGTGAAGCTGCATCGCTTGTGCACTGACGGAGAAGACTGGTATGGCAAAGTCCGCGCAAGAAGACACGGCGGTCTGTCGTTACGTGGACTACCTGCAGAGCGAGAAGAACGCCTCGGAGCATACGGTAGACGCTTATTGCCGCGACATCGCACAGTTTGCGCGTTACCAGTGGCCGGAGAAGGCGCCTCCTTTCGCGTGGCGTGACGTCGACCAGCTTGCCGCACGCGGGTTCGTCGTGGAGCTGAGCCGGGCCGAGATGGCGCCCACGACGACCGCGCGCAAACTCTCGAGCCTGCGCGCCTTCTACCGTTTCCTGAAACGGGAGGCCATGTGCACGCAGAATCCGTTTGCCGGCGTCCGCTCGCCGCGCCGGGGACATGACTTGCCGAAGGTCCTCAGTCAGGAGGAGATATCACGTCTGCTCGCCGCACCCGGGAAGCTGGCGGAGCGGCAGCAAGCCGAAGCGAAAACCAAACCGCGCAGAGAGCAGAACTACGGCATGCTGCGTGACATAGCCCTGCTTGAAGTCTTCTATAGCACGGGAGCACGTTTGAACGAGCTGTCGGGCCTGCGCGAGCCGGACGTAGACCTGTTGGGTAGCGTGGTGAAGGTAAAGGGCAAGGGCAAGAAGGAGCGGCTCTGTCCGCTGGGAGGCCCCGCCTGCAGTGCCTTGCGTGCCTGCATGAACGAGGGGCATGATCTGTGGGGGAGCGGTGACCGCCATACGCCGGTTTTTCGTAACCTGCGGGGAGGAACGTTGACGGGACGTTCGATTGAGCGGATGCTTAAGAAGTACCTGATCGCGGCGGGACTGGACGCCACGGTTACGCCGCACACGCTGCGCCACTCGTTTGCCACGCACCTGTTGGATGCGGGCGCCGATCTGCGCAGCGTGCAGGAGCTGTTGGGACATGCCAGCGTGTCGACAACACAGATCTATACGCATGTGTCGGTGGAACACCTGAAGCGGGTCTACGAGGAAGCCCACCCACGGGCGTAAGGAATTTATAGATGTACTGGTGGTTGTATAATGTTGTGTTCGTGACGGGCTTCACGCTCGTGCTGCCGCGCTACCTGTGGCGCATGTGTCGTCGCGGCGGCTATGCCAAGGGCTTCACCCAGCGGTTTGCCCGCTACGACAAGGGCGTTCTTGCGAAACTTGAATCACGCAAGCGTATCTGGATCCATGCGGTCAGTGTGGGTGAGGTATACGTGGCGCTGCGATTCATGGAGGTCTACCGCGCGCAGCACAGCGACATGGCGTTTGCCCTGACCACCAACACGTCGACCGGCCACCGGATTGCTGAAGCGCGCCTGCATGCGGATGACGTGCTGCTCTACTTCCCGATCGACCTGCCGGTCTTCATCAACAAGGTCTTCGCCCGGGTTCGCCCCGAGGCGCTGGTGCTAACCGAATGCGAGCTCTGGCCGAACCTCATCCGCCTGGCGGACGAGCGAGGCATTCCGATAGCGCTGCTCAATGGACGCGTGTCCGACAGCTCCTACCGTGGCTACCGGCTGTGTCGCCGTCTCTTCAGTAACCTGTTGCAACGCTTTGCCGCGGTTCTTGTGCAGGGCGAGCAGGATGCATCTCGCGTGCGTGATCTTGGGGCGCGCCCTGAGCGCATACACACGCTGGGTACGGCCAAGTACGACGTGGCCACGAAAGACACATCGAAGATCGAACTGATTCGTAGCGTGCTGGATGCGGCGGGATTCCCGGCGGATGCGCCGGTCTTGGTGGGGGGGTCGACCTGGCCGGGCGAAGAGCGCGCACTGCTCGAGGTGCATGAGCATCTGCGGGATTCGGTGGAGAATCTCAAACTCGTGCTCGTTCCGCGTCACTTTGAGCGGGCCGCCGAGGTGGAGCGGGAGCTGAAGACGGCAGGCGTCAGCTATGTAAAGCGCAGCACGCTGGAGCCCGGTAAGCGCTGCGAGCATCCTGCCGATGTGCTTTTGCTCGACTCAACCGGCGAGCTGGTGGGGGTCTACGCGCACGCCAGCGTGATCTTTGTCGGCAAGAGCCTGACCAACCACGGCGGACAGAACATCATTGAACCGGCGCTCTTCGGCAAGCCCGTCCTGTTTGGTCCGAACATGGAGAACTTCCCCGTGGTGGTGCAGGATTTCCTCGATGCAGATGCTGCCGTTCAAGTGGATGACCAGGCCGAACTGGAAGCCCGTGCGGGTGAGTTGCTCAGCGTTCCGGCTGCGGCCGAAGCGCTGGGCGCACGCGCCGCTGACCTTGTCATCTCAAAGCGTGGCTGCGTGAAGCGTAGTGTTGAGATGATCGGAGCGCTGCTCTAACAGTCCGGGCTGGTAAGCGGCAACCTGGTAAGGCTCCGTCGCGGTCGCCCAGACAAGCTTGAAGTACCAGTCCAAGTGGGGGCGGGCAACGCCGTTCTGGTAGGCGATGCCCTCGGTATAGAAGTTCTGCCGGTGGTACCATCCGAAGG
Source organism: Kiritimatiellia bacterium (assembly GCA_016783675.1). Lineage (GTDB taxonomy): Bacteria > Verrucomicrobiota > Kiritimatiellia > UBA8416 > JABMPJ01 > JABMPJ01. The sequence continues at coordinate 8,793 of JADHWE010000036.1, forward strand.
GCAGGTTGCGGCTGCCGACGGCCCGCAGGAAGTACCGTTCGCCTCTGCAGAGCTCTACGCCAGGGGCGGGGAAGTCGAATTCAACCCAACCACGATACCCCATCTCCACGGGTTGCGTGGCCCGGGCAATCTCCCGGTTCTTGCTGTCGAGGAGTGTAAGCGTGATGGCTTCAGACCGCCGCCACTTGCGGTTGAGGGTCTTAACGAGAATGCGGGCCGATGTCAGCGACTCCCCGTGCGCGACGAATCCCTGGGTCAGGCGCAGTTTCGGGTCGAGCGCGGTGCAGGCCAAGCCTGGCACACGCTGCCTGGTTGTACCGCAGCCCGCCGCGAGGGCGCCTATCAGAACAGTGAGTAGCAGGCTCGAAATACCTTGGCGACACATAGACTCTCGACCCCGTGCAGCTGTTGGCACGGTACTGTAGCGTCGAATTACCTTGAGAGCAAGCGTACGGTCGTTCTTCATGGCGCCACCTCCACGTGTATGCGGTAGAACTGCTGTGCTGCGGGCATGGCGGTTACGTAGGTGTTGAGCGGAGGGGTTGCGGCGATGTCGGCACATTGGCAAACCGGGGTGCCGCCGATGGTCTCGCTGGTCCACACCTCGTAAATGCGATCCTGGTAGGAGTCGACATGCCACAGCTTCCCGTTGCGATACTCAAGCCCGCGGGGTGAGCTGGCGGGGGAGGCGAACTGCTGCAGGACGATACCGGCGATGGGGTCGACACAGCTAATCTTGCCGGTGGTTCTGGAGACAGCCCAGAGATTGGTGCCGTCAGAGGCGATGCCGTGCGGATAGGTTCCGGGGCTGGAGTACATCACCGATTCCGGCGACGGGGGTGCGGCCATCGCCATGCCACAGAGCAGGCTGGCAAGTAGTGCTGTCTGAATTGTCCGATTTTCTGCCATCCCATATCCACCGTGCAGAGCTTTGACCCGTATAAATAGCAGCTTCCATGCCATAGAGACGCCATTCGGCGCATGTAGGCCCAATGGATGAGGGAAACGGGTAGAAAACGGCCACATTCAGGCTGTTCTGGAGGGGATGCTCTCAGCCACGCGAGCGCTGCGTCAGTCTGAGGGCCCAAAGGAGTGTCAAATATTGTGACACCGTGAGCATTCTCAAGTCAACATGGCCCAATATCGCGCCCTTGTGCAAAGTTGTTGAATGGGGCTGGCCGTGGATCAGGGCGCCAGTGCCACATGCACCCGGTAGAACTGCTGCACCACGGGGATGGCGGTTGTGTAGGTGTTGAGCGGTGGATTCGCGGGAATGTCTGCATGCTCGCAGACCGATGAGTCCCCGATGTTCGTGCTGGCCCATACTGCGTAGACGCGGCCACTGGCACTCGGCCAGTAGAGCTCCAGGTTGTTGCCGGCGACCTCCATGCCCCGGATGGCAAGGGTGGAGTTTGCGTCGGCGGGGTCAGTCCCGGCGATGGCTTCCTCTTCATCCGTTAGCGCATCGTTGTCGTCATTATCGTCTGCAAGCAGGGGAGGAACGCTGGTCGAATGGCCGGCCGTGTATCCCGAGTTCCAGTCGTCCGGCATCCCGTCGCCATCCGTGTCGGCCGAAGCGGCCCGGTCATAGGCAAAGGCGTCATCGATGTTGCTGACCCCGTCGCCGTCGAGATCGCCATCGTCCGTCCATGGCATACCGATCCATGACGAGGACCGGGCCTCGTCGATTCCTCCTCCATCGTGCTCGGCCCGACCAACATACTGCCATCCCATCACGTTGGGCCCGCCCCCTCGCCGCAAGATGATCGCACGTTGTTGCCCTCCCACCTCGCGCCATCGCAGACCTTGACCTTCGTCGGACCAGTCATCATGCGTGGGATCGAAGGGAACCCATCCGTAACCGGGTATAAAGACTTCGACCCAACGGTGGTGGAGCGTATCAAGACTGCCTGCCTCGAAACTGCGGCATTCGCTGCCACCCGCAAAGCGGGCGGGGATGCCGCGTGCGCGGCAGAGGGCAATCATGGAATATGCGTATCCCGAGCAGCTAGCGTAGCCCTGCTGCAATACCGTGACGGCATCGCTCCAGCCGGCGTCGACATCATATGTGGTGCTTTCGATGACATGGTCATGGATGCGGTGCGCCATGGTGAATATGTTGCTCTCAGTACCCACGGCCACCTCGGCCTCCGCCTGGATGTACGGGGTGTGGATGCCGTACATCACTTCATCACGTGCGTACAGGTTCGTTATGGCAGGGTCAATGGTGTCTCGGCTTCCCACCTGCTCGAGGTGCACGTCAACGGTCCAGTTCCAGAGGCGGGCGATGTGCTCAACACTGGTCGTAATGACGGCGCCGGGCGCCACGGTTCCGATGAACATGTCGGCCGTTACCTGGCCGAACTCATCTGGGTCCAGACTCAGTGGCACATGCTCGATGCCGTTGACGAAAAAGCGTCGGCTGAGGATCTGGGATCCGGTGTCTGACTGCGCCAGGGCCATGTAGACATGTGTGTTGGTGTAGGCACTGCCTGAGGTGTTGGTGAAGACGCACATGGTCGTCCCTTGCGAAACATAGCCGGCGGTAATCGTATGGGGTCCGCTCCGGGCCGTCGGGAATCCGATGATCTGTGCGGCATCCTTGTCGACCATCCAGAACCGGTCGCCATGCCATGCCAGTCCACGTGCGCCGCTGCGTGGCATCAGGAATGACCCCAGAACGTCTCCCGTAGCCGGATCAATCTCGTATATCCTGTCCTGGTAAGAGTCGGCATGCCACAACCGGCCGTTGCGGTACTCGATGCCCCTGGGACTCGTGGCCGGCGAGGGAATCTGGGACAACACGGTTCCGCTTACAGGATCAATACAACTGATATTGCCGGTGTTCAATGAGGCCACCCACAGGTTGGTGCCATCAAAGGCAACCCCCTGCTGGTTGGTGTCGAACCCCCCCCAGAAGCTGATCTCCAGTCCCGTTTCCGGATCGATCTGGCGTATCCAGGAAGATGTGGCCACCCACAGGTATTGGCCGTCCCACGCCAATCCGCGCGGACTACTCGGGTTGACGTCGAGAGGAAACGTGCCCAGGACAGTGCCGTCCGTGGGGTCCAGGCGGTAAAGGGTGTCCGTACTGTAATTGGTTAGCCAGAGGTTGGTGCCGTCGGACGTTATGCCGTGTGGATAGGTGTCGGGTGTGGGGAGAATGATGGATTCCGGCCCGGGTGGCTGGCCAGGTGCCATCCGGCAGAGCGACCAACACGCAAGCGCGATGAGTACTGCCCGTCTCATCATCCCCCCCGTCAAACGGGTCATCGGGGAGCTTTTCGGGGCAACTCCGATTCCCCGTCGTTGTGTTCCAGCCTCCCCTTGATGTTAAGTATGCTCTCCGGGGGGGAGAGTGCAAGCCCTTAGTTGTAAAGACTTCAGGCGGGTGGTGCGGAACGGTGGATCGCTCGGAGGAGGACGGCGTACTGGGCGGTGACGAGGATTCCCATGACAAACGGGCCGTAGAGGGCGCTGCCCTGTATAGATCTGTTCAGGGCGGAGGAGAGCAGGAAGATGTTCATGAACCACGCTTCGCAGAGGTCGTGTGGAACGCCGGCGCGTCGCAGCAGGTTTGGGACGATCGCGTAGACTCCCAGGCCATAGGCCACGATAAGCCAGCGGCGCAGGTGCGGGGCAAGCGCCGCCTTGCGACGCCAGGCGTCCAGCAGGGGACGATAGGTCAATGCTGTCCCGACAACCATTCCCAGCGAGAAGTGGAGCGTGGAGTGCATCATGGCGCTGCCTCCCGCTCACGTTCCGTCAGCCATACCTCGCGCCAGGCTACGGCGAAAACCGAGAGAGCCATCAGGACGAAGGCGACCAGGTAGAGAATCGAATCGGTCTCCAGCTTGTCGATCGTGTAGTGCATGAAGAAGATGTTGCAGCGCGGGTCGTTCGCCATCTTGTGATAGAGCCCATCCATTCGAAGCGCACGGGGTATATCCGGAACCACGGCCCAGACGGCGCACGCCGCCATGGCCAGCGGGCCAATAACCAGGAGCGTCATTGAGGCCCGTCCTTGGCGGAAGAGGTAGATAACGGCGCTCACGAGATAAGGAATCGCCGCACCAATAACGATCTGGTTCATGCGTCCTCCCTCATGTATGGGGGCGTCTTAACCCATTCGCGCAGCTCGTGAGCCCGCTCATAGGCTTCGCGCGCGCCGTCACGATCCTTCAGCTTCCAGCGCAGCTCGCCCAGCTTCCTCCAGTGCCGGTAGTTCTTGGGGTCATACTCCATCGACTGCGTCATGAAACGCTCGCCCATGCGTCGCACCGGCTTGTCCTTGCTGCGCATCATCTGCCGACCCGCATAGTACCATGCATGCTGCGATGTCGGGGCCCAGACGATGGAGCGGGCCAGGTCGTCAACGTTGGCTCCTGGGATCGCGCGGATGGAATCACGACTGTAGAGCACGGGAGCGGTAAAGGCCACCACGAGGGAAAGGATAGCCCCCGTCAGCTCCGCGATGGGACGTCGGCTCTCTTCGGGAGAAGGGAGAACGAGACCGATAAGCGTAGCCAGTGTAAAGGCATAGAGGGGGACATATATCGCGAACTCGACCAGTGCGTTCACTCCTGCCACCACGAGGGCCCCCGCCACCGCGTAGTAAACAGACGGCTCGCAGGCCCCACTGGCTCGAGTGCGCTTCATCCTTGCCGCCAATACCGCGATGGCCCAGAGGGCTATCGCTGTTCCCGCGACGCCACTGTCGAACAGGACTTCGACGTACATGTTCTCCGCATGTGTGCGGTGTCCCGATGTGGAACTATGGCGCCACATCGGATAGGAGGTATGGAAACTGTTGGGGCCGTTGCCAACCACCGGGCGGTGGGTCCAGTTGACAAGGCACTCGTGCCACACCTGTACGCGGCGCTGTAGACTCGCACTCTCAGTCGGCCGAAGAAGTTCCCCCATGCTGTCCTTTTTATGGGGCGCGATCAGAAGGCCGACCGTAACAAGCAGGACCAGTATCGGCAGGAGGGTCCAGAACGCCTGGCGCCGGTGTCCGCGGGCCAGGCTGAAGACGGGCAGTACGATGAGAGCCGATGCCCCTGCCAGCAAGGCACCGCGGGCCTCGCTTACAGGCACCGACACAGCGAGCAGCACGGTGCACAGGGTCATGAGGATGGCCGCCAGCCAACGCCGTTTGCGCATGTCATCGGCCGCCAGCACAATCGCGCATGGACACAGCATGGCTGTGAACGCGCCGAAATGATTCTGATTAATGAAGCAGGCCGCTGGGCCGGGTAGAGTGTGCGGGATACTGATGGTCCACCACAGCGTGTCACCTTGTGGGAAAAAGAGGAGGGAAACGGTTCCCAACCATGCAACAACGGCGCCGCCGAGAACGAGAGCCCGCAGCAGAAAATGGCGGACCGGTGGCGGCATACGGCGCGACAGGAGTGCGCAACTGAATCCCCCAATGCATATCGCCAGTACCCGTAGCGTTCCGGCTCGATTGCGCGTGGTGCTGAAGAGGAGAGCGGGTAGATCAATGATGTCGAGGGCCGCTGCTTGCCGCAGACGGGTTGCAGCGACCTTGTTCTCCGCAAACCTTCGAAAGCCGGTCAGTGTCGTGGCGCCTAAGGGGAGGGGAATAAGCATGAGGGAAAGGAAGAGCAATACGGCGAGATAGACCCATTCGATCCGCTGCCAGGTGGGGATGGGGGTGTTGTCTGCGTGGCCGGGGGAAAGGCCTGTCATGGCGGCTGTCCATGCGAGCAGCACTGCTGCACCGGCAAGCGTCCACCCGTGTATCCCTGCGCCACTGGCGGCCAGGAGCGACAGTACCAGCATCACTGCAACGGCGGGCAGAACATCTCTGATCTTTGTGGCTGAGGTCATGGTGGGGTGACGCTGAGCCCCTTTCCCGATGAGGGTGGAGGACGTTGCATACCAGGGGTGGCGCTCAGCTTACGAAACGATGTACTAGACTCCGCTTGGCGACTCTTCCCCTTCGTCATCGTCGTCGTCATCGTCATCGTCGTCGTCATCGTCATCGTCGTCATCATCATCGTCGCTGTAGAAGGTGTCATCATCATCGTCATCATCGTCCGGCGGGGGGAGTCTTCTGCCCGGCTTGCGCCCGATGACGTGCTTTCCCTCGTCCTCTCCAATGCCACAGGGGCAGAGGCAGAGACGGTAGGGGATGCGGATCACGTACGGGGAGACCGGAGGTGTGCCGCCGCTGACGACAGGGCGGAAGCCGCCAAAGCCGTCGGTGAAGTGGGGCGGCGTATACCTGCGCTCGGTGAGCGTGGGTAGCGCAAAACGCCAGGACCCGCCGTAGGCGGCGCGGTTGGTCGACGAGCCGGCCAGGCCGGGGTCGAGCATCCACTCGGTCACGTTGCCGCTCAGGTCGAAGATCCCGTAGGCGTTCTCGTTGGTGCGTGTGCGTTTGTAGCCGTTGCGCTTCTCGCCGTCAAAGTAGCCGACCGGCATCGTGTCCTGCGCATTGCCGCCAAGGGCACCCAGGAAGTTGGCGCCCAGGGGATCCGAGATGTCGCGCCCGAAACCGTAAAGCGTGTTCGACTTGCCGTTCCAGGACGCGGCGGCATAGAACTCGTTGAACGGGTTGGGCCAGCTCTTCATGCCGCGGAAGGTGTTGTGGTCGGGTTTCTCTTCCGGCTCCACGGTCTTGATGGGGAGTCGATACCCTTTGGTGGCATCGGTCCAGCGCTTGTAGTCATCCTTGCTGAACCGGTTGTCACGCCACTGCATGATGCCGCAGGTGGCCGGGGCCCAATCCTCCTGCCACGAACCCTCACGGTAGGCCAGTTCCTCCTCGGGCATGCCGTCACGCAGTGATAGCCAGTTGCAGTACTTCATGGCCCCAAATGGCGACACGCCGCCCACGGGCCGCGCCGCATCGTAGGGCGGGACACTGAAACGAGCCCCCCGCGGCTGCAAAGCGTTGAAGTCGATCCGGCTGACGGAGCGTTTGAACAGTTCATCGCGGCCCGGATGCATGGCGGCGTTGAACCAGGCATGGCCTTCACTGTCGACAAGCACGTTCGCGTTACGCGAGTCCGCTGCAGGCAGCTCGATGCCGTTCAGGAAGTCGACGAACTCTTTGTTCGATACGAGCAAGTAGACCCGGTCCCACGCCGTGGAGACAGCACAATTGTCCATCGGCAGGCGGAAACCACTGAGGTCGAGCAGGTCGGCGCGCTCGTCCACGGTGAAGATGCCGCGCGCCCAGTTGGTGGGGGCGCAGGTCACCGGAGCCCAGTCGAGCGTATTGGTTCCTTCGCGGAAGCAGCGCTGGCCAGCTCCGCGTCCCGTGTCGATCGTGAGCCAGTTGCAGTACTTGACCGCTCCGAACCAGGAGACGCCAACCGTCGGATGATTCGTGTAGGGGCCTCCCGTCCGGGACACGCGCGGGGTGACGTTGTAGCGGCTCCCGACGGGGTAGTCCGGATGGTACTCGATGCGGCTCTTGGTCAGTGCGAACACTTCGTCGCGATCCGGTTCCATCTCCGGGTTGAACCAGACGTTGCCGGTGGCATCGAAATAGAGGTTGGTGCCGCGATTATCGTTGGTGTGGGCTTGGGCGTCGTTAAGGAAACGGACGAATTCGTCGTTCATCGTCTCGAAGCGCGCCATGTAGAACCCGTATTCAGGTCCGCCGGGCTGGCTGTCGCCGGGCACCCATGCCAGGTCCGGCCCGGGATTCGGGGGCGGAGAGATCGTGGCCAGCAGACCATCGGTTTCGCCGCCGGCATGGCGGGTCTGGATGGCATTGGCCGCAACGAGATTGGTGGAGGCCGTCTGGCCCGACACGTGGAACAGGCGCCCCGCTTCCATGGCGGCAGCGTAGATATGGTCGGCCTGGTCGCCGCCGAGGTAGGTGCAGGTGACGATGTTGGAGCCACCCACACCGAATGTCACGCCGAACCCGTCCCAGCGTCCGCCACCGTGTGTCTCCTGCACGGCGTCCTGAACGGGCAGGTTGGTGGAGGAGGTCTCGCCGGCAAGCGTGGCCTCGCCGATGGCACTGGGCACCACAACGAAGGCGCGATCATCACCGGTGCCGCCGAAATAGGTCACGAAGATCGGCTGCATCTGTTCGGGCTCGAACTTGCAGAGGAACGCATCCCACATGCCGCCGCCAAAGGCGTCCTGCGCCGGGTTGACCGTCGTCAGGTCGAGCGAGGCGGTCTCTCCGGCCACGTAGGTGTACCCCGCACTGTCCATGGCAACCCCGTAGGCCCGGTCATCGTTCTCGGCGCCGACATAGGAGGCGAAGCTCAGGGCCAGTCCTGCGGCATCGAGCACGACGACAAACCCGTCAATCTCGCCGCCCAGCTCGTTCTGCCAGGCGTCCTTGACAGGGAAGTCGGCGGAGGAGGTCTCACCGGCCAGAACAATGCGGTCTTTGCCTCCGAGCGCCATCCCGTAGGCTGCGTCGTCGCCGCTGCCGCCGATGCGAGCGCCCTTGGGCGGCTCGCCGCCCGTAGACCGCAGCACGAACGCATCGCGCCCGCCGCATGTGCCGATCGTTTTGAGGCCGATGAAGTCATCCGACGACGTGTCGCCGGCCAGGATCACGCTTCCGTCCGAAGCCAGGGCAAGACCGTGCGCATGATCGTCGCCGCTGCCGCCAAGACGGGTGGAGAGAATGATCTGGCCCGAGGGATCGAGGCGCGTGAGGAACGCGTCCCAGTTCTGTCCTGTCGGGAGCGCCTCAGGTGCATCCACGAGCGGGAAGTCGCGTGACAGCGTCTCGCCGCAGAGAGCGATGCTGCCGTCAGCGGACACAACCATGGCCAGGGCGCGGTCTTCCGCGGAGCCACCGAGGAAGGTCGTGAAGACCGGGTGGCCGTCTACGTTGCGGTACTTGGTGATGAACACGTCGACATCCTTCGCAAAACGCTTCGGGTCGGGTGTCTTGCCCGCAAAACGCCGCGAGGCCGTCTCCCCGGCGACGTAGGTAAAGCCCTTGTGGTCAACGGCGACGGTGAAAGCCGTATCATTGGCCTCGCCACCGAGATAGGACAGCGTTCCGAGCTGCGGGCCGGTGGGCGGCGGATTGGAAATCGAATGGGCGGTCGCCGGCAGATCCAACCGTATGGCCGGGCCCTGCTGCTGGAAACGGGCATTGATGGGAACCGGGATATGCCCTTCGTCGATGCGGTACGCGCGTGGCGCATGCTGGACAATCTTGCCGCCGTCCAGCTCGGCAATCATGTTGCCGAACATATCGATGGATGCCAGCTCGGCACCGTCGAATGCCATCTGGAGCGCAGAGGGATCTCCGTCAGGGCCTACCGTGTAGATGAACTCCAAACGGTTACGCTCCGCGTAGCAGTCCAGGTTGATGCCGGGAAAGACGTCGGGGTACTGGACGATCGGGTAGCCGTTGACGTCCGTGAACCAGAGCGCCGGGTCGGTGCCCATGGCGTAGTGGGTCTGGGCATCCAGCGATGTAGCGCGGGCTGCCTTCTTCGCCGCGCGGCGGCTTTGCGTGTCTTGCGGGAACGCGCCACCGTTGTGCCAGCGATCGAACCGGTCGCCCTCGGTGTCAGAGTCGCCGCCGCCCCTCGGCGCGCCACCGAACGGTCCGCTGCCCACGAGCCGCAACGACACATCCAGCATGCACTCCAGGTCGTCGATCTTCTTCTTGCTGTCGTGGGCGCCACATTCGACGTTCTCGCTCACGGTCAGATCGATGTGCTGGCGCTCAATCCGTAGCGCCACCTGTCCACCACCCGGCAGTATGTCGAGCGCAGCCCCGTTGGCGGCGAGATCGAATTCGCCCAGGTAGTCTTCGCAGAGCTCTTCAAAGTAGAGCGGCGGCAGGTCCATTGGCGCACCGGCGCTACGGCGACGTTCCACGTTCTGCGGAAGATCCATGACAATCGTGCTGGCCGCAACCGCCATAATCGGGGGCGGCGAGGCAGGCGCTTTGAAGCCGAAACGGCTCTCGCGGGCGCTGGGACCGATCGACCAGGCCGGCGCTGTGTCCGCTTCGGTATCGTCCGGACCGCCGGGCTGCTCACCAGCGCGCCCCTTCGGGGCGGCGGCTTCAGATCCGTCCTCACGGAGGGCGTCAAGAAGGACATTCTCGGGGGCAGGGGCTTCCGCCTGCTTTTCGGGCAGGATGGCAAAGAAGTAATAACCCAGTCCTCCGCTGGCCCCAACGAGGGCCACAATACCAAGCAGAAGAAGTAAGTAGGTGCGTGCTCCAGACATATATAATCCCCTAAACTGGTCCACAATAATACCGTATTTCAAGGCGCGTAAGCTAGAAGATTTCACCATTATACGCGTAGGCCGAGATGCCCAGTACCTTTCCGCCGGGTGTGGCACCCGGCCTACAGCAACAGCGATCTTGTAGACAGGATGCCCTCATCGGGCGTTACATGCCTACCTGCAAAGAAAAGTGTTGCCTTGGATATTCTTCGGAGATATATTACATTCAGTATTTAACTGCAGAAGAAAGATTTATGGCTATAGAGCGCTCCATTGAGGCCGGTTCGGCGGCAATGTATGACTTTTCCGTCGTGCGGGAACTGCGTCGGCGTGAAGGGTGGACAATCGGGGAGCTGGCCGGGAAGACCGGGGTTTCCGCAGCCGTCATCTCTAAGCTGGAGCGCAACCTGAGCATGGCCGAGCTGCCAACGCTCTTCAAGTTGGGCCGGGCTTTCGGCGTGAATGCGGCCGACCTGCTGTCACTCGCCGAGTTTCGGACGGCTCACGTGGCACACGAGGAGCAGCACGATTCGGGGGGATTCAAGTTCCGGGGTATCTCCTACGCCAATGCGCGCTGCCTCTACGGCGAAGCGAAAGCAGGCGCCACGATTTCGCGACCGGAGATCCACCAGGACGATTACGAGATCTGCTGGGTCCTTGAAGGATCGATCCGCTTCATTCTGCCCAACGAGGTGCATGTGCTGAAAGCTGGCGACTGCATTCAGTTCGATGCCCTCCTCGAGCACACCTTCGAAGCCATCGAAGACTGCCGCATCATTCTGCAGCAGTTGAAGAAGGATAAGCGGTTTTAGAATACAACACTGAAGAACACGGATGCTCGTCGTCTGTGGGGGAATGGCAGAATCATTTACAGCAGAATCATTTCGATCATCAAGAATGATGTTGCTGTAAATGATTCTGCTATAGCTTGTGGAGGATGAGCATTTCACGGACGGGTTTGGAGTGCGACAATAAGGGGCAATACAATAATGAAGATAGACACGAGCATTACAGCCGAAGGGCTGAAGGAGAAGCTGGCGCGGTTCTGGGAAGTGTCGGGCGCGAAGATTCGGGCGATCGAGTCGGAGTATGATACGGACAAGGGCGCGCCGGTATTCACGGTGGAGGGGACGTACACCACGCGTGGTTGGACCGAGTGGACGCAGGGATTCCAGTACGGGGCATCGATCCTCCAGTTCGATGCGACCGGCGACGAGGCATTCCTGGAGAGTGGCCGCCGCAACACGGTCGAACACATGGCGCCGCACGTCACGCATTTCGGCGTGCACGACCACGGGTTCAACAACGTGAGCACCTACGGCAACCTGCTGCGCCTGATGAACGAAGGGGTGTTGCAGGAGAACGAATGGGAACGCCGGTTCTACGAGATCGCGCTCAAGAGCTCGGGCGCCGTGCAGGCACGGCGCTGGACGGAGCTGCCGGACGGCTTGGGCTACGTCTACTCGTTCAACGGTCCGCACTCGCTTTTTGCAGACACGATCCGCTCGATGCGCGCTCTCGCGCTGTCGCATCGGCTGGGGCACACCTATTGCGGTGAGAACGATGTACACCTGTCGCTGGCCGAACGCCTGGTCAAGCATGCCGCCACGACAGCAAGATTCATCGTCTACTACAGTGAAGGGCGCGATGCCTATGACGTGCATGGGCGGGCCGCACACGAGGCGATCTTCAACTTGAACGACGGCAATTTCCGGTGTCCAAGCTCACAGCAGGGCTACTCGCCGTTCAGCACATGGACGCGCGGGCATGCCTGGGTCATGCTCGGGTTCGCCGAACAACTCGAGTTCCTCGATACGCTGTCCGCGGATGAGCCGCTCCCCTGTGGTGGACGCGAAGCCGTGCGCGAGATGATGCTCAAGGCCGCCACGGCGACGTGCGACTTCTATATCGAGAATACACCGGCCGATGGTGTCTCGTACTGGGATACCGGCGCGCCGGGCCTGGCGCAGATGGGCGACTACCTGGATCGTCCCGCTGATCCGTTCAACGAGCACGAGCCGGTTGACAGTTCGGCCTCCGCGATCGCCGCGCAGGGACTGTTGCGGCTGGGGCGCGTGCTGGGCGAAGAGGCCGGCGAGAAATACACGCAGGCAGGTCTCACGGTGATAAGTCGACTGCTCGAGGAGCCCTACCTGAGCGTGGATCCATCTCACCAGGGGCTGCTGCTTCACTCGGTCTACCATCGCCCCAACGGCTGGGATCACATCCCGGCCGGGCAAAAGGTTCCCTGCGGCGAGTCCTCCATGTGGGGCGACTACCATATCCGCGAGGCCGCGCTGCTCGTGGGGCGGATGGGGGCAGGGGAGTACTACCGATTCTTCTAAGGAGGGCAGGACCATGATCATATCAGACTTAAACAAGATAGAAGGCCGCACCTACCCGGCGCGCAGACGGACGCAGAACCTGGTGTGCGGTGCGGCGCCGATCCAGGCGACCGCATTCAGTATGGGGTTTGTGACGCTGGATCCGAACGGCGGGCAGGTGCCCTGGCACAACCAGGAGCAGGAAGAAGTCTACTACGTCGTCTCCGGCACCGGCGAGATGTGTCTCGGTGATGAGGTGCAGGATCTCGTGACCGGCCAGGCGGTCTACATCCCGTCGGGTGTCTATCACCAGCTCAGCAACAAGGGCGATACGCCGCTGACATTCATCTATGTCTACGGCCCCGCCGGCGATGTGGCGCACTGGAAGGAAGAACTGGCCGGCACGCTGCCGGTGGCGGGCAAGGATGTACCGGCGTTGCCGGAAGGGGCGGTGTATCCGCAAGTGGTGTAGGAAGCGGGGCAAGGATCCACGTGTAAGAGTACGTGTACGAGTACGGAGGGACTGATCCGTACTTCTATACGTACTCGTACACGTTAATCCTCTTGGAATGCGGCCGTAGGCCGCCCACAAGATACAGGAGAGAAGCCAATGAAACAGCACAAGGTAGGAATAATTCTAAATGGTGTGACCGGGCGCATGGGAACCAATCAGCATCTCGAGAGGTCGATCCTGGCGATCATAGAGCAGGGCGGGATCAAGGTGAGCGATGACGAGGTCATCATGCCGGACCCGATCCTGACCGGCCGCAACGAGAACAAGCTCAAGGCGCTGTCGGCCCGATACGGCGTGGAGAAATATTCGACGGATCTGGATGCCGTGTTGGCGGATCCGGACTATGAGGTCTTCTTTGATGCCTCGAGCACGCTGTTGCGCAAGCCCTTCGTGGAGAAAGCCGTTGCGGCAGGCAAAGCAATCTACTGCGAGAAGCCGACCGCCGCCCATGTGGAGGACGCGGTTTACCTCTACAGGATCTGCCGTGAGGCCGGTCTGAAAAACGGCGTGGTGCAGGACAAGCTCTGGTTGCCGGGACTGCGCAAGTTCCAGATGCTGAAGGACCAGGGCTTCTTCGGCAAGATCCTCTCCGTACGGGGCGAGTTCGGCTACTGGGTCTTCGACGGCAAAGTGGCGGATCAGCCCACACAGCGTCCGAGCTGGAACTACCGTGCCGAAGATGGTGGCGGCATGGTGCTCGATATGCACTGTCACTGGCGCTACGTAATCGACAACCTGTTCGGCAACGTGAAGGCGGTCTCTTGCCGCCAGGCCACGCACCTCGACGAGCGGATAGACGAGTCGGGCAACGCCTATACCTGTACGGCGGATGATGCGGCCTACGCCACGTTCGAACTCGATAACGGGGTCATCTGTCACTTCAACTCGAGCTGGACCGTTCGTGTGCGTCGCGATGACCTGCTCTGCATGCAGGTGGACGGTACCGAGGGGTCAGCCGTGGTCGGATTGCGCAAGTGTCTCATCCAGCCACACAGCGCCACGCCGAAGGCGGTATGGAATCCGGATGTCGATAATCCTGTGAGTTACTTCGACCAGTGGACCGAAGTTCCGGATGCATGCGTATACGAAAACGCATTCAAAGTGCAGTGGGAGCTCTTCCTGCGTCACGTCGTTCTCGACGAGCCGTTCCGCTGGACGCTGCTGGAAGGCGCCAAGGGCGTGCAGCTCGCCGAACGGAGCATGGAGTCGAACGAGAAGCGCGCCTGGGTGGATGTAGAAAATCTGGTCTAGGAAAGGGAGCTGAGGATGAAGAAAGTAGCTTTAGTTACAGGTGCAGGCCGAGGCATCGGGTATGGCATTGCCTGCGCGCTGGCCAAGGACGGATGCGACATCGTGGTGTGCGACATCCACGAGGAATCGGTCGTGACCGACGCATTGAAAGGGTTGGAGGCGCTGGGTGCCGAGGTGCTCTACTGTCGCGCCGACGTAGCGAGTGCGGCGGCGCGGGCGGAGATGCTGGAGGCAATCCGTGCCCGATTCGGCCGGCTCAATGTGCTGGTCAACAACGCGGGCGTGGCCCCGAAGGTGCGCGCGGATATACTGGAAGCGTCCGAGGAGAGCTTCGACCGCCTGATCGGTATCAACCTGAAGGGACCCTACTTCCTGACGCAGGCGGTGGCCAACTGGATGGTCGAGCAGAAGCAGGCCGACGCGGCGTTTGGCGGATGCATCATTAACATCTCGTCGATGTCGGCGACGGTTGCGTCGCCCAGCCGCGGCGACTACTGCATCTCCAAAGCCGGCATCAGCATGGCCACGCAGCTCTACGCCGCGCGCATGGGCGAGTATGATATCCCCGCCTACGAGATCCGTCCGGGCATCATCAAGACCGACATGACCGCGGCGGTGACAGAGAAATACGACACCCTCATTTTCGAAGGCGACATCCTGCCGCAGAGCCGCTGGGGCCTGCCCGAAGATATCGGCAAAGCGGCCGCCATGCTGGCGCGTGGCGACCTGGCCTATTCGACCGGTCAGGTGGTGATGGTGGATGGTGGATTTACGGTGCAGCGGCTGTAGGGAACATCGATACGGCTCGCTCGGAGAGCTCGCCCTACCTCACCCTCGATCGGGTAGGGCGAGCTCTCCGAGCGAGCCGTTCTAACAAGATGCAGCGAAAAGGAAGAGATCAATGAAACGCACAGTATCAAAGTATCGAAAGACACCAACCTGCCCGTCACCCAGGTCCACACGCTCGTGGTGGGTAGCGGGGCGGCCGGACTGAACGCCGCCGTTCAGCTCTGCAACCAGGGCATCGAAGATGTCCTGATTGTGACCGAGGGGCTCAAGATGGGCACGTCGATCAATACGGGCCGTGACAAGCAGACCTACTATAAGGGCGCGATGTGCGGCGAAGATGTCGATGCCCCACGCGTCATGGCGAATAACTATTTCGAGAGCGTTGTGACAGAGGAAGGCAGGACCCGCAACCGCTGGGTCCCATGTCGCCCCATCCCCGAAAGCGACCTCTGGTTCGAAAGCGCCTGGGCCAGCTACCGCGAAGGCAGAAGCTACCGCGCTTAGTCGCGCGGCAGGTCGACGGTCTTATCGGTCTCGGGATCGAAGAAGTGGGACTTGCCGAGGTAGACGGCGAGGTCCATCTCTTCGCCCACGGCGCACTCGCGATGGGCATCCATGCGCGAGATGAAGGTGGTCTTGCCCGTGTTCAGGTGGCAGTAGGTCTCCGAACCCATCGGCTCGACTACGTCGACCTTGGCGCGAATGCGCGGGGCTCCCTCGACTTGCTCTGCCTGTGCGGATCCGACATCCTCGGGCCGTGCTCCAAAGACGATGGGCTTGTCGGCATAGGCGCCCAGTGCATCCTGCCACTGTGTCGGCACCGGAATGGCAAAGCCGCCCTCGTTGAAAACCAGTCCACCGTTCTCGCGAGCGATGTGGCCTTCATAGAAGTTCATGGGCGGTGTTCCGATGAAGCCGGCTACGAAGCGATTGGCCGGGTTATCGTACAGCACCGTCGGTTCGGCTACCTGCTGGATGAGTCCGTCTTTCATGACCGTGATGCGGTCACCCATGGTCATTGCTTCAGTCTGGTCATGTGTGACGTAGATCATCGTCGTGTCGAGTTGGTGGTGTAGGCGCCCGATTTCCACGCGCATCTGAACGCGCATTTTGGCGTCCAGATTGGAGAGCGGTTCATCAAAAAGGAACGCGGACGGCTTGCGCACAATGGCGCGCCCGACGGCCACACGCTGGCGCTGCCCGCCGGACAGGGCCTTGGGGCGACGCTCGAGTAGTTCTGCGATATCCAGGATATCCGCCGCTTCGCGTACACGCTTATCGATCTCGGCTTTCTTGTACTTGCGCAGCTTGAGACCGAAAGCGAGGTTGTTATACACGGTCATGTGTGGGTAGAGCGCGTAGTTCTGGAATACCATGGCGATGTCACGATCCTTGGGCGGAACGTCGTTGATGACACGATCGCCGATCGTGATGGTGCCGCGCGAAATCTCTTCGAGCCCCGCCACCATGCGCAGCGTGGTCGATTTTCCGCAGCCGGAGGGGCCGACCAGGACCATGAATTCGTGGTCCTTGATCTCAAGATTGATCTCCTTGGCAGCTTCCACGTTGCCGGGATAGATCTTCCATACGTCGTCGAGCAGGACTTTGGCCATGATATATGCCTATTCGTGCCGCGTTAACGGACTTGTGATTACGGGTTGCCTCTTTGCTGGAGAGGGAGTAATTTAGATCAGAGAGAGTGTATCTGTCAATGGAGGAGCGTCATGAAGACGCGAGTAGTGTTTTGTGGTCTGCTGCTATGCTTTGCCGTGGCGGCAGGCACGGCCGATGGGGCCGATCGCGGGATCAAGATTCGGAACGTCCTGGGCGAGGACCTGCAACTGCCGGACTATCACGCCCTGGTGATAGGCGTCAATAGGTACAAGCACTGGCGCAGTCTGCGCCAGGCGCGCGAGGACGCCCAGAACGTGGCGTCGCTGTTGCGGTCGCGCTACGGCTTCAAAGCGGTTACCACGCTCTATGACGAGCAAGCGTCGCTGGAAGGTATCATTCGGGAGCTGCGCGTGCTGACGCGCAAGCTGACCCCGAACGATTCGCTGCTGATCTACTTTGCGGGACACGGCTACTACGACAAGCTGATGAAGAAGGGCTACTGGATCCCCTCTGAAGGCCGTGAGGAAGCCGGAGGGATGCCGGCCATCAACGACTGGCTCCAGAACTCGAACCTCAAAGAGTACACCGACGCCATGAAGGCGCGGCACGTGCTTGTGGTGAGCGATTCGTGTTTCAGCGGCGCCATGCTGCGTGGCGGCAGGATTGACATCGAGACCAAACAGAATACTTGGTACCGGCGTGCCATTAGCCAGCCCACGCGCTGGTGTGTGGCCAGTGGGGACCTGGAGACGGTTCCCGACCAGAGCATCTTCGCCAAAAAGTTCCTGCAGACCCTGCAGTACCCCCGTCAAAGTGTTTTCGCCGCGTCCGACCTGGCCGGATGGATCAAGGGCGATGTCGCTGCCTACAGCGGACGCCGCCCGGTGTTCGGGCCGATGAACACGGCCAGCGGGAGCGAGCTCGGGGAGTTCATCTTTCTCGTTCACGATGATAAGCCCGCCGCCCGGACTCCCGCCCCTGCGCCAGTCGCGAAGTCCATGCTTGGACCCGTATTGAGCGCCCCGAAGCCCAAGGTGACACAGCCCGCCCCGAAGGCGGCCCGGGTGCGCTACGGCGGGCTGGAAGTGAAGTCGCCGGTGGATGCCGTTATCCAGATCAACGGGGGCAAGGGGTACTCGCTTGCGGCCGGCAAGACGCTGCGCTGGGAGAAGATGAGCGTGGGAACACATGCCATCCAGGCGACCTCCGGTGTGCGGAGCTGGACCGGAGTGGCGCGCGTGTTTGAAGGGCGCACGGCCACGATGAAGGCGTTCCCGGACGAAGAGCGCCGATTGGCCGAGGAGGCGCGCCAGCGGGCGCTGGCGGAGAAGGCAGCCGCTGCGGCCGAGGCGCGCAAGCAGGGCGATCTTGAGCGACTGCTGAAAGAACAGGCCTCCACTTGGGAGCAGCAGACCAAGGAGCCGGAACCGGAGAAGAAGAAACGGCGCCCGCGCGTGCACTGAATGAAGAAAGTCTACAAGTCATGAAGCTATCCGCGTTGGCGGCCGTCATCCTGGTCTGTGTGTCCTCTATGGCGGTGGCTCAGCCCGACTGGGTTCAGACGTCCGGCCAGAGCGCCGCGCATCCTCCGTCATCCTACCTGACCGGCTTTGGCATGTCGCCGGATGACAAGCGCATGTCCAAAACTGAGAAGCAGGCCTACGCGCGCAACGCGGCGGCGGGCAGTCTTGTGGCGTCGATGCAGGTCAACGTGTCATCCGAAGAGATCGTGGACCGCTTCTCGCTCGTGGTCGACAGCAATGAAGAGTTGGTCGATCAGTACAAGTCGCACACTGTCCTGAAGAGCAGTCTCAACCTGGATGGACTGCGTTTCGAAGAGTACATGGGCCGGCGCGGTAGCGCCTATGGGTTGGCGATCCTGGATCGCGCCGAGGCATCGGCGCACTATCGCAAGAAGTTTGCGAGCAGGATGAAGCTGTTGGTGCAGCAGCAGGCCGCAGGCAACAGGCAACTGGCCGCCAAGCAGGTGGGGCTGGCCCGGCGCACGTACGCGGACTGCGATCGGCTGGTCAGCGAACTGGAAGAGATTATTCTTATCCAGGACCTTCTGGGCAGCCAGGCCGGCGTCACGGACGCCGAACTGAAACAGATTCTGAGTGTGCGCAGCGAGTCGCGCGCCCTGTGGGACCGCCAGGCCGAGACCATGGCCGAGGCGGCGGGATTGCTGGCGGACAAGTTGGCTCAGCGTGCGCCGGAAGCAGGGGCCGTGCAGGTGAATGCGTTGATGCTGGAAGACTCCTACCAGTATAGCCAGTTCAGCAGCCGCCTGCGTCCCATGCTGGAAAGCGCGCTTGCCGAGAAGACGGCTCTGACGCCGTTGATGCTGGGTGAGACCGCGTTTCGCCCGCACAGTTCCGGCGTGGCGCGCCGGGCTGCCGCGGATGGGGCTGCCGACTACCTGCTGACCGGAAGCTATTTTGTGAAGAAAGACGCGGTCCATTTCTACGTCCGGCTGTCGCGGTCCACGACAAGCGAAGTGGTGGCGACGGCCGATGGCCGGATGGCGCTCAGCGGGGCAGAGGGGTTGGAGCTGAAGCCGCAGAACTTCATGGAAGTGCTGAAGGACCGGCGCGTGTTTGCCAGTCGCGACCTTGTAAGTGGTGCGCTTTCGCTCGAGGTCTGGACCAACCGTGGTGCCGATGGGCTGGCGCTTGCGGATGGGGATGCGATCTCGCTCTATGCCCGCGTGAACAAGCCGTGCCACCTTCGCTTTATCTATCATCTCGCCAACGGGGCGCGGGTGGTGCCCGATCCGCTCTACCTCAACTACATGATCGGAAGCGACAAGGTAAACAAGGTCGTCGAACTGCCCGGTGAGTTCGAGGCCTGTGCTCCGTTCGGATCCGAGACCATGCAGTTCTTCGCGTCGACCGTGGAGTTCCCCGAGCTGGCGCTCGTGAGCAAGGTGTTCGATGGGGAGGAATACGAGGTATTGGGCGACAGCCTCGCACAGAGCAACGTCCGCCACCGTGGCTTGCGTCGCAAGACGACCGGGGCGGAAGTAGCCGAGATGAGACTGCCGCTGACGACCGTGCCTAAATAGGTAAAAACAGGCGATTTCCACTTGTTCCTATAGGGCCAAAGTCTTAGTATCGATGAAAGGGCGAGAGTGTGCTGGTGGGGATGCCAGTAGTGTAAATCCACAGGGAGGGTTATATGCGCAGGACAGTTGTAGTGTTGGGACTGACCTTGTCGGTCCTTATGGTTGTGTCGGCGAGCGCCGGCATGCAGATTGGTGCCAAGATCTGGCAGATGGACACGTCGTTCCAATTTGCGGGCGATGCGGAACAAGAATCTGACGGACTTGCACTGGGACCGACGATATCGTTCGATCTCGGCGACGACTTCTGGGTCTCTGCCATGTGGCTCGTTGGAGAAGAAGAGTGGAACGATGGTTCCGAGGCCAACACGCAGGATGCTGAAGCTGTTCTGGCCCTTGCCCTGGATTGGATCGATCTGGGTGTGGGCTTCCGTTACAGCGAAGATGAGGATGCCGCGAGCGGTGCGAAGTTCCGCAAGTACGGGCCCATGGCCTACGTTGGCGCCGGTAACTCGTTCGGTGAGGACAGCCCGTTGGGTTGGTACGCCGGAGCATCCTGGATGTTCGTGGACCTGAATGATGACTGGGACTGGGGCGAGCACTACAACGTCGAGGCCGGCCTTTCGCTCTATCTCGACCCCCTCAGCGCCACGGTGGGCTATCGTCTGAAGGAGCACTACGATGCCGACAACGACCTGAAGTACGAGGGCGTGACGGCGTCGCTGGCGATTGCTTTGTAGGATTTTCACCCAATGCTACCCGCCACAGGGCGGAGGTGCGCAAGCGCCTCCGCCCTTTTTGTTGTGTTGGCGCGAAGCGCTTTGGAGTGCGTCGGCTTGACGCCGCTTTCGAAGAGCGGCGTCA
>JADHWE010000092.1 GCA_016783675.1 Kiritimatiellia bacterium
TTCACCGCAGACGGGAAGACGATTGTCTTCATCCGGCGCGGGGGGGATGTGTACCGGGTAGGCACCGACGGGGGCGCGCCCAGACGTCTGACCGAAGGCAACAGCTACGACACCTTCTATATCTCCCCGCGCGACAAGCACGGCTCCACCGACGGCCATTCCCTTTCTCCTGATGGGAAGCGTATCGCCTACGTCGCGATGAAGAATGGGGTCTCCCAACTGCACATCATGGAGAGCGACGGCACCAACCAGCGGCAGCTCACCTTCCGCCGGACTCCCTGCGGCCGCGCAACATTTGGCCCCGACGGCAGACAGATCGCTTTCGTCTCCTGGCAGGGCAGGTACGTCCAGCTCTTTGTGACGGACACGGACGGCGGCGAACCGCGCCAACTCACCGACATCCGTGGGGCAGTGTACTCGCTGGCGTGGAAGCCGAAGGTGGAGTGAGGGGAGGCCCCGGTGTGTGCCGGACCAAGGCAGCCAGCCGACGAGGGGCAGGTGGGAGACCTCGGTGTAAGGAAGAAGAGTGATGCTCAATGCACCCGCAAGCATGATCTTCGGGCTTCTGGTGCTTGGCGCGGCGTCCGTCCTCTGCGCCGGCGAGGCGCCGGCCGCTGTCGAGCTCAATGGAGCAACGGCCTCGGAGGCGTGGGTGCTGCCGCAGGCGAGCGGAGTGGCATTCCGTGACGGCGAGCTGGTGCTCGACGGAGTGAACCACGTCGCCCCGTGCGCGGTCCTGCGCGAGCCGGCTCTAAGCGACATGGTGTTGATCTGCAAGGTGTACGTCGAGCCGAAGGGGAAGGGCGTGCGGGCGTTCGAGGTGCGCTTCCACTCCTCCGACAGCGTGTCCGACCAGTACGTGCACGTCAACCGCCGGCAGGCGATTCTGTGCTGGTCGAACCGGGACCAGAACTGGAACGAGCTGGCGCGCGTGAACGTGAAGCGGCCCGAGGGGAAGTGGCTCGACGTCAAGGTCGAGTGCGCTGGCTCGGCGATCCGCGTCTACCTCGACGACGAACTGGTCATTTCGAAGAGCGGCGTGGCCCGCAGGGTCGGGCGAGTCGGATTCAGCACAAGCCAAGGCCTCGTGCGGGTCAAGGACATCCGGATTCAGGGTACTGCCGCGCAGCTTGCGCGTCGGTGGCGCATGGTGGCCCGGCCGAGGCGGCACGGCACGTTCTACGAGCTGCCTCCAGAGCATCGCCACACGGATGTCTCGGGGAAGCTCGACATCACAGTGGGCAAGCCGTTCATCATTAGTAGCCGCATCGCGCATCCAGAGCTCGGCGCCCATGAGCAGCCGCATCTGTTCAGGATGCCGAACGGTGACATCCACCTGGCGTTTCACAAGGACGGCGACATCGACGGCGCCGAGCGCGTCGTCCTCAGATCCAGCGACAAGGGGAAGACGTGGACGCATCTGCCAATGCCCGTGAATCGCCACGAGGCGGTCGGCTGCCTGCGCGACGGCACGGTGCTGATCTACGACGACTACGCGTTCCGCAAGGAGGGCGACACGTTCTTGGGGCAGATGTGCGTGTCGAAGGATGGCGGCAAGACGTTTGGCCCGTGTGAGCTGGCCGTCTTCAACCGGCCGGCCAAGCAGCCGTCCCGCGCCCTCTCCGCGAAGCGGCTGGACCGCTATAGGGCCAATGCGGCCAAGTGGTCGGACCAGCTAAGCCACGCCCTGTGGCGCAGCGTGTTGGAGAAGCCGGACGGCTCGCTCATCGCCTGCGCCCACACGAGGTACCAGGGCGACAAGCTGCTCCGATGCATCTGCTACCACTCCACCGACAAGGGGAGAACCTGGGGGTCGGAATCGACCATCGCATATGATCCCAATGTCGGCGGCGAAGGCTTCGTCGAGCCGGTCATGTCGTTCTGCTCTAACGGCGACGTGTTGTGCATCATGCGCCACGGCATGTGGCAGGCCCGGTCCACCGACGGTGGGAAGACCTGGGGACCGTACAAGACGCTCGACGTCAGGGGCGTGGACCCCGACCTGTGCCTGATGAGCAACGGCGTGCTGGCGTGCAGCTATGGGCGGCCGGGCAACCGCATCATGTTCAGCGCCGACGGCAACGGCCACAAGTGGACCGACCGGCTGAAGATCTACGAATACAGGGGCGGCAGCTTCGGGTATACGGGCATCTGCGAGGTCGAGCCGGGCAAGGTACTGTTCGTCTACGACCGCCGCGATGCGTTCCCCGATTACGGCGGCAAGAGAACGACGGCGATCCAGGGCGTCCACATCACCGTGCTCAAGAGGCGAGGCCAATGAATGGCTGGCCGAGACGCCGTGCACGAGAGCTCTCAGGACATGGCGTAGAACTGGAGCTGGTCCATGGATCGTGCGGCAGCGGTGGGCCGAGGCGGGAGAGGCGACCGTGGCCCTGGATCTGGGTGAGGAGGAACCGGGAGGGACAGGGTCATTGCTTCCCGCCCCATCTATCTCACGCATTGAGAGTAGATGGGATCGCGGCTGACGTCAGAGCCGCCCCTCTCACCTATCGAAGAGCGGCTCGGCAACAGTCCGAGTCCCCAGGCTGGACAAGTGGATGAGGAGGGAGAGGCACGAGGTAGGTGGACGAGGCCGCTGGTCGGAAGGCAGGAAGGCGGGGTGGGTGGGGTTGCGGAGCAAGTGTTGTGAGGGGCAGACGGGCACGGTGCTGGGTGCCCACTGCATGCCGATGGGCGTGGCCGTCATTATGTACTGCGACCGCGTTGCTCCGGTCCATCACCCCCACAGCTCGAAGTGCATCAAAATAGCTTGTCGGATCTTCCCCACAAGCTCCTCGGGCAACTCGATGGTGATCTCTCGTGCCCTGCC
This sequence comes from Kiritimatiellia bacterium, assembly GCA_016783675.1. Classification (GTDB taxonomy): domain Bacteria; phylum Verrucomicrobiota; class Kiritimatiellia; order UBA8416; family JABMPJ01; genus JABMPJ01. The sequence continues at coordinate 2,831 of JADHWE010000092.1, forward strand.
ACGGCGTCCTCTTGATATGACTCGGCAATGGACCAACGAGTACATGTCCAGCTCTGTGAGCAGATCACGGAAGGCACGACCGCTCAGGGGCCCGAGTGATGTCCTGTTGCACAGCCGCCTGTAGGTGTCATAGGCATCGGCAGTATCGATCGGCGCCCCCTTGGCCTTCTGGCACGACTCGATCACCGCAGCCATGGCAGCCTGAAGCTGGGACGGCGCCGTACGAATGAGAATGAGGTAGCGGTCGCGGTCGAGCTCTGAGGCAGCTTCATCCACGAGGTTGAGGGTCACCTTGCTGCCTGCCTTCTCGGCAAGGTAGGCGCTGCGGGCAAGTAGAGCAACAGCCTCGCGTGCATCCCCGTGGTCGCGACTGGCCATGGCAGCGATCTTCTCAATGACGCCTGGCTTGAGCGCCTTGGGCCTCAGGGCTTTTTCCACGCGGATGCGCAGGATGTGTTGAAGGTCAACGGCATCGTAGGGCTCGAAGATGAGCTCGTTGAGCTTGAGGAAGGACTTCACGCGGGGATCGAGGTCTGCTGGCCAGTCTAGTCTGTTGGATGCGAAGACGAGAATCAGCTTGGCTTTGATTCGCTGCGGCAGCCGTCGCACGAAGAAGGTCATGAATGCGTCTCGGTCGCGGCGAACATTGTCGACCTCATCTATGAACAGGGCAAAGCAGCCTCCAAACCGTGCGAGCTTTCCCTCGATGCGTTGCATCATCTCCTCCAGCGAGATGCCCTTGGTGTAGCGTTTGCTTGCGTTGAGCAGGCAGGCAAGATCGTTGAGGGCACGAAAGCATGGCCTGGGCGTAGAAAGGTCCAGATGAGTGTGCTTCATCGCGACCCCCTTGGCCTTGCACATGGCCTGGAGCAGGGCAAGGAAGTAGAGAATGGTCAAGGTCTTTCCTGTGCCTGTCTTGCCCCAGATGGCGAGATGAACAGGATGGTCGCCTCGCAGGATTGGTGCGAAGTGCGAACTGAGCTCCTTGATCTCAGCATCGCGGACATTGGCGTTGAAGATCTCCTCGAGCACAGCAAGCTGCTCGGCACGGATGAGCTGCTCGTCGTCGAGGAAGCGGCGGTCTTTGATAATGCTGTTGTGCAGCATGTGCTGGATCTGCTGCGCGATCTTGGCCTTGACGTTGGTTGCTTCCACGGGAAAATCACCTCCATGGGTATCCAGGGGAAGCGGTTCTATATAACCCGGATTTCCCGGATGGGAACCACAATTCATGTATAATGAGGCGTCGCTTGACCGCATGAACACAGGGTTTCCTCGATGCCACGGACGGCGGAAGGCAGGGATGCAATGGGTGAAGCCAGCACGGATGCTCTGCGGGTGGGTTTCGACGGGTCGCTCAAGCTTGAATTCCACGGCTCGACGGTCACCTCGGATGCCGGGCTGCTGCCGTACCGGGAACTCGACGACGTGCTTGGACTGACGACCATGGCGGAGAGCCTGCTGCACGATTGGCGCACTGGCCAGAACACCCGACACACGATGGTCGCGATGCTGCGGCAGTCGGTCTTCAGCCGCCTGGCGGGGTACGAAGACACGAACGACGCGGACCGGACCAGCGTCGATCCGACGATCCGTCACGTCGTTGGTGGGCGGGCCAAGACCAAGCAGGCCGCATCCACCAGTCAGATGGGGCTGTTCGAGACCGAGGTGCTCACGCAGTCGGAGAATCTCTCGGCCGTGATGGACCTGTCTGGCCGGTGGATCGACACGGTTCACGACCGCAAGCCGATCCGTGAGATCATCCTCGACATGGACAGCTCGGTCAGCGAGACCTATGGTGAGCAAGAAGGCTCGGCATACAACGGGCACTTCGGCTGCACCTGCTATCATCCACTGTTCTGCTTCAACCAGTTCGGCGACCTGGAGCGGGCGTTGCTACGTGAAGGTAACGTATCGAGCGCCGACGATTGGCGTTCGGTCCTGGAACCGATCGTCTGGCGCTACCGCGACCTGGACATCCGCCGGTTCTTCCGGGGCGACGCGGCCTTCGCCCGGCCGGAACTCTACGAGTACCTGGAGGCCGAACGCTACCTGTACGCGATCCGCCTTCCGGCCAACGCGGCGCTGCATCGCGAGATCGAGCCGCTACTGACGCGGCCGGTGGGCCGTCCGCCCAACAAGCCGATCGTTTGGTACCACGATTTCCTCTACCAAGCCGGTAGTTGGGACAAGCCGCGCCGGGTGGTGGCGAAGATCGAATGGCACAAGGGCGAGTTGTTCCCGCGCGTGGGATTCATCGTCACGAACCTACGCCGGAAGCCCTGGCAGGTGGTAAAGTTCTACAACGGCCGCGGCACAGCCGAGCAGTGGATCAAGGAGGGCAAGAACGCGGTGAAGTGGACACGGCTGTCCTGCCACGACTTCGTGGACAACCAGGTCCGGCTCCAGCTCTTTGCCCTGGCCTACAACCTGGGCAATTTCCTGCGTCGGCTGGCCCTACCCCGGTCGGTGAAGCACTGGTCGCTGACGACGTTGCGGGAGAGGCTCATCAAGATCGGGGCGAAGGTCGTGACGCACGCGCGGTACGTGATCTTCCAGATGGCGGAAGTTGCCGTGCCAAAGCGGTTGTTCCGGGCGATTCTGGAGCGGATTCGACGGCTGCGTCTGCCTGACACGGTGCCGCGATGACGGCGAGAACGGTCAAGACAGCCGGGGAAGGGGAACGCAACGGCGAGGGTCTGCGCGGATCGCCAATGCCCGCCGCCAGACAGGGCATTCTGGCCGACATCATGACCCGGAAACGGCCCGATGCCCCCGTCAATCGGTCAAGAGCAATGCTTGCCGATCCCAGGAGCGGTGATAAAATCGTCAGAAAAGCCGACGGCGGTCGTCGGCGAGAAGCTATCCAGGAAATCCCGGGTAAAGGAGAAACCACATGAAAGTGCAACGTAGCCTGATGCGGCAATCCCTGATGACAACCCTCGCGGTCACAGGGGCGGCGCTGGCGCTGGCAACCATCGATATTCAGGCTGAGGACAAGATGAACCAGACTGAGCCCAAGAAGACGGCCGGCACAAAGGTGCCGTTGAAGATCAATTTCGCACTCCTGGCGGAGCAGGTCGTGTCCGCGCGGGAATCGGATTGCCCGCGGCGGCCGATCCCCGGCATTGCCTCGACGATGCCGACGAATACCAGCACCTTTGAGACGAAACTCAAGTATCTGGACAAGGCGGAGGTCAGCGCCTACTGGCTGTACGGGTTCCGGTCAGCGGAAGGCACCATGCGGGATATCGGACTGCTGAAGGCGGCCAAGCAGAAGCTCGAACGGCTAGGCAAGGAGGCGTACATCGTCTGCGAGCCGGTCGGGCATCCGAATCGCAACCAGAAGACCCTGCCGGCTCGCGGCTGGCGGCACCGGATCAACTGCGACGGGACGCCGGACTACGGGTGCGCGGATATCGAAAAAAAACTGGTCCGCGACTTGGTGGCCGCCACCACGGCATTCCGGGATGCCGGATTCAAGAAGGTGTTCTTCGATGACGACTTGCGGCTGGGGAACTGGGGGACCAATATCACCGGCTGCTTCTGCAAGGCGTGCATCGCCGATTTCAACCGGCGGCAGGGGACGCGGTACGCGCGTGAGGATCTGCGCCGGTTTGTGCGGAACCCGGGCAAGCATGCCGCGGTCTGCGAGCAATGGATGGACTTCAACTGCGGCAAGGTGACTGCCTTCATGAAGGCGGTCAACCTGCCCGGGATTCAGGTTGGGATCATGGTGATGCACAACGGCGACCGCAAGCACGGCGTGGACCTGCCGGCCATCCTCAAGGCGGTGCCCGACTGCCTGGTGCGCGTGGGCGAGGGCCATTTCAATGACGCTGGTTTTGATCCGCCCGGCGGCAAGGCTTCCCTGATCGCCAGCCTGGAGATGCACAAGGCGATCGTCAAGGATGTCAGCCGCCTCTACACGGAGAATACGGTTTATCCCTGGCCGAAACTGCGGCCCGAGAACATGGCGAAGAAGCTGTTGATCGAGGTCGAGCACGGCCTGCGCAACATCATGCTCATGCCGCCGCAGTTGCTGGATGCGCCGGAATACTGGGAGGCCATCGCCGCGGTTCTGCCGCAGGCGAAAGCGATGGGCGGCAAGTGAAGTGAAGGGGAGAACTTATGACAAGCAAGAGACTGTTCTGGACAAGCGTCATCATGGCGGGGACCGCTGCGTCATCGTGGGCGTCGGATGCCACGGGCCCGGACCACCTGAAGGTGAAGGACCTGACGCCCGTCAAGGTCTTGGCCACGCCCCAGCATCCCCGGCGGTGTTAGTGGCCGAAGGGCGGGCCAAAGCCACTTAGCGGGTACAACGGTGGTGACGGGCGGGCAATTCAGCCTTAATGACCTTGGTAAGGTGGACGCCAGGATTCGACTCGAGGACAAAGACCCGCAGCAGGAGCGTAGGCGGACGCTTGAGCGGCGGGATGGCGCTGCGGAGTCGCCGGGCGGTGAGAAGGCAGATGGGACGGCGCAGAACAAGGAGGACGAGCTGTCCGCTACGGACCCGGCGATGCGTCTGAACGCTGCCCTGAAGACGCTTCAGATTATGGGACAGATCCTGCGGAACTTCCCTGGCTCGATGGAGGGTGATCTCAAGCACGACATAGGCCTGGCGTGCTGCCGCCTGGGGCTCAGGACTCTCTCGGCTGGGTTTGACCTGGTTCGTCTGAACAAAGACGAGATCCTTGAGACCTTTGTCGAAGTCATCAGGGAAGAACATCATTACATGATCGACCGCAGCCGCGGCTCCCCAGCGCTCTCGAAGTTCTTCACCTCGGCCTTCGACGGCATCCTGGTCACCGACTTCTGGGCGGCCTACAACGCCGTGGT
>JADHWE010000004.1 GCA_016783675.1 Kiritimatiellia bacterium
CAGATCTGACTGAGGAAGCGGTGCTCGGCAATATCAAGCGCCGGCACCGAACACGGCAACGAGATATTGACTCCGCCTACCGAAGACAACAGAATCAGGGCACCAATAACGAATGAATGATCTTAACAAAGTAGAATTACATGGCCCCTGTCTTCACCCAACAGCGAACCTACACATGCGGCAAACAAAAGGCAACCCCTTTTTGGCCATTATTTCGACGCCCGAAAAGGCCCGGAAAAGCGGGGTGTTGGTGGCTGTTGCTCTGACTGTTGGCAGGAAGAGCGGTGGTCCGGTCCGGCAACGGTCACAATACACAGACTCGCAGCTCATCTTTTCTGCGATTTCGGGTTGACAGCGAGTCCCGTTAGTAGTAATAAAGGTGGTGAGACTGGAATCAGTCTGCCCAATGATATTGTGCACAGAAAGTGAGAGATAGAATGAAGGTGCGTACCTATATGGTAATGGCGTTGCTGGTTGCGCTCGCTTGCGGGGCAGCCTACGCGGCGCGTCCGGACCTGTCGGTTCTTCCGGCCAGGGTGCGGGGCGTTGTTCTGTTGCCTGATGGTGAGACACCGGTCAGTGGTCTGCAGGTTCGCCTGTGGAACGCCGAGAGTGAGGAAGTGATCTTCAGAAGCCGGACGAACAAGGACGGTGTTTTTGAAGTTCCGAAGATGACCGAAGGTTCTCACTACGTGACCGTAGGACCGGTCCGGATTGATATGCGTATTCTAACGGCACGTGCCGGCGTCACGCCGCAGCCCCATGGGCTGGTGGTCGTGGTTCCCAAGCGCTTGCCCATGATGCCCGTGTTGATTCCCGGGGCAACGGCAATGGCACTTCCCCGCGTCATGAGTCCCTGAAGACGCATGGTGCAGGAGTTGGCATACGATACCCGTCTAGTAGGCGGGTGTCAGGGAAAGGTGGCAAAAGCGTGAGCTGATGCCGCCTTTTTTCTAGAATTTTCCCTCTTAAGGATTGCGTGACCATGAAACGAGTCTGTCTGTGGTTGATCCTCCTCGTTTTGGTCGGCTTGGTCGGCTGTAGCAGCCAGGATTTTGGTCGACCTATCGCGCGTATCGGTGATGTGGTCGATTCAGGCCAGGCCTATGTTGAGGACAGCGATAGCGAGGAGGGAATGCGTCGCGCCCAGCAACTCGCCCAGATTCTTGCCGAGTGGGAACGTCAGAAGGCGACCGTGGACAAGGACTACACGCTTGGTCCTGATGACGTGTTGACGATCGGCATCCTCTCGCTGGAGGTGCCTGGCGAGATCGCAGAGCTGACGCGTGCGATCAGCAAGGACGGAACGGTTGCGTTGCCGCTCGTCGGCGCGATCCCCTGTGCGGGCATGACGGCACGGACGTTCCAGGATAGCATCGTCGAGGCCTACAAAGGAGGCTACCTGCAGGATCCGCAGGTGGATGTGGCGGTTCTGGAGTATCTCAGCGCATCGGTCGTGGTGACCGGAGCGGTCGGGGAGCCGGGTGTCTACTACCTGCGCCACAACCGCAGCAGTGTGCTGCAGGTGCTTTCCATGGCCGGTGGCCTCAGCTTGGAAGCCGGCAATGATCTCCTTATAGTACGTAAGCGCGACAGTGCCGGTCAGCGCGAAGGCGAGGGAGGTGTTGCGGCGCCGGAACCGGAATCCGTCGACATTGCGCCCCCTGTGACTGAGCCCGAGCCGGCGACGCCGGAGCCTTGGACGGGGAGTCATATCGTGGACCTGGTGAACAGCATGGCTGCCGAGCTGGACGGGGAGTCCGAACCCGAGTCGTGGAGCGGGAGTCGGATTTCCGAGCGCGTGGCCGCCCTGGAGGCGGAGGGGGCCGCGGCCAAGGCGGCCGCACAGGAGCCTGCAGATGAAGCCCCGGAAGACACGGCGGTTGTTGAGAAGAAACCGACTGCCGCCGATGCGGAGATGATTGCGGCCGATGGCGAAGCGATTACGCCGGCAGAGGATGACGCCGGCGGGCAAGCGTCGGCTGACCTGTCCGGTCTTGATGCGGATCTGATCACCGTGGACTTGGAAGCCCTGCTGGATGAAGGTGACATCCGGCTCAATCTTCCGATCAAGGGCGGCGACATCGTGACCGTGCCTCCGGGCCGCAACGAATATGTATACGTGCTCGGTTACGTGCAGCGTCCGGGCGCCTTCGATCTGCGCGGCCGCAGGCGTGTGCGTGCGTTGCAGGCGGTGGCCATGGCCGGCGGCTTGTCGGGTGCGGCGCGGGCACAGAATTCTTTCCTGGTCATTGACAAACCCTCCGGTCGGCAAGTAATCTCGATCGACTTGACCAAGATTGCGCGTGGTCAGCGACCACCAGTCTACATGGAGTCAGGACACACACTTGTCGTCGGGTCAGGTGTGTTTGCTCGCCTGGCGGAGTTTATCAAGCCCAGCGTAACGGCGGGGGCTGACTTGTCGCCGGGCCCGTGAACCGATGGTATGACATCTATCTGTGCCGTGTTGGCCGGAAAGAGACCGCATGACAACCGACAATCAGCCAGTGTCCCCCTCCTCACCGGCCTCGCCTCCACTTCAGCAGGACCACTCGCTGTTGGCTTACTACCTGGGTATCCTCCAGCGACGGGTGTGGATCATTATCTCGCTGGTGATCATCGGATCGACCCTGGGGTTGATTCGTAGCGTCCGCCAGCCACGCATCTACATGGCCACGACGCGTGTACTGGTCGAGAAGCAAGGCCCCAACGTCATGCAATTCGACCAGGGCGGATACGAGGGGAGGAGATGGGATTCCTCCTACTATGAGACCCAGACTCGGTTGGTCGGCAGCCGTGTCGTGCTGGAAATCGCGCTGCGCCACTCAAGGATTCGTGATCTGGCCGATAGGAGCAGCGGCAAATCCCGAAAGTCGATGATCAAAGAGTTGCGCCGTTCGCTGCTTGCCTTGCTCGGCGCCGCACCGGTACCACTGGATGAACCGTGGGAACGTCTCCAGGAATGGATCACAGCTCAACATGTGGCCGAGACTCACTTCGTGGACATCTCGGCCATGAACCAGGACAAGGAAAGCACGGTTCGGCTCGCCAACCATGTGGCCGAGGCCTTTGAGACGTACCACCGCCAGACGCGCGAGGAATCACTGGGGGATGCCTTCGTGAAGCTCGAGCGCGAGAAAGAGAAAGAGGAGCTGGCTCTGCTCGACGCAGAGCAGGAGCTGCAGGATTTCAGGGAGAGTGCCCAGGGCGTTTCGCTTTCGACGACAGGCGGCAAGCCACAGCCGGCCGTGGAACGCCTGAACAGTCTTAACCGGAAACTCACGGAGGTGCAGCTGCAGCGCATCGAACTCGAGTCGCAGATCGGGGTCATGGAGACAGCCATGGCGTCCGAGGCAATGGACGACGAGGTGGCCAACCGGTCCCTCTTCGCGTTTCCCGCGATCAGCGAAGACCGTACGCTTACTGAAGCACAGCAGGCCCTGGCCGCGGCCCAGGAAGAATACGCCATGCTGGCACAGACTTACGGAGCGGCACATCCGTTGCTCCAGGCCGCTACGTCGAAGGCGACGCTGCTGCTGGAGCAGTTTCGAACAGCCCTCCAGAATCTTCTGCAGGCGGAACGCAACCGGTTTGCCATGCTGGGCAATGAAGAACGCGAGCTCCGTCGGCAGTATGCAGAGCAGAAGGCTTCGGCGCTCGAGCTGGCCAAAGAGGATTTTCAGTTTACACGCCTGCAAAACGCGGTCGACCGTCATCGTCGCCTGTATGATGCCCTCGTGGCGCGCATGCGTGAGGTGGATGTCAGCGCGGGCTTGATCCAGACCAACGTCCGTATCGTGGAGCGGGCCTCCATGCCGGATGAGCCGGTCAGTCCGGGGCTTGGGCGCACGGTCGCCCTCTCGCTGATGATCAGCCTGCTGCTCGGCGTAGGACTGGCGTTTGTCTTTGAGAACCTGGATGATACGGTCAAGACTCCCGAGGACCTGAAGGAGCGGCTGACTGTTCCGCTGCTGGGCTTTGTGCCTTCGATTCTCGGTGAGGAAGAGCCGGGCTCCGAGACAGCGGACGACACGCAACACTCGTTTGTCAAGGAGCTGGTCGCGAACATTACGACGATGGTACGGGATCGGCTTATCCTGATGCGGCCCGAGTGGTCCAACAAGCCTCAGGAGGTCCCGACGGATCAGCAGAACGCCGAGCGGCATCGTCGCGGCATGATGGTGGCAACCGAGCCCGCTTCGTCCGTCGCCGAAGCCTATCGAGGCATACGTACGAGCCTCTTCTACTCCATCCCGGCCAATACCGTCCGGACGTTGGCCGTTACCTCGTGCCGGCCGCAGGAAGGCAAGACGACGACATGTTCAAACCTGGCGCTCTCAATCGCGCAGACCGGGAAGCGCGTGATGCTGATCGACGGCGACTTGCATCGTCCCATGCTCCATCGCACCCTTTGCATTGAGCGCCGGGCCGGCCTCACGAGTATCCTGGTCGGTGAATGCTCGTGGCGCGACGCGGTTGAGCGAATCGAGATCAACAAGGAAACCGAGCAGTTCCTGGACGTCATCACGTCGGGCCCCGCGTCGCCCAATCCCTCCGAGCTCCTGGGGTCGGTCCAGATGCGTGAGTTCGTCGAGGAGATGCAGAAAGACTACGACTGGGTCATCATCGACACACCGCCGGTTCTGTTTGTCTCGGACGCCAGCGTGATGAGCGTCCTGTGCGATGGTGTGATTGTTGTGGTGAAGTCGGGGACAAGCACGCGTACGCTCCTGCACCGTGCGCGCGAACAGCTCGACAGCGTATCGGCCAATATCCTGGGCTCCATTCTCAACAACGTTCTGGTCTCACGGATGGGGCGACACTCCTCGGCGTACTACAACTACGGCTATTCGCGCTACGCCAAGGACTACAAGAGTCTCTACTATGCCAGCAGCGATACGGAAGCGGACGAGGAGCCCGTCGTATCCGCCCCTGTACCCCCCCCTGTGCCCGTGCCCGAACCGGCTCCGGCTCCGGTTGAAGAAAAGCCTGAACCAGTTGTTGAAGAGAAGGCTGAGCCGGAAGCGGGAGAACCGGAGGAAGCGGACACCAACGGCGCTGAGGACAATGGCGAAGCCGATGCGCTGTCGGAGCCCCGCGAGTATCTTGTCGATGCGCATCCGAAGTCACGCTACGCACGGCAGATTCGGAAGGCGCTGCTCCTGGCCAGGGCCGGGCATGCCGAGCGGGCCGAGGAACTGATTCAATCGCTCCTGACGCTCGAGCCGGATGACATCCCCGTGCGCGAGGCCGTGGTAAGGCTCAAGCTCGACACGGGTAAGGCGGAGGAGGCCGAGGCGCTGGCCGGTGAGTTGTTGGCGGCCGATCCGGGCAATCCATACGGTCTTTATGTCCGTGGATCGATGGCTATCGTGCGGGGCGAGTACGACGAGGCCAAGGACAGGCTGATGGAGAGTGTGACACAGCGTCCGCAGCCGGAGTCACTCAACAACCTGGCCTGGTTGCTCAACGAGACAGGCCGGCACGAGGAAGCGGAGCCGTATGCAAGCCAAGCCGTCGAGATGGATCCCTCAGTTTATCACGCTTGGGATACGCTGGGGCTGGTGTTGCTCAAACAGGGCGATGTCGAGGGCGCCAGCGAAGCTTTCAAGAAGGCGCTCAAGCTGGAAGAAGGTGACATCTGCGCCAATTTGAACATGGCCGAGATCAGCGTGCGCCAGGGCAGACTCCGCGTGGCGCGCAAACTGTTGCGACATCTCGAACCCCGTCAGAACGAAATGTTGGCGTCCGAACGTGAACGCTTCCAGGCGCTCGAGATCGCCGCGATGAAGTCTTAACTGTTTTACCATGGGCGCAATGCGTACATCCAAGACCCAGCGTGTCCTGCAGGGCGCGGCGCGCTGGCTGGCCACCTCGGCTGTTATCCTTTCGCCGTGGCTGTTCGGTAGCTCTGAGCCATGGGCCTACCTCATGATATCGGGCCTGGCGGGATTGGCCACCATTACGTGGCTGTTCGCCGTGGCGTGTTCTCACAGCCCCGATTTCAATCGGCCCGTATTCTCAATCCTGCTCCTGGTGTTGGTCGCCGTAACGGTTCTGCAGGTTGTGACCATGCCGAGTGCGGTGGTTTCCGTTCTAAACCCTTTCTCGGCCACCATAACCGATGCGGCGAACAGTGCGTTTGCGGACATCGCACAGGTCGGAGGCCAGCCGGCATCCGCACCGGTAGGCTATACACTTTCGCTCTCGCCCAGCGCGACGTGGCGTAGTGTGTGGCTGTTGGTGGCCTACGTCGGTGTTGTGCTGGTTCTTATCAACACGTGTCGGCATTGGCACCACATGGCGCAGCTTGCCACGGCGGTCGTAGTGTCGGGTTTCTTCATGGCGCTGATCGCGCTGGTCCACCGCTTTTCAGGGTCATACAACATTCTCTGGATTCATGAGCCGCGCTACGGCGGCAGCATTTTCGGGCCCTTCACCAATCGCAACCATTTTGCGGCACACATGAACATGCTCTTCGGCATGGCGCTGGGACTGTTCCTGTCTTCGCAGCACATCAGCGAGATTCTGTCCTGGCCAAGCTGGCGAGAGCGGATCGCCTGGCTGTCGAGCCGCAGCGCGAGCCGTATCGCGCTGGCGGCGTTTGCCGTAGTTCTTATCGGTGGCGTATCCTGCGCCACCGCGTCGCGGGGCGGGATGCTGAGCCTGGCGATCGGTCTGACTGTGGCCGCCGTCGTCGTAACGCGGCATCGCAGTATCTCGCGCCCGGCACGCCTGGCCGTATTTGCCGTCTGCGCGCTGGTGGTCTTGCTTGTGTTGTGGCTCTCGCGCGAGGAAGTCTTTCACCGTCTTACCATGCTCGTGACCACCATCCGCAGCCCCATGGAAGACCTGCGGACGATTGCCACGGGTGATACACTGCGGCTCTATATGCGCTGCCCGCTGACCGGTTGCGGATTCGGCGCTTTCCGCCATGCGTACACGATCGTGCAGAGCCCTGACCTTTCGTCCCGGTGGCTGCACGCCCACAACGATTGGGCACAGCTCCTGGCCGAGGGGGGATGGATCGGAGCGGTGACTTTCCTCGGAGCCCTGGTGGTCTTTGCGAAGTATGTCATTACACGTTTCGTGGAACTGTCGGACCGCGCCCGGCTGTACGTGCTGGGCGTTTCGGTGGGGCTGTGCACCATCGGGCTGCACAGCATCGTCGACTACAGCCTTCACAAGCCCGGCAACGCACTTCTGCTCTGCTTCCTCGTGGCCCAGGCGATCCTCGCGATTCATCTGCGGCATCGTGCGCGGCCGCAGGCGGTTCGCCACGAGCATGAATTGCTCCGTACCATGAGCCATGGTGGTCCCCGACGGCGTCGGCCCTGGCTGGAGGGCGTCGCGCGCAGACGTGTCATGCGCGGAATCGCGATCGTGGCCCTGGTTTTCATCTGTCTGCTGATGGTGCTGGAGGGGCGCGCCTTGCGTGGCGAGCTGGCTCTGTCCCGGTTCTTCTACTTTGAGAAGTTGGCCGAGAAGATGGACGAAGCGGACGTGTTGGCGTCGATCGTCAGTCGCGCGTTGGACGAGGCCGAACTGGTCAAGACGCTCGCGCCGCACAATCCGGACGGGCTGGCGGAAGTGACATCGGGCATGCTCGCCTGGACCTTGGACGGCCGCCTCCCACGAGAGCTGCGCACCGGCGTTGCCACGCGCGCAGTCGAGAGCGCAACCGTCTCGGTACACGGGGCGCCATCTGATTACCTGCCCTGGCTGGCGCTGGCACGCACCTATTTCACGCTGGGACTGTGGGACCAGGCCGAGATCGCACTGAAACAGGCCCGCTACCTCGTGCGTCACCGTGACCAGGTGCGCATGTTTGCTGCACCCTCGGACGAATAGCCTCGTCAGCCATCGCCGTGATACCCCCTACACGGGTGCAGGAAGAACTTCCTGACCGGTTTGCCGTCCCGCTGGCTCCAGATCTCCTTCGGAGGATCGATCGCGGTGAACTGTTGGCGCAGGTCGTTCGGAGGCAGGCTCTCGCGCGTGACATAGAGCGCATCCTGTCCGACCTCCTTGTCGCCGTACGTTGGCCAGAGCGAGTACTGGTTCTGGACGCGCGGTCGATCCACGATGAACGTGTCCGGGTGGTCCGCCATGTAGAAGGCGAGTAGGCTGGCGGTCTGGTAGTGGTCGCCAATGACGAAGGAGAGGCTCTCGGCCTCGTTGAATTGTTCGACCCGGCGGGCCAGGTCCTGCCATCCCCGTATGCGGTAGAGCAGGGCCTCCACACGCGGAATCCGCGTGGCCGGTGCTGCCAGCAGGACCGCGGCCAGCAACACCGCGGGGGCAAGCGCCACCCATGTCAGCGTGCGCGCCACACGACTGGTAGCGCTCAGCGCGCACCAGGTACCTGCCAATAGCGGGAGCGCACTGATAATAGCGGCGGCGGTCCAGTTGGCCTCGCCGGCATCGTTCAGGGCGAGGATGGAATAGAAGACCAGGAGCGGGATGATGAGACTGGCCAGGAACCGGTAGGCCACCGGGGCGTTCTGGCGGATGCGTCCATGGATTAGACTGAAGACAATGCCGATGAAGAAGAGGGGCCCATAGGCGGCCAGCTGACCGACAACGTATTGGAGAAACTCCGGAACAGAGAAACGCCAGGCGCGGTCCAGCGCGCCCCGCTCCTGGAGGTGGACGAAGGTGATCCAGTCGTGGCGGGCATTCCACCACACCACCGGTGCCAGGCAGGCCAACGCCACGAGACACATCAGCCAGAAGTTTGCCCTGCGCAGGTGGCCGCGGTAAGGCTTGGACCATGCCAGGAAGAGAGCGAAAGAGGGCAGCAGCGCCACGCTGGTATACTTGGCCAGCATCCCCAGGCCGACCAGCAGGCCGGTCAGTAGCCATGGGCCGATCCGGTCCGTGTGTTTCGCTCTCCAGAACAGGCAGGCGGATGCCAGCCAGAAGAAGATGAAGAGCGGGTCGATCGTCATCAGCAGGCTGCCGACCACGAACAGGGGTGTGCAAGCGGCCAGGACCAGTGTCCATAGTGCCACACGCCGGGAGAAAAGGCGCCGGGTCAGCCAATAGAGCAGGAGCAAGGTGCCCGTTCCGAAGCAGACGCTGAAGAAACGAATGCCGAGCACGGTGTTGCCAAAGATCAGCGTTCCCAGCCGAATCGTCCATGCCACCAACGGTCCCTTGCTGTAGTAGCACCAGTCGAGATGGCGCGACCACTGCCAGTAATAGGCTTCGTCGCCGATGAGGTCAAAGGTCGTGCAGATCCAGAGGCGCAGGGCGGTCAGTACGGCGAGGCCGCCCGCGATCCATCCCCAGCTCCGGTCTTCCTGCTGCATCCGGAGCTAATCCTTTCTGCGCACGAGCCGGATGCCCAGCGCGCCGAAGATGACCACCGGCAACCAGATCAGCAGGTGCGGCTGTGCCGCCGGAACCTTCACCAGCGATTGCGCCAGCAGGGTGGTCATGTAGAAGGCGAGAAAAATAACCAGGCTCAGCGCCACACCTATGCCGGTCGACTTGCGGTGGGAGCGGATGCCCAACGGAATGCCGATCAGGATCAGGGCCAGGCTGGAGAACGCCATGGCCGAGCGGCGGTTGATTTCAAAGAGAATAAAGGAACGTTGTATGGCGAGGTCCTTCTCATCCAGCTCCGCGTACTCGGAGCGCAGGTTGCGCAGTGACGCCCATAGCTCGGTGGAGCGCGCGTCTTCTTCGTCGGGCCGGTAGGAGCCCTTCTGACCAAGCTGTTCAATCTCCAGCGCCCACTTGTCAACGTAGACCGCTTTGGGCATGTCCCTGGAGAAAGGGTTGATGCGAGCATTGACCAGGTCCATGGCCAGGTTCTTACCCTCTCCCGTCTCGTAGACACGGCCATGGTGGGCCTGGATCTCGCGCACCAATCCCGGCTCCCGGCTGTCGTAGATGCGCACATCCTTGATCCGGTCATCACGTCGGTGCCCGATGTACATCGTGACTTGCGGGGTTATGTGGAAGAAGCGGCCCTCCTCGATCAGGTCGAGCGGGGAGACCGACCGCAGGCGGGCCTGCTCGGTCCGCCGCCACAAGTGGGCGCGTGGCTCGACTTCGTGGTTGATGTAGAGCGAGAGTATCACCAGGCCGACTACCACGACTATGGTGCTGCGGATGATCGTGCCCAATCCCAGCCCAAGTGTCTGCATCGCCATCACCTCGCCATCGTCGGAGAGCCGACCGTAGATGAGGAGACAGCTCACGAGGCAGCCCAGGGGAATGGCCATGACGATGGAGGTGGGCATCGAGTAGAGGAAGATCTTGACGATGGGCACCCAGGGAACGCCACGCGCGATGAGGTCCATCACTTTGAAGACGGCGCCAATCGAGGTGGCAAAGGTCACAAAGACCATCGCCATCACGAACGTCAGTAGAAAATCCAGCCCGACATACCGGTCGAGCGTGCGGCTTCCCATGGTCGGCTCCTTCGCTGGTTACGTCCAGCCAGTCACGACCTTACAACAGGTTAATCCCCGTTGGCCAGTTTGTAGAGCGTCAGGTCGGCCTCGTTGGCGCAGCCACAGCCGGAGCAGCCGCCTCCGCAGAGGAGTGACGTGGTTAGCTGGCCCTTGTCGACCAGCAGTCGCAGCATGGGTTCGATTGCCTCCGGCGCCATCTTGAAGTGCCGGGCGAGCTGTCGAAGCGTCATTTGGCCCCGGTCACGCAGTAGGGCTTTGATCTCGCTCATCATGATGACGCCTCCTGTCGCCCGCCCGCAATGCGGAGCCCGGCATAGAGGGCCACGAGAATACCGACTCCGATTCCGATCCACATGGCTGAGCTGGAGGGGTGGCGGATAAACGTACCGGCCTGGTAGAAGATCGTGGAGATCACCCACGCCAGGAGCGTGAGATAGAAGACCGCGAACGCGGCCCATTTGAACGAGGTCTCCTTGAAGATCGCGCCCACCGCAGCGACGCAGGGCGCATAGATCAGGATGAAAAGCAGGTAGGCAAATGCGCCAACTCTGCCGTCAAAAAAGCGCGCCATGGTCGCCATGGTACGGTCGCCGATCTCTATGTCTGCGGCCACGCCGTCTGCATCCGCCAGCTTGTCGCCCATCCTGACTCCGAGCGGGTCCGCCAGCCGGTCTCCGAAGTCCTCGAATCCTGCCGGTATGGCGCGGAACGAATCGATGATTCCTTCCCAGAAATCGAATGATGCTTCGTCTGTCGCCACCTCCTGTTCTGCGCTGATCTGCGTGTAGAGCGCATCAAGCGTGCCGACGACCGCCTCTTTTGCGAAGAGACCTGCGAACATCCCCACGGCGCCCGGCCAGTTCTCCGGCGTCAGCCCCATGGGGTAGAAGACCGGGGCTACTTTGCGGCTCACGGCACTCAGGACCGAATCTTCGCTGTCGGCATGGCCGATGCTGCCGTCGGTGCCGATCGTGTTGAGGAAGCTCAGAATGATGACCGCGATGATGACGACCTGGCCGGCGCGGACGATGAAGCTCTTCAGGCGCGTCCAGGTGTGGAACAGAATTCCGCGCAGAGTGGGAAGGTGGTAGGGGGGCAGTTCCATGACGAAGGACGCGGCCTCGCCCTGTAGAATGGTCTGCTTGAAGAGCAGGCCCGTGAGAATCGCGAGCACGATGCCGATCAGATAGAGCCCGAAGATGACCAATCCGCCGCTTTGCGGGAAGAAGGCCGCCGCGAAGAGCGCATACACCGGTAGCCGCGCGCCGCACGACATGAACGGATTCATCATGATCGTCAAGATGCGGTCGCGGTCGTTTTCCAGCGTACGCGTGGCGAGGATGGCGGGCACGTTGCAGCCGAAGCCGACCAGCATCGGGATGAACGCCTTGCCGGGCAGCCCGATTGTGCGCAGGAAGCGGTCCATCACGAACGCCGCACGCGCCATGTAGCCGGAGTCTTCCAGGAACGCCAGGCAGAGGAATATGAGGGAGATCGGAGGAATGAACGTTGCGACCGTCTGGATGCCACCGCCGATGCCGTGCGCGAGCAGAGCCAGCAGCCAGTCGGGACAGGGCAGCATGCCCAGCAGAGCCGCAAAACCATCGACAAAGATGGTGCCACAGAAACCGTCGAAGAAGTCAATGAACGGGGCACCCACGTTGATCGTGATCATAAAGACCGCGTACATGATGCCGAAGAATATCGGAATACCCACCACGCGGTTGAGGAGCACCTTGTCGATGGCATGTGATAGGGTTCGCCTTATCTCGTTTTCGCGATGGACGACATCGCGCGCCAGGCCATGGATGAAGCCGTAGCGTCCATCCGCGATCACGATGTCAATGTCATCGCCGGTATGGGCTTCAACGCGTTTTGATTCCGATGCGACCAGGTCGTTCAGCGCGGCGTCGCCCAGGAGATCGGCTGCGATTTCATCGCGCTCCAGCAGCTTTAGCGACAGCCAGCGCGTATTAACTGTTCGCTTCTCGGCCTCGGGTTCCACATGCGCCTCGATTCGCTTGATCGCCTTCTCAAGCTCCGAGTCGTATTGGACGCGGGTCGGGGAGACCGCGGCGCGTTGTGCCGCCTCGTTGATGGCGTTGCGCAGTGCTTCGATACCTTCTTTCTTCGGTACCACGACAGGGATCACGGAGCACCCGAGGTGGCGGGCCAGGTGTTCAACTTCCACCTTGATACGCCGCTTGCGAGCCACGTCCACCATGCTCAGAGCCACCACCACGGGAACCCGCATCTCCAGGAGCTGGGTGGTCAGGAAGAGGTTGCGCTCCACGTTGGTGGCATCGACGATGTTGACCACGACGTCTGGTTTGCTGCGCAGGATGTGTTCCCGAGCTACGGTCTCGTCGACGGAGTAGGCGGAAAAGGAGTAGATCCCGGGCAGGTCGGTCACGTGGACCTGTGCCCCGTTATGTTCGTAGGAGCCTTCGATCCGTTCCACGGTCACGCCCGGCCAATTGCCCACCTGCTGCCGCGAGCCGGTGAGCGCGTTGAAGAGGGTGGTTTTGCCGGAGTTGGGGTTGCCGGCGATGGCGATCTCGAGCTTCTTCATGGTGACGTGATGACCTCGATCTCGATGGCATTGGCCTCGGTCTTGCGCAGCGTCAGGTTCGATCCGCGCAGCTCGATGACCACCGGATCGCCCAGCGGCGCCACGCGTACCAGCTTGAACTCGGCCTGCTTTACCATGCCCATCCGCAGCAGCTTGTGGCGGTAGTCCCGGTCACTCGTGGCGTAGCCGGTGACTCGCGCTCTCTGACCGATCTGTAGGTCCCTGATCGTCACACGGCTCCTCACCCGAATCTTGTCTGCCATGCCGCGCCCGATCGTTATCCGGGAGTCGCCGCTGCTTAACACGACAGGACCCTCACCGCCGTCCGCGCTTCCATTCTGCACCACTTCGATCCTGGACCCGATGTTCAATCCCTGGCTGGTGATTCGCTGCAGAAAATCGCGTCCGCCGCGCAGAGCCACCACGTAGCCGCCCTGGCCCTCTGCCATCTTGCTCAACAGTTGGCTTGACGACTTATGCATCCTGGACAAACCCCTTGCCTTCGACCCACGTGGCGTTGCCGTTGCCCGACTGTCGGTTGTACTCAATGTAAGCAATCAGGCGCTCCAGAATCACGTCACCCACGATGTGCTCCATCTTACAGGCGCAATCCGTGGCGGTCTTCTCGTCGACCGACAGCACTTCGGTGAAGAAATTGGCCAGCACCTCGTGACGATGTACCACGTCACGTGCCACGCGCTCGCCCTCATTCGTGAGCGTGATCAGGTCGTACGGTTCATGGTTGATCAGGTCTCGCTTCACGAGTCCCTGCAATGCATTTGTCACGGAGGAGGCGGCCACGCTAAGGCGGTCGGCGATATCCTTGGCTCTTGCCTCACCACGCTCCGCAATCACCTGATAGATCGCCTCCAGGTAATCCTCCAAGCTGGCGCTCAGCTCTAATGCGGTCGTGCTCACGATGCCTCTTCCCCCCCCCTATGCCGTCGCCCCTCGATGGGGGCACGTCCGACAAGTCGCATATTTAGACATGTCTAAAGTACGGTCGCAACCTTTTTTTAGTCATAGCTAAAATAGAGCCTGTCCCATTGCCGCCGGTTTTCGGGATCGCCGCCCGCTCGGGGCGCGCCGAGATCCCCGTTTCTCTGCCGCCAAGAGCCGACCGAGAGACAACGGGCGAAAACCCTAGTAAATCCAGCGATTTCGGGCAGACCTTTCCTTTGTTTTCCTGCGTCCAATAACGTCTGATCGGCGGCGGCCTTTTCAGGCCACCGCGTCAAGTTCCTCAGCTTGTTCCTCAGCCAACGGCAACCGGGCAATGACCCAGAGATTGTGCGTCAGCACCGCCCAAGCCACCCGGTTCTCACGATGCACGAACCCCTTGCTGCGCATCGGCCGCCCCAGGAACCCATTCTTAAAGATCGCGATGCGCGACTCGGTCTGTGCCCGGCGCGTTTGTAGCTGAGCGAAGTCTTCCTCTTTCATCCGCTCACGAAGATCACTCACGCTACGTGGACAGATGGCGTTGTACACCCCGTTCTTCTCCAACCGATTGCGATTGCGCTTGCTGTCAAAGCCGCGATCCCCAGCCATCGCACCGGGCAACGACCCGAATACGTCTTCGAACCGATCCAGGCTGCCGGGCACCATCTTGCTGTCCGCCGGGGCCTGGTCTTTGATCAGTTCCCAGTCGACAATGACTCCCTGCCGCTGCTCGGCCAGCAGCAGCGTGTTGCCGAACTCCACCTCCGCGCCGGCCTTGCCGCGAACCAGTACATGAACATCCGGCTCATACAGACTGAGGATCTTGTCTGCATTGGCAACTTTCCGACCGCCGATGATCCGTTCATGCGCCTGCCTGATTGCCTGGGGGAGCAACTCACGCACCCCGTCAATGCGCTTGATGATCGCGGCGGCCTCTCCCTCCGTCAACTCGGTCTGTTCTCGCTCCTCTATCAGTAAATCACAGTGCTTTCTTGCATGCCCATCGATTCTTTTCATCAGCTTCTTCATGGACCGGAGTACGCGCTTGCGGGCTTTCTTGCTGTCGGGCCGACGCCGTGTGTGCGTCATCTCGATGCTTAAACGATTGATGTCTCGAATGAACTCTGCGGGCTCGTTCATTCGGTTCTTCAGCCCGTACTTGCGGATCAGCGCCACCGCCTTCATCAGCGTACGTGTCGCATCCCGAAGCAGAACCCAGTCCACCGGGAAATGGATATTGGCTTTCACACAACTTGTGTCCAGGAAGAGTGCGTCGATATCCAAGGGCTTCCTCAGATCGAACATCGCTTGCCCGTCCGCGTTGGTCGAGGCCGCCACGCCGTTGAGGTGATCGACCAGCTTACGAACCACCGCCTCGGGTACCAGCTTCTCATAGCGATCCAGTGCACTCTTGCTCGGCACGCGTACCACATCCATCCGGTCAATCCGGCAGAACCACTGCAGCAACTCGCTGTCGGCCAGACGAACACTCAACCTCCGTGCGCTTTCGTCGGTCAACTCGCGGACTATGTTGCACCGCAGCGCTTTCACGGCGTGCTCCTGCACCTTGCCCCGTTCTTTCTCGCTGATCTGGCGGGGCGTCTTCCCCAGGCTCTCGGCATGCGCAACGAGGTCTTTCTCGTAGGCTTCCATATGTGAGCGAACGAACTCGGACTCGACCCCGCTATCAATCAGTAGCCGGGCGATCCGCTCCAGCGTTGCCCTGAAATCAGTGTAATCAACGTTGCCGGTAACTTCGCGAAGTGCTGGACTCAGCTCGGGTTGGTAGGATACAATTCTCATTGATGTGCTCCTTGATTATGTGACGTTTTCAAAGATAACACATCGTTTTGGGACAAGGCAGTCATTTTAGGCTGTCTTGTTCCTTTCTCACCCATCAATTCGCCTTGATATTATTGACCCAGCCGCCAACGGGACAGGCTCTAAAATACAGATGGCCTTTTCGCGGCTCCGGATTGGATGAGTCGGGGCGGAATATCGTCGTGGCGATGCTGTCCACTTTCTGGGTGACAGCCAGACTGTCAGGTACTAGGGTGAGCACTCAAGGCGGTTGCGAGCCGCTCACAGATATCAACCAACAGAGAGGAGGCTGGATAATGGCCACAATGGATAACCTACAGGATGCGTTCGCAGGCGAAAGCCAGGCGAATCGTAAGTATCTCGCTTTCGCAAAGAAGGCCGATGAGGATGGTCTGCCCCAGGTGGCGAAGCTGTTCCGCGCTGCGGCCGAGGCGGAAACCGTGCATGCCCATGCGCACTTCCGCGCGATGGGTGGGGTCAAGACGACCACG
The DNA here is from genome assembly GCA_016783675.1 of Kiritimatiellia bacterium. Taxonomy (GTDB): domain Bacteria; phylum Verrucomicrobiota; class Kiritimatiellia; order UBA8416; family JABMPJ01; genus JABMPJ01. The sequence goes on from JADHWE010000004.1 coordinate 16,254, forward strand.
GAGAATCTCGAGGCGGCTGTCGCCGGTGAGGGATACGAGGTCGAAGAGATGTATCCGCCGATGCTGGCCACGGCAGTGGAAGACGGGGTGAAGCAGGCGGAGATCTCGTTCAAGAACGCGCTCGCGGTTGAGAAGGTCCACTTTGCGCTCTACACCAAGGCGCTGGAAGCGGTGAAAGCCGGCAGCGACATGGCGGCTACGAGCATCTACATCTGCCCGGTGTGCGGCAACACGGTCGAAGGCGGCGTTCCGGACGTATGCGACGTCTGCAACGTGCCCGGCAGCAAGTTCGTCGAAATCGCCTAGAGTTGGCACTGGCGGGGTCGCGGTCCAGTCGGATCGCGACCCCGCTTCCTTCGGCAGGAGACCACGATGAGCGCACCTGAGAAGAGTTGGATCTGCACGGTTTGCGGGTACGTTCATCACGGACCGGTGGCCCCCGAAGTCTGCTGTATCTGCGGTGCAACGAGCGATCTCTTCGAGTTGCAGGAGGAAGCGCCTCCTGCTCCCGCAGCCGCAGCTCCCACGGCGTCGCGGTGGCGCTGCCTGAATTGCGAGTATATCCACGACGGCGACGCGCCGCCGGAATTCTGCCCGGTCTGCGGGGCGCCGCCGGAACGGTTCGAGCCCGTGGCCGCTGCGGCTCCGGCCATCGGCACGGCTGAAGCCGGTCGTGTGGTGATCGTCGGCGCCGGAATCGCCGGCGTATCGGCCGCGGAGGCGGCGCGCAAGCATGCCCCCGATGCCGAGATACTCCTTCTCTCGAAAGAAGAACCGTTGCCCTATTACCGGTTGAACCTGACCCGCTACCTGGCCGGGGAAGTCGGGAAGGACGAACTGGTGCTGCAGTCGGATGCCTGGTTCAAGGAGCAGAATATCCAGGTGCAGATGGGATGTGAACTTTGTGCGATCGATCCGGCGAAGAAGACCCTCGCTCTGCGCGACGGGCAGTCGCTTTCGTACGACCGCCTTGTGCTGGCCATGGGCGCACACCCGTTCATTCCGCCGTTCCCGGGCGCGACGCGTGAGAACGTGACGGCCCTGCGGACCCTTGCGGATGCGGACCGGATTCTAAGCGCCGCCGGGGAGGGCACGCGCTGCGCGGTCATCGGCGGCGGCCTGCTCGGGCTCGAAACGGCCGGGGCGCTGGCACGGCGCGGGGCCGACGTGACGCTGCTGGAGGGACACGGCTGGCTGCTGCCGCGCCAGTTGAACCAGACGGCCGCGCGCTACCTGGAAGCCAAAGTTGAAGAGACCGGTATCAAACTGCGGAGACAGGCCCGCACGCAAGAGCTTATCGGCGAAGAAGGTGTGCGCGGCGTACTGCTTGAAGACGGCGACACGATTGACGCCGAGCTGGTGGTGATTGCCACCGGCGTGCGCTCCAACACGTATATTGCGCGCATGGCCGGCCTGGAAGTCAATCGGGGGATTGTCGTGAACGACCACCTGCAGACATCGCAGCCCGATATATTTGCGGCCGGGGATGTGGCCGAACACCGTGGGGTTGCTTACGGTACGTGGGGCCCGTCACAGTTCCAGGGCACCATGGCCGGCCTCAATGCCGTCGGCGGGGCCGCGGAGTTTGCCGGGATGCCGCGCTCGAACATGCTGAAGGTCCTCGGCTATGACCTCTTCAGTATCGGGCAGGTGAAGCCCGAAGACGCCAGCTACCGCGAGGTCGAAGGGCTGCACGAGGGACACTACTACTCATTCATTTTCCGCGACTCCCACATGGTCAGCGCCATCCTGATGGGCGACACAGCGCTGAGCGCTGCCGTCAAACGTGTGGCGGAACAGAAGGAAGACTGCGCCGATCTGCTGGCCGCGCGACCGTCTGTGGCGGAAGTCATGGCGTTCCTGGGGCGCTGAGCGGCATCCATCAGGTTGCCGGAGATGGCGCGGTAGAGCGTGCTGACCGCGAGAATGGCAGCGTGCTTCTTCATGGTTCTTAACATAGATACCTGCATGGAGCATGCCCGTGTGTGTGGCGTGGCTCAAGGTCTACCACGACTTATTCTGCAATCTGCCTCCCGCCAGGCACAGGCAGCGATGGGTCACGGCGCGCAGGAAGTCGGCGTTGTGCGAGACGATGATCATGGCCTGGGGGAGTGAGAGCAGCAGGTTTTGGACACGTTCATAGGAGGGGGGGTCCAGCCCGTTCTCCGGTTCGTCCAGGAGCAGGACGTCGGGGTGCATGGCCAGTAGCGTGGCCAGCGAGACCAGGCGTTTCTCGCCGCCGGAGAGATGGTGCGTGATGCGATGCTCGAGGCCCGCCATGCCTACGAGCGCGAGTGCTTCGTGAACGGCATGGTGCGCCGCCTCGCGGCTCTTGCCCTGGTTGAGCGGACCGAAGGCCACGTCTTCCTCGACCGTCGGACAGAAGAGCTGGTCATCCGGGTCCTGGAACAGCAGGCCCACCCGTTCCCGCACCTCCCAGAAATCGTGCTCCTCGCGGCGGGGCTTGCCGAAGATCTCGATCCGGCCGCGGTCCGGCGCGAGCAGCCCGACGACCAGGTGCAACAGCGTGGTCTTGCCCGATCCGATCGCGCCCTGCAGCCCGATGCGCTCGCCCGCGCGCAGGGCTAGGTCGACCTCGGCCAGGACAGGTTCCGCATCGGTATGGCTGAAGGATAGGCTGTGCAGGTTCAACAGGGGTTCGTCACTCATGGCAGGCCGCCTCCCGGTATCCATTCAATACAGACAAACAGGATCAATACCAGCGTCGATACCAGGCAGAACACGGCGTCGCGCCGGTGAAAGGCAAAGTGCCGATAGGTCAGGAAGCGGCCCTTGAAGCCGCGGCATTTCATGGCGTCCATGACGCGCTCCGCCCGTTCCAGGCTGCGCACCAGGAGCATGGCCATGAGGGACCCGTAGCTACGATAGGTGTGGAGGTTCATGCGCGGCCGGAAGGCGCGGGCCTTCATGGCGCGTAGCAGCCCCAGGTAGGCGTGGTGCAGAACATCTAGGTAGCGGAGCGTGAACAGGAAGAGATGAACCAGCTTGCCCGGCACGCGCAGATGGTGAAACGCATGCCCCAGCGCCGCGAGCTCGACCGTCCCGAGCAGGGCCGTGAAGGCCAGCACAATGGCATTGGCCTTGAGCGTGATGACCGTTGCCATGTGTACCCCTTCACGACTGAACGGGAGATGGAGGATGGTGAACATCGGGTCCCCCGGTGATGTGACCGGGAGCAGGAGCAAGAGGACCAGCATGAATCCGTTAACGCGCAGAAGCCGTTTCGCCAGCGGCGGCGCCGGCAGGCGTGCCAGCAGGGCCAGCAGCGCGCCGACAGCCAGGCCGGCGCACAGGGCCGGGTAGTGGCGGCTCAGCGCGACGAGGATGGCAAAGACCAGGGTGGCGACAATTCGCGGGCGGGGATCGAGCCGGTGCACGATCGTGTGTCCTGCGAAATGGGTCGAACAACTCATGACAGGGTCCCTGTTCCGAGCGTCCGCGGGATCTCGAAGGCCCGGGGATAGACCCTGAAGAGAAACGCGCTCACGAATCCGGTAAAAGCCCCTTCCACACCCAGGATGGCGAGGTGCGGGACCAGCGCGAGCTTTACGATGACGGCCAGCGATTTGCCGCTCAAGACCAGCGCCCCCGCCCAGAGAAGGAAAGAGAAGAGCAGCGCGGTCACTCCCGCCGCTGCCCCCAACCAGAACGCCGCCCGCGCGCTCCCGCACCGCCGGAGCGAACGATTGAAGCCATAGTAGCAGAGGACGGCCGGCGCTCCCATGACCACGGTATTCAGTCCCAACGTGGTAATGCCGCCGAACTGAAACAGCAACGCCTGCAGAAAGAGGGCGACGAGAAAGACCGGTACCGCCGCCCACCCGAGCAGCAGACCTGCGAGACCGTTGAGCACCGGGTGTACGCTGGAAGGGCCCAGCGGCAGACGGATGAGCAGCGAGGCCGCAAAGATGGCGGAGGCCATGATCGCCGCACGCGGGATCTGCTCGTCTTTCATGGCGCGCAGTCCCGCCACTACGCCTCCGGCGGCGAGGAGCGCGCCGGCTGCGGCGACCGATGCCGGGGCTACTCCTTCGGTGATGTGCATGCGCACTCCTCTCCCCCGCAACCGGTCTTGGGCGGGGGCTGTTGCTTCCCGCACCGGGCCAGGCTGTAGATGCCGAACAGACCGAAGATGATGCTCAGTCCCGTCACGAGCGCGATGGGGCGGGGGATGCGGGCGTCATGGCCGGGCTGATCGTGCCTGCCGTTGGCGTCCATGTGTCCAACGAGTACGTCGGCCGTCACGACATGCCCCATGCCGTCGTCGACGGTCAGTTTCCAGAGGCCATTGGTGTCGGGCACAAACGCAAAGCGTCCGTGCGGATCCGTCTCACCGTTCTGATAGCTGTCGGGCGAATTCGCCGGCGAGGTGACCGTCACATCGCAAAAGGCCATGGGCCTGCCGTCATCATACGCGGCCTCGATCGCCGTGCCTTCGCGACACGCGTGGTACGATACCCCGTGGGCCATGCTGAGCACAGGCAGGAACAGTGTGAAAATGAAGACCAGCCTGTTCACTTGCTGACCTCCGACTTCTGACTTCCGCCCTCGGATCCTTTGACCTCGAACACCAATGAAGCGCCTCGACCTTCGTGGGTGGACGTTACCAGGTAGCGGCCGGCTTTGCGGAGGGTGAGCGTGGCGGCTTGGTCGATGCCGGTCGTCAGCAGCGAGGTCTTGCCGCCCGCCGCCGACGCGGAGATGGACCCTTTGACACGCCGTCCGTCCATCCACAGGGCGATTCCCACCTTGTCGCCTTTTCGCAACGCGGAGACTGGCTGCTCCGGGACCAGCTCCAGCCCGACGCCCGATGTGTAACGGTTCGTGCTGTCCCCCGAATCCCCGACGATCAAGATCACCTTGCCCTCGTAGCTCGGCGCCTGGGCGCGCGGCCGCTTCAGCGTGAAGCTCAGGATGTGAACCCCCTCATCTGTCGCGCCGAAAGTGCCGGACCGTTGCGCGGCCCCTACCACGGTATGAAAGGGGACCGTCACGCCATCGGAACGCTGCCAATCCACGCCCGCGAGAACCTTGTCCTGTAGGGCAAATGAACTTTTTGGAAAGTAGTGCCCGCTGCACAGATGCACCGTCACGGTTTGCCCCGCCTCCGGGTAGAAGCACTCCGCATTCAGCCAGTGCTCATGCGCCCCCGCCACGGCGCAGAGTAATGCCATAGCGCTTGCCAGCTTCACCATGCCCCATTCGCGTCCATTCGTGTGCATCTTGTCCTCCGAAGCCTTTGGCGAAGGATGGGTCCGTGGTTCTCTTCCTCTCTAGAACCGATACATCATCGTCACATTCGCCCGCAGGGCATCGGCACCATCGGCCTTGCCGAACTCCAGGCCGGTCTTGAGCGTGATGTTGGGGCTGCCGATGGGCATGTAGACGCCCGGCAGGATCGACCAGTTGTCGCCGGCATTCTCGAAGTTGCCCATGATCTCCACGCCGGCCGCGATGCCGTGCGGGTCGGCCGAGATCGGGGCCTTCACGCCCAGCGCCCACGACGTCTCGTGTTCATCGCCTTCTTCCTCGTAGCCAAGGTTCAGGGTGATATTGCTGTGTTCGCCGAGGTCCTTGCCTATGATCAGCATGCCGGCAACCACGATGTCTTCGCTGCCCAGAAGCGTCTCGGCCCGGCTGAACGGCACTTCGAGTGTTGCGGCCACGGCAATGTCGACCAGCCAGTCTTCGACCAGGCGGTACTGGAGGCTCCCTGCCACGGCCTCCATGAACGGGGAGGGGCCGTTTGGTTCATAGGTTGCGCGTTGCTCCTCAACGACATGGTCGATCCCGAATCCTGCAAAATGGGTGTGAATATCCAGCATCAACCGGTCCGTCACTCCGTAAGAGACCCCTGGAGTGAATTCCCAGTGATCGAAGTCGGGGTTATCCGCGTCGTCGACCATGTAGTCGTAATGCAGATGCAACACCGACTCCCCCCGCCGTGCGGTGGAGTAGCTCTCCATCTCGATGTATTCCATGGCGTGATGCGCCACTGCGCTTCCTGTCAGCATCCCGACGCAGAGCGCCACAATAACTCGTCTCATCCTGCCTCTCCCTTTGTTGTTGACTGGCACACGATTGTGAACTTCGTAACACTGCATGGACAAAAAACCGTCTGCCGGCGCATGGCTATTCAAGGTCCTTCCCGGTTGAGCTCAACGAGAGACTGGCGTGTAGCACGCCTTTCTGTTGCCGCAGCATATCGGCCATCTCCTGGATCTCTCCAGCCGGCCCCTTCGTCAAGACCATCTCGGCACACATGTGCGCGTCCAGGTGCACATGGGTCGACGCCAGAACCAGGTCGTGATGGTGATGCTGCAGGCGCGTCAGCTTCTTGCTGAGTTCGCGCGTCTCATGATCGTAGACCAGCGTGATCGTGCCCACTACCTCGGCATTGCCCTTCCACTCTTCCTCGACCAGACGCTCGCGCAACAGGTCCCGCACAAATTCCGAGCGGTTCGCATAGGCGTGCTTCCTGACCAGGCTTTCCAGCCGCTCAAGAAGCCCCTGCTCAATCGAAATGCTGAATCGGGATAGTTCAGTCATGGGTCTCCGAGTGTTATGAACAAGAATACCGTAACACTTTGACCTTTTGGTGGTCAACGCGTTTCTCAGCCCGACTTCCCGGCCTCCTTGCTTGACATACATGCATGAATGTATGTATAGATTTCTGCACAACCAGGGAGAAGGCCATGCCAAGGCGAACAAAAGAAGAGGCGGAGGCGACGCGTGAGAGTGTCTTGAGAGCCGCGCTCGACCTCTTCAGCGAGAAGGGCTACTCGCGCACAACGCTGAACGATATCGCCAAGCGAATCGGGATGAGCCGGGGCGCGGTATACTGGCATTTTGTCAACAAGGAAGCGCTGCTGGCGGCGCTGATTGAATTTGCCCACAACTACAAGGAGCAATTGGTCGAGACGCAGATTCCCGATATCCAAACGCTGGCCGACCTGCGTGATGCTTTCGTGATGTACGCCCGCGTGGTGGCGGAGGACGAGCTGATCCGCAAGTTCGAGTTTTTCATGCACTTCCAGATGGAGTGGTCACAGGAACTTCTGACCGAGACCCACAAGAAGCTAACCGAAATCCGTCAGAGTCCGCTCGAGGAATTCAAGACCTGCTTCGAAAACCCGCAGATTGCGCCGTTGCTCAAAGAAGGAACCGACCTGGACCAGCTGGTCGTGACGCTGGCTGCGTTTTGGATGGGCACCTGCAACATGTTCCTGGGTGGCTGTCCATTTGTTGAGCTGTCCTCTGCGGACGAGCAAGCTACGGATGGGCAGTGGCGTCTTGATCTCGTACAGGCTATTGCAAACGGATTTGATCTGATAATGAACGGAGTTCTGAAAAGGGAAAACGATGAGTAAAACAGCAGCAGTACGAACAATACTCGCAGTGGCGATCGGCGCAGGCGCCGGATGGTTCGGGCGTGGTTTCATGGGCGGCGGAGGCGCGCCGCCCATGATGGGAATGGAAATGCCGCCGGCCATGGTGAAGGTGCTTGCGGTGCAGGAGTCCCTGCTGGCCGCGAGCGACGAGTATATCGCCGGCGTCGAGGCGATGCAGGAGGTCGTGATCCGCCCGGAAGTCGCCGGTCGAATTGTGAAGGTGCACTTCACGGAAGGATCCGCGGTGAACGCGGGTGACCTGCTCTTCTCCATCGATCCCTCCATCTACCAGGCGACTGCCGCCGCGGCCGCTGCGGAGATGAGCCGGGCCAAGAGGCGTTATGACCGCCTGAAGAAAGCCGATGCCCGTAGTGTATCAGCGTCCGAACTCGAATCGGCCGAGAGCGACTACCTGCGGGCCAAGGCCGCCCTGGACCTGGCGCAGGTGAATCTCAACTACACCGAGATCAAGGCGCCGGTCAGCGGCCGTATCGGCACGGCAATGGTCAAGCAAGGCAACTATGTCACACCCGGCGCAGCCGATCTGGCGCGTATCGTGCAGCTCGACCCCATCCGCGTGGTCTTCTCGCAGTCCGACCGTGAATACCTGGCCCACCGTCGCCGTGAACTGGCCGGCGACAGCCCTGCACTTGAAGCACGCGTCGTGCTACCCGACGGTTCGGTGCTCCCGAACGTAGGGAAGAAGGATTTTGACGACAACGCCATCAACCCGGCCACCGGCACCATTGCGGTGCGCTACCTGTTTGACAATGCTGACGGCCTGCTCATCCCGGGCGGCTATGTCACCGCGCAGCTCAGCAACCCGGCCGGCGAGACTGGCATCAAGATTCCGCAACGGGCGTTGCTGATCGACCAGGAGGGGGCCTACGTGTTGACGGTCGACGAGGCCGGAACCGTCGGGATGATCCGTGTCGAAACCGGCGATCGTGTCGGCCGGGATGTCATCATTCCCGCCGGGCTCAAGCCGGGGTACCGCATCGTAACCGACGGCGTGCAGAAAGCCATGCCGGGCGCCACGGTCATGGTCATGCCGACGGAGGGCTGAAGATGATCTCACGCGTATTCATTGAGCGCCCGCGCCTGGCCGGCGTCATCTCCATTGTCCTGACCCTGGCGGGCATCATCTCAATCGGTGCACTGCCGATTGCTCAGTTCCCGCAAGTGACGCCTCCGCAAGTTGTCGTGCGCGCCATGTATCCCGGCGCAGGCGCCGAGGTGCTGGCCGCTACGGTTGCCGGACCCATCGAGGATGCCGTCAACGGTGTCAACGACATGATCTACATGTCATCCACGTCCGACAGCGCGGGCAACTACGCGCTCATGGTGACCTTCGAGGTCGGCACTGACCCCGACATGGCACAGGTGCAGGTGCAGAATCGTGTGGCCCAAGCCGAGCCACTGCTGCCGATGGAGGTGACGCAACAGGGGGTTACGGTTGAGACCGAGGCATCCGATTTTCTCGGTTTCCTCATGGTGCAGTCGCCAGACCACAGTCGTGACGACATCTTCATGAGCGATTACACCTACAAGGTGATCAAGCCGGCGCTCGAACGTATTCCTGGCGTCAGCCGGGCGCAGGTCTACGCGCCGCGTTACAGCATGCGTGTCTGGATGGACGCCGACCGCCTCGCCGCGCTTGGCATGACCGACGACGATGTCATCGGCGCCATCCGCAGCCAGAACATCCAGGCCTCGGTGGGGTCCGTCGGCAGTGCTCCCGGTAACAGTGCGGTCGTCTACACGCTCAAGGCTGAAGGTCGTCTTAACGATCCGGAGCGTTTCGAGAACATCATCGTGCGCACCGGTTCTGACGGTGCAGTGGTGTGCCTTAAAGATGTTGCCCGGATCGAGAAGGGCGCCGATAGCTATCTCTTCAGCGCCAAGTTCAACGGCAGGCAGGCCGTGGCCATAGGTGTCAGCCGTTCAGCCGGATCGAACGCCTTGGATGCCATGGAAGCCATGCGTGCCGAACTGGCATCGCTGTCCGAGCAGATTCCCGCAGGCATCGAGGTGGTGCTGCCGTGGGACGCCACCGATTACGTTCGGTCCAGCATTCGCGAGATCGTAACCACGTTGCTGTTGACGGTCTTCCTGGTGGTGATCGTCTGCTACATCTTCCTGCAGGACTGGCGCGCCACGCTGGTTCCTTCCCTGACGATCCCGGTTTCGCTCTGCTCGACGTTCGGTGTGCTGTTGGCGTTTGGTTACAGCATTAACACGTTAACGCTCTTTGGACTCGTGCTGGCCATCGGGTTGGTGGTCGACGACGCCATCGTGGTGGTTGAGCGTGTGCTTCACCTCATGGAACACGACGGTCTCGATCACAAGGCGGCTACCATCAAGGCCATGGAGCAGGTGACCGGTGCTGTCATCGCCACGACGCTGGTGCTGCTCGCAATCTTTGTGCCGATCGGTTTTGTGGGTGGCATCACCGGCAAGATCTACCAGCAGTTTGCCGTCGCCATCTCCGCGGCTGTCTTCTTCTCAACAGTCAACGCACTGACACTCAGCCCGGCCCTCTGTTCCGTACTGCTCCACGTGGCCAAACCCAAGCAGCACGGTCCGCTCCGCTGGTTCAACACGGGGCTTGCGCGCGTCCGCGGTCACTACGTCAGCGGCACCACGCGCCTGGCGCGGCGGCTGGTACTGACCACGTTCATCCTGGCCGGCGTGATCGGGGGGGCGGTCTTCCTTAGTTCTATGAGTCCGACTGCTTTTCTGCCGGAAGAGGACCAGGGCGTGATCTTCGGCGTCATGCAGTTGCCGGAGGGCGCCTCGCGTGAACGCACCGACGACCTGCTGGCACGGGTCATCACGCCTATCGGGGATGAGCCCGGCATCGCGTATACCGTCGAGGTGGCCGGCTACGGCATGATGGGCGGTATGGGTGAGAATGTCGCCTTCTTCCTCTTCGGCCTGGAGAGCTGGGATAAGCGACGTAGCCCGGAACTTCAGATCACGGCCATCCAGCAGCGGCTCCAGGGCGCTCTGATGATGGAACCGGGCGCCCAGATCAGCCTCTTTGTGCCACCGGCCATCATGGGGCTCGGTGCCAGCGGCGGCTTGGATATCCGCCTGCAGGCCATCGACGATGATGACCCGCAGAAGCTCAGTGGCGTGCTTCAAAGCTTCCTGATGCAGCTTAACATGATGCCTGAGACGATGTTTGCGTTCAGCGGCTACGCGGCCAACGCCCCTCATCTTTCCCTGGAGATAGACCGGGCGAAGGCCGCTCTGCTGCAGGTGGAAATCAGCGACATCTTCTCCGCCCTGCAGAGCAGCTTTGGCTCCCGCTATGTCAATGACGTCAACTTCGAAGGGCAGGTCAACCGGGTCATGGTACAGGCCGAGACCGGTTTCCGTAAGAGCCAGGAGGATATCGAGCAGCTTTACGTGCGCAGTCGCGCGGGAGCCATGGTTCCGTTGGGGAGCGTTCTCTCCATCACGCCCACACTCGCGCCGCGTGCGGTCGAGCGCTACAACAAGTTCGTCTCCGCTTCGATCAACGCCGTACTGATTCCCATTTTCAGCAGCGGCGTGGTGATGGAGAAGGTGAGCGAGATGGCCAAGACGGCTTTGCCGCCCGGCTACAACCTGGCGTGGTCCGGGATCAGTTACCAGGAGGCCAAGGCTTCCGGTGGCGCCGCGATCCTTATCGTGATGGCGATCTTGTTCGCTTACCTCTTCCTCGTGGCGCAGTACGAAAGCTGGACCATCCCGTTGCCGGTGATGCTCTCGACGTCAGTGGCCGCCTTTGGTGCGCTGGTGACGCTCTTCTTCATGCAGATGCCGCTGAGCATCTACGCGCAGCTCGGCCTGATCCTCCTGATTGGATTGGCCAGCAAGAATGCCATCCTCATCGTCGAGTTTTCCAAGACGCGGCGCGAGGAGGGGCTCTCCATCATTGATGCCGCCGCCGATGGGGCAGGGCAGCGATTCCGTGCCGTCTTGATGACCGCCTTTACCTTCATCCTCGGCATCTTCCCCATGGTGATTGCCGTGGGAGCAGGCCAGTCGGCTCGTCGCGTGATCGGTACGACCGTGTTTGCCGGCATGCTGGCGGCGACACTCTTTGGTATTATCCTGGTGCCCGCACTGTATGTTCTCTTCCAGACCCTGCGCGAGAAAGGGCATGGCGTTCGTGTGAAGCTCATCAGTCGAATGCATCTGTTGGCTATCCTCCTGATACCCTTCGTCCTTGGTGGCTGCCTGACCGTTGGCCCGGACTATGAGCCGCCCGAATGGCCTGTCGTCGGCGATGCCGAGTGTGAGCCGCCCGCCGAGTGGTGGTCCACGTTCAGTGACCCGTTGCTGGTCGAGCTGGTTGACGAGGCGCTCACGAACAACCCCGACCTGAAGTCGTCGATTGCCGCCGTGCGTGCCGCGCGCGCACAGCTCGGTATCGTCCGCTCATCGCTCGGTCCGCGCGTCGATGCACGCGCCGGACTCAACAGCAGCAGCCCGAGTGCATCAGTGCCTATGTCTGTCGATGGCGATCTGTACAGCGCGGGCTTTGATGCCGTGTGGGAACTCGACATTTTTGGCGGTGTGCGCCGGGCCAAGGAGGCCGCCACGGCTTTCCTCGAGGGCCAAGCCGCGTCGCTTGCGCATGTTGAAGTGTCGCTTGCCGCCGAGACCGCGCAGGCCTACGTGCGACTGCGCGGAGCGCAGCAGCGCCTCAGCGTTGCACGCAGGAACCTGGAGCTACAGCAGCAAACCTTCGACCTGCTACAGTCGCAGCGCGACAGCGGACTCGTCAACGAACTCGCCCTGCAACAGGCCAGGGCGAACCTTGAGAGCACGCGCGCCACCGTACCCTCGCTCGAGACTGCGGTTGAGCAGATCCTGAATGCCCTGGCCGTCTTGACCGGCGCCATGCCCGGTACGCTGCACGACCGGCTCGCAGAGGTGCAGGAGGTCCCCGTGGCCGGCATGGCCGATGTTGCCGGCATACCGGCCGACCTGCTGCGTCGCCGTCCCGATGTGCAGATGGCCGAACGCAACCTGGCGGAGCAGACCGCCCGCATCGGCATCGCCAAGTCTGACTACTTCCCGAAATTGACCCTCAGCGGATCCATCGGCGTGGAAGCGATCACCTTCTCCGGTCTGAGTGAATCCGGGAACCAGAACTCCAGTTTCGGGCCTTCCATCGGCTGGGCAATCCTACGCAGCGGCCAGATTCGCAATAATGTTAAGGCGCAGGAGGCAGCGAAGGACCAGGCGTTTGCCGCCTACGAGAAGAGTGTGCTGTCCGCGGTACAGGAGACCCGTGACGCGCTCGTTGCCTTCCGCAACGAGACCCGTCGTCTCGATGCCCTGTCATCCGCGGCGGATGCCGCGCGCACCGCGGCCGAGGTGGCGGACGACCGTTACCAGAATGGACTCGAGCCGTTCAACATCGTGCTCGACAGCCAGCGCGTCCAACTCCAACTCGAAGACCAGCAAGTCCAGAGCCGCAGCGAAAGCGCCCTCTCGGTCATCCGTCTCTACAAAGCCCTTGGCGGCGGCTGGGTTGCGGGTACCCGTTAGAAGCGTGGCCCCGGCGGCTCATGTTCACCCTCCACGGGGTGACTGGGCTGATGGGGTGGCGGGGACGATGGCCGTTGGCGCAGACCCGGCCTATCGCGTCGTCCCGGTTCGCGTTCAGCTCCGGGGCGGCGCTCCGGCGGTGCTGGTCGGCGACCGCCGCTGGCTTCGGCTTCCTCGAGTCGGGTTTTCCAGCGCAGCGCCTCCTTGCTGTCGGGGTCGGCTGCGAGCCAGTTGTCGAGTGTGGCGCGGGCCGGCTCGAGGTGGCCGACTTCGAGGAGGAGGGAGATCAGTGCAGCGGCGATGTCCCCATTCCCGGGATCCAGCGCGTGGGCGCGTCGCAGCTTGTCCGTTCCTGTGCGGCGCTCGCCATGGGCGAGGTCGGTCATGCCTTCTTCGTAAAGCGCACGCGCCGCCGGGGCACTCGGATTCTCGGTGCGGGCGGCTGCGGGTGACGCCTCCGGCGTGGGACGGAAATGCTTCACCCCGAGGATTGCGGCCGCGGCAAGCGCGGCCAGGATGACGGCACTGGCGATGATGGCCGTGTTGACACGTGCCGGTTTGCGGGCGCCGCTGCCATGCGGCCCCAATGGGGCTTGGCCTGCGGCGAGGCGGTTCAGGTCCTCGAGTACATCATTCATGCTCGCATAACGATCGCGCAGCTCACGTGCCATGCACCATTCGACCACGGCAACCAGCGGCGCCGAGGTGCCGGGGCTGGCTGTCGCGAGCGGCGCGGGTGGTCCGTCGATCACGGCCTGGACGATACGCATCGGGTCGTGACCTGTGTAGGGCGGCTTGCCCGCCAGCATTTCGTAGAGCGTGGCGCCGAAGGCGTAGATATCGGCGCGGGTGTCTTCGGCGAGCCCTTCCGCGATACGTGGCGACATGTAGGCCGGTGTGCCGACCGGGTGTGCGGTCTGTCCATCAACCAGCGAATCGTTGAAGAAGGGCCGGACCAGGCCGAAGTCGGCGATCAGGGCGCGACCTTCGTCGTCGAGCAGGATGTTGGCCGGCTTGAGATCGCGATGGATCAACCCTTTGCCGTGCGCGTAGGAGAGACCTTCAGCGACCTGGCTAGCGATCGAAATGGTCTCGGCTGGGGGTAGCCCGTTTTTGCCGATCTTCTGGTCGAGACTACCTTGCGCCATGAAGGACATCACGAAGAAGGCACCGTCCTGCTCACCCGACACTTCAAGGACTTTGAGGATGTGGGGATGGAAAAGCTCGTACATGTGGCGGGCTTCCGCGAGGAAGCACTTCACGACGCGTGGGTCCCTGGCCAGCTCGGGCTTGAGCGTTTTCAACGCCACGTAGGCGCCCGTGATGGGCTCGACGCCGAGCAGTACCTCTGCCATACCGCCCTGGCCGAGGCGTTTAACGATCTCGAACTTGCCGATCCGGCCCAGCGATCCGAGGCGCGAAGGCGGCTGCATGTGCCCGCCCTGTAACAGCGCGGCGTCGCCGGCGGGTATGCTTGAAGCCGGGGGTACGGTGAGATCGTGCTCCGGGTCTACGATTCCGGGCATGGTGGGATCGTCAGGCGTCATGACGGGCTGGGCGCACTGCGGGCAGTTGCCGGAGGTATCCGCAATGACGGTTTCGCCACAGTTCTGGCAGGTGACGCTCATGATGGTTCTTCCTCCCGGCCCAGTGCTTCAAGACCTGAACGTAGCACGTCGCAGGCTTCGGGCGCGAGCCATTCGCGGGAGAGCGCCCAGCGAATTCCGTCAACGATGCTGTCGTCGCTGAGCGTGGAGATGCGCCGTCGGCAGCGGCCCAGCGCCACGGCGATGCTGGCGAAATAGAGGACCCGGGCGACGTCATGGGGCACAACCGAGTGCGGGCTGTTCAGGCAGCGCTTGGCAAACTCCTTGGTCAACTTGAGCAATGGCAGTGGGGGGCGCTCGTGGGTGAGGAGATCACCGAAGCTGCGCAGGAGCAGGTTCTTGGATGATGCCAGCATCTCGACGCGTTGCGCGAAGGCGTCGTCCAGTCCGCCCAGGTCCATCGCGAGGGGGGCTTTCCATTGGTGGGCGAAGACGTCCTGCAGATCGCTGTCCGACCAGAGCTGGTCCTCGGCGGCGGTGTCGTTGAGAAGAGATCGGATGCCGGCGGGCGGGGCATCCAGGATACTGGGTTGAGGTCTGTTCATAGCGTCGTCTGTCTGTTGTGTCCGGCGCTTTCTTGCCCGCCGGCATAGTGTGCTACGCGGTCTGTCCCGGAATCCTGCATCTCATAGACACTTTTTCAATTCTTCCAGTTCTGCCTCAGCCTGCGTGGGGTCGTCGACCGTTTCAACCACAACTGCGTGGAGATGGCGGGAGAACATGCGTTTGGCGGTAATCAGGAGGTTGGCGGCCTGGCTGGGCGAGTCCAGCTTGAGCTGTTTGACCAGCTCGCCGTACGGGGTTGGCGTGGCCCCTTCAAGCATCGGCTCAAGCAGACGTACGCGGAAGATGGTCCAGACGTCGTCCCTGTCGTGTTGGGCGCATTCTTCCCGCACACCCTCAACTGCTATACCGACCATCTGGCTGATCCACGCCTGCTGGAATTGTCGGTCCAGGTTGTCATCCGTGCTAGTGCCATCGGCCTCCTCAAGTGGAAGCAGCGGCCCGCCGGACGGCGCGCGCCGCGCGGCTCCGGCCCGGCGCAGCTCATCGCGGATGTAGTTCTGGAAGGCGTTGAGCAGAAAGGTGCGAAACCGCCCGCGCGATCGGTCGGCGCGCTCGAGAATGCTGTGCTCAAGGATCTTGGACGCGATAAACCCCTGCACCAAATCCTCGCGCCGGTGTGCATCCAAGCCGGGATGACGTGTGAGATACCAGTGCAGCACCGGCAGATAACGCTCCAGCAGATCATTAAGCGCTTCTATCCGCACCTCGTCGCTGCCCTCATGGGCTCGCGCGATAAGTGACCAGCGTGTTACTTGGGGCTCAGAAGTCATTTCGTAACTACCGGTAGATCCATGAACAGGCTTGGGAAGTAGAATGGTAGTGTCTTCGATGGAAAGGCGATCCGCAGGATCCCTTTCTGGGATGGGCTCTGGAAATAGCCCTCCGCCAGTCCCAGTTTGATGATCTCAGCCGCAGTTGTGGCTCCCTTGCCCGTGATCTGCTTGACCCTTTCGCGCGGGAACTCACCTTCGTCGGCAAGCGCCCGGGTGACTTTCATGATCGCTTCTTGATGCCGGGGCAGGTGCAATGCTTCAAATTGGAAGTAGCGTTCGATCCGTGTCCGCAGGGCGGTTAGATCGAGCAGTCCGCTCATGAACTGTACCTGGTCGAGGATCGTTTCCAGGAAGAACACACAGAAACGGGACAGGGCCCTGGCGCTGAGATTGCCTCGGCCATCATAGTCGTTCTCGCGCGGCCGATCGGCCTCCTGGAGTCTTGTGAAATAGGTCTCACGCATGCGTGCCAGCCCGCGCGAGAGTGTCCAGAGCCCTCCGCCATCCAGTCCGTGGCGGAGGAGAAGTGCGTGCGAATGAAGGCGTACAACTCGGCCATTGCCATCGCCAAAAGGGTGAATCCAAGCCAGGCGGTGATGGGCTGCAGCTATGGCCGTCAGTCGGTCGGTTGCGCGAATAGGGGTTTGACCGTAGAAGACGTGGAACCGATCCATGAACCCCTGCAGTGCAGAGAAGTCGGGAGGTGTGTGTCTACCCACGTCCACCATGACCTCTCGCATCTTTCCGGGTGTGACTCTGTATTCCTCGCCTGATTCCGTATGAGAAACGTGCAGGGCATCCGGAAGTCGACTGTAGAAATGCTCATGAATCCAGCAGATGAACTCAGGGGCGTAGACGTCCAGGGTCTCATCCTCCAGCCGCAATACCATTGCTTCCTCTGTGTCGATATGGGCCTGTGCCAATAACTGATTGTTCCGCTGTTCCGGGTCCGTGGACAGCTTGTCCTGGTTGGCTTGTTCGATGTCTCTCGGAAGTGTTCTGTGCCCTTCGATCAGGTTTGAGTAGTAGCAGTTCATCGTACGGATCAGCGAGGCGAGTTCTGCTCTAACGGCCGGGCAGTGCACCGCCCCGTCCAGTCTCCCCGTGGCCACCGCAACCGCCTGCGAAAGCTCGGAAAGCCGGGGATCCTTCGGGTCTGGAAGTAGCGGTTCCATGGACGCTATATGTCTGTATACGGCTGATGTGTCAGGCATAATGAAGATCTATCTGAATATAATAATGAAGATATAGCAACTGTGTAAACTGCTAACTAGTATCGTCTTATATCATATCCATATCGTATGTCAACGAAAAACCGAAGATCTGTTCGAATATCATGTCCCGGAGGATCCGGTGCCGATATGTGGCCTACCTCTGCGGTTGTCGCTGCAACCGTCAGGCAGGCCGTCGCGCAGGATGCAGTGACGGAGCGCGTAGCACGAGGCAGAAGGAGAGACGTCATGAGAATGAAGGACAGAGCTTGCGTGGGCATGGCGCTGGGGATTGTATCGGTGAGCTTGGGGGGCGAACTGAGCTATCCGGTTGTGGATACGGGTCAAGACCGTTGCTACGACACGTGGCGGGAGATTCGCTATCCGAGTGTTGGCGCGTCCTGCTTTGGTCAGGATGCGCAGTATAGCGGCAGCCAGCCGTCTTACCGGAACAACCGGAACGGTACCGTCACGGACCTGAACACGGGCCTGATGTGGCAGGCGGATCCTGGGGCGAAGAAGACATACGCCCAGGCCGTTGCCGGCGCCGCGCGTTGCCGGACTGGTGGCTACAATGATTGGCGGCTGCCCACGATCAAGGAGTTGTATTCCCTGATCGACTTCAGCGGCACCGACCCCGATCCGAGAGCCAGTTCAGCCGTCAGCAAGAAGCCGTTCATCAATACGCGCTATTTCAATTTCCAGTACGGGAAGACCAGTGACGGTGAGCGCATCATCGATTCCCAGTGGGCGACCTCCACGCTCTATGTCGGCAAGGTGATGAACGGTCAACAGGCCATGTTCGGCGTCAACTTCGCCGATGGCCGCATCAAGGGTTATCCCACCGGACGAGATCCCCGGGGACGCACCAAGACCTACTATGTCATCTACGTTCGAGGCAATGCCAACTATGGGAAGAACGATTTCGTAGACAACGGCGACGGCACGGTGACCGACCGTGCGACGGGGCTCACCTGGATGAAGGTCGACAGTGGCAAGGGCATGGATTGGCCCTCTGCACTGAAGCATGCGGAGGAAATGGACTATGCGGGTCACTCCGATTGGCGACTGCCCAACGCCAAGGAGCTGCAGAGCATCGTCGACTACACCCGCTCACCCGATACCACCCGAAGTGCCGCGATCGATCCGGTCTTCACGTGCACCCGGATGCGGAACGAGGCGGGGCAGAGCGACTACGGTCATTACTGGAGCAGTACCACGCATGTCAGCCAGCGCGGCGGAAGTCGGGGCGTGTACATCGCGTTCGGTCGCGGACTTGGTTACATGCACAGCCGTTGGATGGATGTCCATGGTGCAGGCTGTCAGCGCAGTGATGCGAAGTCCGGGAATGAATCCGACATGCCGCAGGGACATGGCTCGCAGGGCGATGCGCAGCGAATCAACAACTTCGTTCGCCTCGTCCGCGGCGGAACCGCTGAGCCACGCGCGACGGGTCCCGCGGTCGCGATGCGGGCTGCCGATCGGCAGTCCGGACGTCAACAGTCCGAACAGCGCGGTCGTCCACAGGACTCCAGGGGAGGGAACCGACATGGTCGATCCCAGCTTGGTGGTCGCCCCACCGACTCGAGTTCCGCTGGGGGCAGCGGTGGATTCGTCACTCGCCTCGATCGCGATGGTGATGGCCGCGTTTCGCGCCAGGAGTTTGACGGCCCTAGTCAGCATTTCCCTGTCCTGGACAAGAACAGCGACGGCTACCTCTCCGAGACGGAAGCGCCCCCGCCTCCGCCGAACGGTCATTTCCGTCCGCAGCGATGACTGCTGGCCTTACGTAAGCCGTACGTAAGGGGGGGGCGCCGGGCGTGGAACATCACGTGCCATGAGTAAGTTCACATCTGACATGCAGGATTCCGCTGCAGGTTACGTAGCACATGGCAGAAGACATTGTGGTAGAGTCAACAGGTTCGCGGGGCGGGCCGGGAGCGGATGAGATGAAGACGGTAAGCTTGGCGAAGACAGGGCGGGTCGGCAGGGCGTGGCAGGTGGTGGGCGTTCTGCTTCTCTTGGCTGGACTGGCGTGTGGCCAAGTGCCGTTGGAGAACGAGATTCTAACGGTGTCGCCAAACTGGGCTGAGCCGGGCACGAACGTGACCGTGACGTTCACGTTGGATACCGATGTCCCTCCTCCTCCGCCGTTCGCGCCGGAGACCGTGATGATGGGGTCCATCTCGTGCGTCTCTACCTCGCATCCCTCCAGCAACGTCGTCATAGGGGTGTTCAACATTCCCGCCGGAGAATCGCTCGGGGCCAAGGACTGCGTCATAACGTTCGAAGTGGTGCCCGGGACACTTACGTTCTCGAAGACGGGCGGATTTACCGTTGGGTCGGAGCCGGTGCCCGACGGTGAGCCGTCCACGAACGGTGCGCCTTCGGCCGGCTACAACCTGTTCGGGTCGATTAACTCGACTGACACCTACCTGATGGATAACGATGAGAATATCCTGAAGACGTGGTCGAGCAGTTACACGGTGGGCAACTCGGTCTACCTGCTGGAAGACGGTTCGCTGATGCGGACGGCCAAACCGTCGAACAGCGAGTTCAACTCGGGCGGTGCCGGTGGGCGCGTGGAACAGTTCGATTGGGACGGCAGCCTGGTCTGGTCATTCGATTACAATACGTTGTCCAACCGTTCGCACCACGATATCGACGTGCTGCCCAACGGCAACATCCTGATGATGGCATGGGAGTTGAAGACCGGGGCCGAGGCGATCGCCGCGGGACGCAATCCATCGCTGCTTACGAAAACCAACCTGTGGCCGGATACGGTCATCGAAGTGGCCCCGACGGGATCCTATGGCGGCGACATCGTCTGGGAGTGGCATGCATGGGACCATCTGGTTCAGGACTATGACGCCGGCAAACCCAATTACGGGGTCGTGGCGGATCACCCGGAACTGATCGACCTCAACTACGCGCAGAACGGTGCCGCCGATTGGCATCACATCAATGCGATCGACTACAATGCAGCTCTCGATCAGATCGTTCTCAGCGTCCGCAACTTCAGTGAGATCTGGGTGATCGATCATGACACCACCACCGCCGAAGCCGCCGGCCCGGCCGGTGACCTGCTCTACCGCTGGGGCAACCCGGAGGCTTACGATTCCGGCGGCCCGGGCGACCAGCAGCTCTTCGTTCAGCATGATGCCAAGTGGATCGAAGAAGGGCTCGAAGGTGAGGACAATATCCTGATCTTCAACAACGGACAGGGGCGCCCTGGTGGCAACTACTCCTCGGTCGTTGAGATCGAACCGCCCGTGGCGGGTGACGGTACGTACACGAATGGACTGCCTGCCGCGCCGGTATGGATCTATACGAACGCGATCCCGACCAACTTCTACTCGTCAAACATCTCCGGTGCGCAGCGTCTGCCGAACGGCAACACGCTGATCTGCGAGGGCGCCGAAAGCTATGCCTTTGAGGTCACACCCGATGGCGACCTGGTCTGGGACTACTCCCACACCGCCCAGATGTTCCGCTTCGAGCGCTACGCGCCCGACTATCTCGGCTTCATCGGTACCGAGCTGGCGTTGTCCGCGCGAACCTACCCCATTGTAGATACGGCGCAGGACGGCTTCTACGATGACGTCGACGACATATCGGAGCCCGGCACGAACGATGCTTTCTACGGCCAGGACGCGTGCTACGACGGGAACCAGCCGGCCTACCTCGTCAGCCCCGATGGCTTGACGGTCTACGATTACAACACCGGCCTGACCTGGACCCGGTCGCACGACTGGAGTGATGACGGCGAACTGGATGCGGACGACAAGATGCTGCAGAGCGCGGCGGTGGTGTATGCAGCTACGCTGAACGCTGCTGAGTACGGCGGCTGCTCGGACTGGCGCTTGCCGAGCATCAAGGAGCTCTACTCGCTGATGGATTTCCGCGGCACAGACCCCAACGTGGAAGCCACGGACAGTTCAGGACTGACGCCCTTCATCGACGACACAATCTTCGAGATTGGCTACGGCGATGTTGGGGCAGGGGAGCGGCTCATCGATTCACAGTTCGCCACGACGACGATCTATGTCGATTTCGTCATGGTGGACCAAGAAGCCATGTTTGGCCTCAATCTTGTTGATGGACGCATCAAGGGCTATCCGACTCAGAATAAAACCTACTATGCCTATTACTGTCGCGGAAACACGTCCTACGGCATCAACAGCTTTGCGAACAACGGTGACGCCACCATCACTGACCATGCCACCGGCCTGATGTGGGCGCAGGCCGACAGCATCGTGGGCATGGACTGGTCCAATGCGCTGGCCTACGCCGAGGGATCGACGCTGGCGGGGCACACGGACTGGCGGCTACCCAACACGAAGGAGCTGCAGAGCATCGTCGACTACACCCGATCACCGGGCACCCACGGCACCGCAGCCATCGACCCGGCTTTCGCCTGCACCCAGATCACCAACATGGAAAACCAGGCGGACTTCCCCTGGTACTGGGCTTCCACCACGCACCTGAAGTACACGGGTGTTGACGACCAGGGCTCCTACGTCTGTTTCGGACGCGGTACGGGAACGATGGACGGTACGAACGTTATTGATGTCCATGGTGCCGGCTGCCAGCGCAGTGATCCCAAGACCGGCGACCCCGGCTCATACCCCTCATCCGGCCACGGTCCGCAGGGCGACGTCCGCCGCGTCTTCAACCACGTCCGCATCGTGCGCGACCTCGCTCCAATCGCTGACTACGACGACGATGGCCTCACCGATGCTGATGAGAGGGGTGTCTACAGCACCAGCCCCTACGATTCGGATACGGATGGAGACGGGGCCACGGACGGCGACGAGGTATATGCCGGGACGGGGCCCACGGATGACGCATCGTTCTTTGCGCTCAGTGGACTGGAGATCACGTCTACCACGAACGTTGTCCTCCAGTGGTCCAGCGTCTCCAACCGCACCTACGCGGTCTGGGGTTCATCCAACCTGCTCTCCAACACCTGGTGGTTCATCGAAGGCGGCATCACAAGCACTCCATCCGTCAACGTCTACACCACCACGCTCCAGAATGCAGCAGGTGAGTTTTACCGGATCGAGGTGGAGTAGCGGGGGGAGTGACACCAGAGCCACACGTCTATCAGCAGGGGATACCTGCGAAGGTTCAGGCGTGACCCACTGACGTCACGGCGTCTTGCGGCGTTTGGTAGGATTGCAGCAGGGTCGTGAGATTTGTGGTCGTGTTGGTGACGCCGAGTTTGCGGCGAATGTGTTCACGGTGGCGGCTGATCGTGGCGGCCGAAACACCGCGGAGCGCGGCAATGTCTTTGGTCTGCATCCCGCGCCGAATCATGTCGCAGATCCTCACTTCGGTCGGGGTAAGCGAGGCATACCGTTGTGTCAGTTGGTTGACAAACGGCGAGACGAGGTCTTCGAGATTGTCGCGCAGCAGTTCCACATACTTGCGGTCGGACGTGGGGATTCTCAGCATCAGCGCATGGATGATGGGCATCAGGATTCTTTCCACATTGGTCTGAACATCCCGAGCGATATCTCGTTTCTCATCTTCAATACGGGCGAGAACGCCCCGCAAGGCAATATTCGATTCCGCCAGCGCCTTGCGCTCCACCTCCAGTTGACGATTGGTCTCCTGCAGTTCCCGCTCAACATCCATGCGCGCCGCGGCCATACCAATCCGTTCGGCCACGGCATTGAGCAGCGCCCGCTCTTCACGCAGGAACGGTCCCTCAACGGCAGCGGGACACCGCTGCGTGTACACCACGATTACCTCGCCGACATTCTCGCCCTGGACGAAGACCGGTGCTGCCTGCATCCACGGCATGGCTCGGTAGCCGGCGGTCTTGTAGGTCGATCCTCGGAATCGGATGGCCGCTTCAGTCAGCTCGGGGAACTGCCACGATGGCGGGAGGAGCATTACCACGTTTTCCATAAACGCCTCCAGCGAGTCTGGATGCAGCTCGGCAACCCGTGAGATCGCGTAGAGGCAGTTCAGCTCCTTGATGCGTTCACCCAGCGCACGCTCGACTTTTCCCGGCTCCTTCTCCGCACTCGGCGGAATGAGCCAGAGCGGATGCCCTGCGGAATCATCGAAGGTGTCATTGTGGGCCGCGGTCTGCATATGAATGCTTATGTATATAGGCCTCTATACTGCCTATGTCAAATAGGCAATATATAGGTGGAATAATCGCATTTACGTGATCTGATAGCGCCTCTACCATCTACGGAGCGAGAATCGTTACGGAACGGGAGGCAGAAGGCATGGGGAATCAGGCAGTGGGATTTGATAGTGCGCGTTACTTGGAGGAGCAGAGCGAGTATATCCTTGAGCGCGCGAAGTCTTTCGATGACCGTCTGTACCTCGAATTCGGAGGCAAACTGATCTCCGACCACCACGCCTCCCGCGTCCTGCCGGGCTTCGATCCGCATGCCAAGGTGCGACTACTGCAGCGCCTGAAAGATGTGACCGACATCATTCTCTGTATCTATGCGGGGGATATTGAGCGCAAGAAGCTGCGCGCGGACTTTGGGATCACCTACGATGTTGATGTCCTTCGTCTGCTCGACGAATTCGCATCGTGGGGGCTGCATGTTGCTGCCGTGGTTATCACCCGGTACGAAGAGCAGCCCGCTGCGGTTCAGTTCAAGCACGGATTGGAGCGGCGGGGGGTCCGGGTCTATACGCACCGCGCGACGAAAGGGTATCCCACGGATGTGGATACCATTGCCAGCGAGGAAGGGTATGGTGCCAATCCCTATATCGAAGTGAGCCGCCCGGTGGTTGTGGTCACGGCGCCAGGGCCCGGCAGCGGCAAGATGGCGACCTGCCTGTCGCAGGTCTACCATGACCATCAACGCGGTCGAAAATCCGGCTACTCGAAGTTCGAGACGTTCCCAATCTGGAATCTCCCCCTCAAGCATCCCGTCAACATTGCCTATGAAGCCGCGACCGCGGACCTGGGCGATGTCAATATGGTGGACCCGTTTCACCTGGAAGCCACGGGCGAACAGGCCATCAACTACAACCGCGATATCGAGATCTTTCCAGTGCTCAGGCGCATCCTGGAAAAGGTTACCGGGGCGGAGTCACCCTATCAGTCCCCCACACAGATGGGCGTTAACCGGGCGGGATTTGCCATCACGGATGATGCGGTCGTGCGCGAGGCGGCCACGCAGGAGGTGATCCGGCGCTATTTCCGCTATGGCTGTGAACACGCCCTCGGGTTCGCCTCTCCCGAGACGCTTGAACGGGCCACCTTGCTGATGGAAGAGATTGGCGGGTCCCCGGAACAGCGTCCCGTCGTACCCGTGGCACGTGAGGCGGCCACGCGGGCCGTCGATGCCGGCAAGGGCAAGGAGGGGGTCTATTGTGGTGCCGCCCTCTGTCTGTCGGACGGACGTATTGTCGCGGGAAGTAATTCGAATGCTATGCATGCAACATCCAGCCTCGTGCTGAATGCCGTCAAAACGCTCGCCGAGATCCCGCACGAGATGGAGATCCTGACCGAGAATACGATCGCCTCCATTACGCGGCTCAAACGCGATATCCTCGAAACCCGCCAGTTGAGCCTGGACCTGGAGGAGACGCTGATCGCGCTGAGTGTCAGTGCCATATCGAATTCGGCCGCGAAGGTTGCCATGGAGAAGTTGACCGCGCTGCGTGGCTGCGAGATGCACCTGACGCATATGCCGCCCCCAGGCGATGAAGCCGGGCTCCGGGTCCTGGGCGTCAACGTGACAAGCGATCCTCATTTCGCGGGAAAGAATCTCTACATCACCTGAACCACCCATTTCACTCACAACCAGAACGCAGAAAAGACGCACGTCACAACGGAAGGATGACCCCATGCCGAAACTCGCCGACATCAGCAAAGTCATGATCATTGGTTCAGGTCCCATTGTTATCGGCCAGGCCTGCGAGTTTGACTACTCGGGCACACAGGCCTGCAAGGCCTTGCGTTCGCTCGGATACGATATCGTTCTGGTTAACTCAAATCCGGCCACGATCATGACCGATCCAGGCACGGCCGATCGTACCTACATCGAGGCCCTCACGATTGAGAACCTGGAGAAGATCATTGCCGTTGAACGTCCGGATGCGCTGCTCCCAAACCTGGGCGGGCAATCCGGGCTGAACCTTTCCTCCGAGCTGGCCCAGGAGGGGATCCTCGAGAAATATGGCGTGAAGGTGATCGGCGTCCAGATCGATGCGATCAAGCGCGGTGAAGATCGCCAGTCCTTCGCCGACACGATGGCCAGTCTCGGGATCGAGATGGCCCGCGGTGAGATTGCCGACACGTTGGAAGAGGCCGAGGCCATCGCGGAGCGTATCGGGCTGCCGTGCGTCGTGCGTCCAGCCTACACCATGGGCGGTACCGGTGGGGGATTCGCCTACAACATGGAAGAGTTCCGTGCCGTCGCTACACGCGGAATGAACGCGAGCATGGTTCACCAGATCCTGGTTGAGGAATCGGTTCTCGGCTGGGAGGAACTGGAGCTCGAGGTGGTTCGGGATGCCAAGAACCAGATGATCACCGTCTGCTTCATCGAGAACGTGGACGCGATGGGTGTGCATACCGGCGACAGCTACTGCACCGCCCCTATGCTGACCATCAGTCCGGAGCTGCAGAAACGTCTCCAGGACTACTCCTATGCGATCGTGGAAGCCATCGAGGTCATCGGCGGAACCAATGTGCAGTGGGCGCACGATCCCAAAACGGGGCGTGTCGTCGTCATTGAGATCAACCCGCGCACCTCACGCTCGTCGGCCCTGGCGTCCAAGGCCACCGGGCTTCCCATTGCGCTGATCTCCTCATTGTTGGCCGGCGGCATGACGATGGATGAAATCCCCTATTGGCGTGACGGCACGCTTGAGAAGTACACGCCGTCCGGCGACTACGTGGTCGTCAAGTTCTCACGATGGGCCTTCGAGAAGTTCAAGCAGCTCGAAGACAAACTGGGCACCCAGATGCGCGCCGTGGGCGAGGTGATGAGCCTGGGCAAACACTACAAGGAGTCGTTCCAGAAAGCCATCCGCTCTCGCGAGGACGGCCGCTACGGCCTCGGCTTCGCCAAGAACTACAATACGCTCTCAACAGAAGAACTCATGGCGATGCTCATGGAGCCGAGCAGCGAACGCCAGTTCATCATGTACGAAGCGCTGCGCAAGGGCGTCACGGTTGACGAACTCTTCAAGAAGACCCATATCAAGGCGTGGTTCATCGAGCAGATGCAGGAGCTGGTACAGCTCGAGGAAACCCTCCTGCAACACAAGGGCGCCATGCCGCCTGACGCGCTGCTGACCCAGGCGAAAAAAGACGGGTTTTCCGACCGCTACCTTGCACAGATTCTCGAAATCCCCGAGAAGAAGATTCGTGAACATCGCACGGCCATCGGGGTCGTGGAGGGGTGGCATCCTGTCTTCGTCAGCGGCGTTGAAGACGCCGCCTACTACTACTCAACCTACTGCGCCGATGATGCGATTGGCGCCACCGATAATCCGAAGAAAGTCATGATCCTGGGGGGTGGACCCAACCGGATCGGGCAGGGCATCGAGTTCGACTACTGCTGCGTGCACGCGGCACTGGCCCTGCGGGAGATGGGCTACGAGACGGTGATGGTCAACTGCAACCCGGAGACGGTGTCCACCGACTACGACACCTCCGACAAGCTCTACTTTGAGCCGCTGACGGTCGAAGACGTTCTCCAGATCTACCAGAAAGAGAAGCCGATGGGCGTCATCTGCCAGTTCGGCGGCCAGACCCCGCTCAACATTGCGCGCGAGCTGGAGGAGGCCGGTGTTACCATCCTCGGCACGTCGCCCGAGACGATCGACCTGGCCGAGGATCGCGACCGCTTCCGTCAGATGATGGACAAGCTGGGTATCCCCATGGCGGAAAGCGGCATGGCCGTCAATATCGATGAAGCGCTGGTGATTGCCGAACGCATCGGGTATCCAGTGATGGTGCGGCCCTCCTACGTGCTGGGTGGCCGTGGCATGGAGATCGTCTATGACGAAACCATGCTGCGCGACTATGTGACCGCCGCGGTGGGGGTCACGCCGGACCGCCCCATCCTGATCGACCGCTTCCTCGCGCATGCTATCGAAGCCGAAGCCGACGCTGTCACGGACGGCAAAGATGCCTTCGTGCCGGCCGTGATGGAGCATATTGAAGAGGCGGGCGTACATTCGGGCGATTCAGCCTGCGTGATTCCTCCGGTCAGTATCCCACAGAAACACATCGACACCATCTGCGACTACACGGCCCGTATCGCTGTCGAGCTGAACACCGTGGGATTGATGAACATCCAGTATGCTATCTGGAACGACACGGTCTACGTGCTCGAAGCCAATCCGCGCGCCTCCCGTACCGTACCGTTGGTCTCCAAGGTATGCGGGCTCTCCATGGCACGCAGTGCCACGGAGATCATGATGGGTAAAGCATTGGGCGAACTGGGTCTGCAGAAGAGCTCCGTTCCCCATTACGGCGTCAAGGAGTCGGTCTTCCCGTTCTACTTCTACCCCGAAGTCGATCCTGTTCTTGGCCCCGAGATGCGGTCGACCGGCGAAGTTCTTGGCTTGGCGGATTCCTATGGCCAGGCATTCTTCAAGGCACAGGATGCCACCAAGGTGCCGTTGCCCACGGAAGGGACGGCCCTGCTGTCAATCTGCAAGCGGGATCGCGACGACGCCGTCGTGCTTGTGGCCCAACGGCTTGTTGAACTCGGCTTCTCGCTTCTGGCCTCAGAAGGTACGCATGCCTTTCTCACGGAACACAACGTGACGAGCGACGTCATCCTCAAGGTGCACGAGGGACGTCCTAACATCGACGACGCCATCCGGGATGGCCTCATCCAACTCATGATCAACACGCCATCCGGGAAGATGAGTGTGACGGACGACTCCTACATCAGAAAAACCGCCATCCGGCACAGCGTGCCCTATATCACAACCATCACGGCGGCGCAGGCCACGGTCGAAGGCATCGCCTCGCGCCGTGGAGGAGACGCCGGCGTCAAGGCGCTTCAAGATTACCACGCGGACATGTGATCGCTGCACGCGATCAGGCGAGGCTGTGCACGTGGGGATAGTCGAGGATCTTGCGGTCGGCGGTGACGATGGACATGCGGTGCAACCGCGCCGCGGCGACGATGAACCGGTCGGCTGGATCGCGGTGGAAGTCTCCCGGCAGAGAGAAGGCTTCCTGCACGGTCTCAAGGTCGATATCCAGCACGGACCACCCGTTCTCGGCGATGGCGTTGTCGAACCAGGTCCGCCAGTGTGGAACCATTTCGATTCGGCCCTTCTCGGCGAGGCAGGCAATCTCGGCGCAGCTGATAGCAGAGACGAAGACTGAGCTGTCAGCGGCTGTGACAACATCACGCACCGCTTCAGATAGACGGTCTGGATCCGAAACACACCAGACGATGGCACAGGTGTCCAAAAGCACGTTCATCGTAGCGTGCCCCATTCTTCCTCGTCCATCGCCGGAGCGGTCAGGTCACAGGTCACGACGACGCTGTCCCTGGCTGATCCCAGGCGAGTACGGTTGGGTTGCAGCGCCGTTTCAACCGGGACGAGCTCGGCCACGGGCTTGTTGCGGCGGCAGACCACCACCGTCTTCCCCTGTTCCGCCATCGTCACATACGCACTCAAGCTCTCCTTGATCTGTGCGATGTTGGCCCGCTCTGTCTTGTACTCTTTCATGACTATATAGTTGACTATAAGTGAGACTATGTCAAGCGAGACGGCATCGGCATATTCGGGTGAGCCTGCCGTCGCCCCGTCGGCTTTGTGCTTGTACAGGCAATCGGGGGGCGGGTATTGTCTGGGGTTTGCTTGGAAAAGAGCGCAAAACATATGGTGCGCGTGGCTTAGGCGCGGCGCTGCGTGAGAGAGTGGTGTGGCTATGAAAGAGATTGGATTGGGACTGTTGGGGTTTGGAACCGTCGGGGCCGGCGTGGTCCGTGGACTGCAGGCCAACGGGGAGCTGATGGCGAGCCGGTTGGGCGTGAAG
This sequence comes from Kiritimatiellia bacterium, assembly GCA_016783675.1. Lineage (GTDB taxonomy): Bacteria > Verrucomicrobiota > Kiritimatiellia > UBA8416 > JABMPJ01 > JABMPJ01. The sequence goes on from JADHWE010000004.1 coordinate 45,375, forward strand.
CTGGTGTTGCGGCGGATTGCGGACTTGGACCTCGAGAGCGACCGCGGTGTGACCGTGGATCCGGGCGTCCTAACGACCGATGCGAAGGCGGTGATCGATGATCCGGCCGTGGACGTGGTGATCGAGCTGGTGGGCGGCACCGGCGTGGCGAAGGAGTTTGTCCTGCGCGCGTTGGAGCAGGGCAAGCCGGTCGTGACCGCCAACAAGGCGTTGCTGGCCGATTTCGGGGCCGAGATTTTCGACCTGGCCCGCGAGAAAAAGACGGATATCTACTTCGGGGCCAGTGTCGGCGGCGGCATTCCTATTATAAGGGCGCTGCGCGAGGGGCTCTCAGCCAACCGGATCGAGAGCATCCACGGCATCCTGAACGGGACCTGCAACTACATCCTGACCGAGATGGAGCGTGCCGGTGTGCCGTTCGACGAGTGCCTGGCCGATGCGCAGGCGAAGGGCTATGCCGAGGCGGAGCCGAGCCTGGATATCGACGGATTTGACACGGCCCACAAGGCCGTGATCCTGGCCTCGCTCGCGTACGGCGGGACGGTGCCGATGGACGCGGTGTTCGTGGAGGGTATCCGCGGGCTGTCGGACCTGGATATCGGCTATGCGCGCGACTTGGGCTACCGGGTGAAGCTGCTGGCGGTGATCAGGGCAAACGAGGGGGCCGTGGAAATCCGCGTGCATCCGTCGCTGGTACCATTGGACAGCATGCTTGCATCGGTGAGCGGTGTGTTCAACGCGGTGCTGGTGAATGGCGATATGACCGGCGATACGCTCTACTACGGGCGCGGGGCCGGGGCGGACCCGACCGCCAGCACGGTGCTGGGCGATGTGGTGGACGTGGTGCGGAGCCTTGAGTCGGGCTCGGCCCACCGTATTGCGGCGATCCCGGAATCGGGCGACGAGATTCGGATTAGGCCCATGCCGGAGATCACGACGCGCTACTACCTGCGGCTCTGCCTCAAGGATGAGCCGGGGGTGCTGTCGACGATTACGAGTGTGTTGGGCAAGCACCAGATCAGTTTGGCTTCGGCCTTGCAGAAGGATGAGCCGGAAGAGAACCACGTGCCGGTGGTCTTTATGACCCACGCGGCCGCGGAAGCGGAAATGGACGCGGCATTGAAGGAGATCGCCGCATTGGACTGTGTCGGTGCCGAGCCGGTGCGGTTGCGGATAGAAGGATAGGGACGATGAAGGTTTGTAAGTTTGGTGGAAGTTCGTTGGCAGATGCGTCGCAGGTGGCACAGGTGTGCGATGTGGTGACGGCCGATCCGGAGCGCCGGCTGGTCGTGGTGTCTGCACCCGGCAAGCGGCATAAAGAGGATATCAAGGTCACCGACCTGCTGATCGCCTGTGCAAATGCGCGGCTCGATGGCAAGTCGACCGACGAGGCGCTCGAGGCTGTTGTGGCCCGCTATCGCGAGATCCAGGAGACGCTGGGTGTGGACGCGACCGTTATCGAGTCGATCAGCGAGAACCTGTCGACGACGCTGGCCGGAAACACGGAGCACCGCGAGCGCTTCATGGACGCCATGAAGGCCGCCGGCGAGGACAACTCGGCCCGGCTGGTCGCGGCGGAGCTGCAGCGGCGTGGCGAGACGGCGCGCTACCAGAATCCCGGCGATGCCGGTCTGCTCCTGAGCGACGAATACGGCAATGCCCGGTTGCTACCGGAGTCGTACGACAACCTGGCGCGGCTGCGCGAGGCGGAGGGGATCACAGTCTTTCCCGGTTTCTTTGGCTACACGCGCGAAGGTGAAGTGGTGACGTTTCCGCGCGGCGGGTCGGACATCACGGGATCGATCCTGGCCGCCGCTGTGAAAGCGGATCTCTACGAGAACTTCACGGACGTGGATTCGGTGTGCTCCATCGACCCCGACCTGGCGCCGAACGTGCAGCCGATCACCGAGATCACCTATCGCGAGATGCGGGAACTGTCGTATGCTGGTTTTGGCGTGCTGCACGACGAGGCCATCATCCCGGCCGTGCATGCGGGGATCCCGATCCGGATCGCGAACACGAACCGGCCCGACCTGCCGGGGACGCTGATCATGTCCGAGCGCGAAGTGACGCACGGCACGGTGGTCGGCATCGCCGCTTCGTCCGGGTTCTGCACGGTGTTTGCGAGCAAGTACCTGATGAACCGCGAGGTCGGGTTCGGCCGGCGCTTCCTGCAGTTCTTCGAGGAAGAGGGACTGTCGTTCGAGCATATGCCGTCGGGTGTCGACAACATCTCGATCATCCTGCGCGAGGACGAGCTGGACGAGGCGACCGTGGAACGCATTGTGACGCACGTACGCGACGAGCTGGGCGCAGACAGCGTCAATGTTGAGCATGGTCTCGCGCTGGTGATGCTGGTGGGCGAGGGGATGCACTACACCGTGGGCGTGGCCCGGCGGGCGACGGCGGCGCTGGCGGACGCGAATGTTAATATCGAGATGATTAACCAGGGCTCTTCGGAGATCAGCATTATGTTCGGCGTTAAGGAGTCGGATCGCACAGTGGCAATGCAAGCGCTGTATAGAGAGTTTTTTTTGAGCAGCGGAAGGTGAATCATGAGTAACAAGAGAGTTTCACTCTACGACACCACACTGCGTGACGGTGCGCAGGCGGAGGGAGTGTCCTTTTCGGCCGCGGGCAAGCTGCAGCTTGTGCGGCGACTGGATGCTTTCGGCGTGGACTACATTGAGGGCGGCTACGCGGGATCCAACGAGAAGGATATGGCCTTCTTCAAGTCTCTGCGCGAGGAACCGCTCAAGCATGCGCGCGTCGCCGCATTCGGCAGCACGCGCCGGGCGCGGACCAAGGTGAAGGCTGACCCCTACGTGCCGAGCCTGGTCAAGGCCGGCACCCCGGTCTGCACAATCTTCGGCAAGACGTGGAAGCTGCACGTCAAGGACGTGCTGCGCACCACGCTCAAGGAAAACCTGGCGATGATCGCCGACACGGTGGGGTACCTCAAGGACCACGACCGCGAGGTGTTCTTCGATGCCGAGCATTTCTTTGATGGCTACAAGGACGATCCGGATTACGCCATGCGCTGTCTCGAGGCGGCGATAGGCGCCGGGGCGGATGGCGTCGTGCTGTGCGATACGAACGGCGGCACACTGCCGCACGAGGTATTTGCGGCGACCCGCGCCGTCGTTGCAGCCGTCAAGGCTTCCGTTGGCATCCATACGCACAACGACAGTGGTACGGCTGTGGCCAATGCGTTGGAGGGTGTACGTGCCGGCGCCACGCAGGTGCAGGGCACGGTCAACGGCTATGGCGAACGCTGTGGGAATGCGAACCTGACCGCCCTGATACCGGCCTTGCAGCTCAAGATGGGCCGCCGCTGCGTGCGCGCGTCCCAGATGGGTACGCTCAGGGAGCTGTCGCTGTTCGTGGACGACCTGGTCAACCTGCGTCCCGATCAGCGCGCCCCGTTCGTGGGGTCGAGTGCTTTCAGTCACAAGGGCGGATCGCACGTCAATGCCGTGCGCAAGAATCCGGTCACGTTCGAACACATCGAACCGGCCGAGGTCGGCAACCAGCGCAAGATATTGGTGTCTGAGCTTTCGGGCGGCAGCAACGTCCTGCTCAAGGCCATAGAGCTGGGCGCCGGGCACGAGCAGTCGGCTGAGGATACGCGTGAGGTCCTGAAGGCGCTCAAAGAGCTGGAGAGCAAGGGCTATGCTTTTGAAGCGGCGGATGCGTCGTTCCGGATGTTGATCCAGAAGGTGCTCAAGGAACACAAGCCGTTCTTCGACTTGGAGGGGTTCCGCGTAATCGTCGAGAAGCGTGGCAAGGACGAGGATTGCGTGTCGGAAGCCACGATCAAGGTACGCGTAAAGGGCGAGATCGAACAAACGGTCGCGGAAGGCGATGGTCCGGTCAACGCGCTGGACGGCGCGCTGCGCAAGGCTTTGATACGATTCTACCCTGAGATAGCCAATGTTGTGCTGACCGACTTCCGGGTTCGTATCCTGGACCCGCAGGAAGCCACGGCGGCCAAAACACGCGTGCTGATCGAGTCGAGCGACGGCGAAGAAAGCTGGGGCACCGTCGGCGTGTCGGAAAACATCATCGAAGCCGCCTGGGAAGCCCTGATCGACAGCGTCGAGTACAAGCTCTTCCGCGAAGAAGAGAAGAAGCGCCGCCGCAAGCGGAAGAACTAACATGGATATACAGGATAGGCAGGATGCATCCTGCCTATCCTGTCGATCCATGTGAATGGAACTTTATGGACAAGCATTACGATACACATCGAATTGAAGACGCCTGGTACGAGACCTGGCTGTAGACCGGTGCGTTCCACAGCGATCACACGCAGGGCGGGGACCCGTACTGCGTGATGATCCCGCCCCCGAACGTCACCGGCATTCTGCACATGGGCCACGCGCTCAACAACACGATCCAGGATATCCTCGTGCGCTGGCGGCGCATGGAAGGGCGCAACGTGATCTGGATGCCCGGCACCGACCACGCCGGCATTGCCACGCAGAACGTGGTGGAGCGCGCGCTGAAGAAGGAGAACAAGAGCCGCGACGATCTCGGGCGCGATGCCTTCATTGAGCGGGTCTGGAAGTGGCGTGCCGAGTATGGCGGTACAATCGTGCGCCAGCTCAAGCGGTTGGGGGCTTCCTGCGACTGGGAACGCGAACGTTTCACGATGGACGAAGGTCTGAGTGATGCGGTCGCGGAGGTCTTCGTGCGCCTTTACGAAAAAGGGCTGATCTACCGCGCCAACTACATCATCAACTGGTGTCCGCGCTGTCACACCGCACTCTCCGACGAAGAGAGCGAGCACCAGGACAGTGTCGGCAAGCTCTACCACCTCCGCTACCCGGTCAAGGGCGGCGAAGAGGGCGAGTACATCGTCGTCGCGACGACCCGTCCGGAAACGCTCCTGGGTGATACCGCCGTGGCGGTGCATCCGGAAGATGAGCGCTATGCCGACCTGGACCAGAAGGCGATCGTTCTGCCCGTGCTCAAGCGCGAGCTGCGGGTGATCCGTGACGAGTATGTCGACCCGAAATTCGGTACCGGTATCGTCAAGGTCACGCCTGCGCACGATCCCAACGACTTTGAGATGGGTCAGCGCCACGACCTCGAGCAGATCAACGTTATGAACGGTGACGGGACCATGAACGAAGCGGCCGGCCCCTATGCCGGCATGGACCGTTTTGCCTGTCGCCGTAAGATTCTTGAGGATCTGAAGGAACAGGACCTGATCGAGAAGATCGATGACCACCACCACGCCGTGGGCCACTGCTATCGCTGCGACACGGTCGTGGAACCGCGTCTCTCGCCGCAGTGGTTCGTCAAGATGAAGCCCCTGGCCGAGCCTGCCCTGGCGGCGGTCCAGAACGGCGACGTCAACTTCGTGCCGGCGCGTTGGACCAAGGTCTACATGGAGTGGATGGAGAACATCCGCGACTGGTGCATCTCGCGCCAGATCTGGTGGGGGCACCGGATTCCGGTTTTCACCTGCACCGCTTGCCAACACGAGTGGGCCGCCAAGGGCCGCCCCGACACCTGCCCGGAATGCGGCAGTGGCGATGTGACGCAGGATGAGGACGTGCTGGACACCTGGTTCTCCTCGTGGCTGTGGCCCTTCAGCACGTTGGGCTGGCCCGACCAGAATCCGGATCTGGCCCATTTCTACCCGACCCATGACCTCGTCACCGCCTCGGAGATCATCTTCTTCTGGGTCGCGCGCATGGTCATGGCTGGATATGAGTTCATGGGCGGCGTCCCGTTCGACACGGTCTATATTCACGGCACCGTGCGCGATGACGCCGGCAAGAAGATGAGTAAGAGCCTGGGGAATGCGCTCGATCCGCTCGATATCATCAAGGACTTCAGTGCGGACGCGCTGCGGTTCAGCCTGACCATGCTCACGGCCACGGGTCAGGATGTCTACATCTCGAAGGAGAAGTTCGAGCTGGGTCGCAACTTCGGCACCAAGCTCTGGAACGCCTCCCGCTTCATCCGCATGCAAGATGGAGACATCGAGGCACCGGCGCCGCAACGAGATGTCATCAGTGTTCCTGACCTGGACCCATCCCTGCTGACGGCAGATGACCGGCACCTGTTGGGCAAACTCGACGCGGCCGTCCGAGATTGCACGGATGCCCTCGAGAAGTACCGGTTCAACGATGCCGCGCACGTTATCTACGAGTTCCTCTGGCACCAGTATTGCGACTGGTACATCGAGTACAGCAAGGGCACGTTGAACGGCGACGATGAAGCACGGCGCGCACAAGTGCTACGCATCATGCATTATGCCCTTGGCAGCGCGCTGCGACTGCTCCATCCGATCATGCCCTTCCTCACCGAAGAGTTGTGGCATGCGATGGGCTACTCCAGTGCTACCGACCGCCAGGAGCCAACCGGCTTCATCATGAAAGCCCAGTGGCCAAAGCCGCAGAGCGAGGAGCAACTCAAGGCGTGGGGCATCGACACCGAAACGACGGAGTATGTCGAGAGCAAGCACGAGTTGATTCGCCTCGGACGCACGTTGCGTGCTGATTTCGGGGTCGTGCCGAACAAGGCGATCGACTATACGCTCAAGCCGCACGACACAGAGACCGCCGCGCGGCTCGAGGCCGACCGGGTTTCGATTGCGGCCCTGCTCAAGGCGGAAAACCTGCAGATCGATGCCGCGTTCGCGCCGGAGCAGGCCACACCCTCCAGCGTTGGCGGCATCGGCACCATCTACATGCCGCTGGCAGGCCTGCTCGATGTCGAAGCCGAACTCAAGCGCCTCGGTGGCCAGCTCGAGAAGGTCGTCAAGGGGATCGACCAGGTGACGCGTAAACTCTCCAACAACGAGTTCGTGACCCGCGCCCCCGAGGCTGTCGTCGAACAGCAGCGCCAGAACCAGAAGGACTTGATGGAGAAGCGCGACAAGATCGAGCGGCTGATGGAAACGATAAAGGGGTAATACTATGGATAAACTGCTGAAGCTGTTGAAGGAGAACGCGCTGGAGACGCCGGAGAACCTGGCGAAGATGCTGGGTGTGTCCGTTGAGGACGTGAAGGCGCGCATCGCGGAGTATGAACAGACGGGCATTATCTGTGGTTACCGCGCCGTGGTGAACGAGGACCAGCTCGATATCGAGAAGGTGCGCGCGGTGATCGAGGTGAAGATCACGCCCGAGCGGGGTGGGGGATATGACCGCATTGCCAGCCGGATCTCGCGCTTCTCGCAGGTGGACTCGCTCTTCCTGATGTCGGGAACGTATGACCTGCTCGTGTTTGTCGTGGGACGGACACTGCACGAAGTGGCCACATTCGTGAACGAACAGCTCGCCACGATTGAGGGCGTGCTCTCGACCACAACCCATTTTACGCTGAAAACCTACAAGGACCAGGGGGTCCTGATGAAGATTGAGGATGATCATGAGCGACTCCAAGTCACCCCGTGATTTTGTCGCCCGGCACGTGAGCGGAATGCCCCGCTCCGGCATCCGCGACTTCTTTGGGATGGTCAGCACGCGCGAGGGCGTGATCAGTCTGAGCATCGGCGAGCCGGACTTCGTGACTCCGTGGCACATCCGCGAGGCCGCGATCTGGGCGCTGGAGCATGGCGCCACCACCTATACCTCCAACCTGGGGTTGCTGCGGCTGCGTCGGGCTATCACCAACTATGTGAAGCGGTCCTACGGCCTCGAGTACAGCCACGAGGACGAGGCGTTGGTGACAGTGGGCGTCAGCGAAGCGCTCGACCTGGCCATCCGCGCCGTCGTGGAGCCGGGTGACGAGGTGATCTACCACGAGCCCTGCTACGTATCCTACTCACCGGTCATCACGCTGGCCTTCGGGAAGCCTGTTGCCGTGGCGACGAAGCGCGAGAACGATTTTCGTCTCCGCCGCGAGGATATCGAGCCGGTCGTGACGGACAAGTCGAAGGTGTTGGTCCTGAACTTCCCGACGAACCCCACCGGCGGTGTGCTGACGCGCGAGGACATGGAAGGGATCGCCGCCCTGGCCTGCGAACGCGATCTACTCGTGATCAGTGACGAGGTGTACTCGGAGCTGACCTACGATTCCGAGCGTATCAGCATTGCCTCGCTGCCCGGGATGCGGGAACGCACGATCTTTCTGAACGGTCTTTCCAAGGCCTGGGCCATGACCGGCTTTCGCATGGGCTATGCCTGTGCACCGCCCGTGCTGGTCGAGGCCATGATGAAGATTCACCAGTACTCCATGCTGTGCGCCCCGATTCTCAGCCAGGAGGCCTCCATCGAAGCCTTGAAGAACGGTGACGGTGACGTGCAAGAGATGCGGGAGGCCTATGACCTGCGTCGCCGGTACATTCACGGTGCCCTGAACGAGATGGGCCTGTCGTGTCATCTGCCCGGCGGGGCGTTTTATGCCTTTCCTTATATCGGGGACACCGGGCTGAGCTCGCACGAGTTCTCTATGCGCCTGCTGGAGGAAGAGAACGTGGCCTGTGTGCCGGGGACAGCCTTCGGTCCTTCCGGAGAAGGCTATCTTCGCTGCTCGTATGCTACGGCTATGGATGAGATTCAGAAGGCCATGGAGCGTATGCAGCGGTTTGTCGCCTCGCTGTGATCCTTGTCGCCAGCGCTCCCCCATTCGCGTACAATGCGAATTGTCGGCTCCGTACAAGGCTCTGGTCATATGTGGCGGGCCGTCGAATCGAGTTGACGCGGGAGCGGGGGCTTTCTATAGTCCGCTGACCCTATTTGCCTAGGGCTTTGTAGCGAGGAATGCGGTTTCTATGGGAGATGAGGAAAAAACACTCGACGCGGTAGAGGAAACTGCCTCAGATGAGGCAGCCGAAACGCCTGAAGCTGCTGTCACTATTGACTCGGAAGAAGCCCCCGAACCGGAAGCCCCGAAGCTGAAGCTTGCCCCGCAAGAGGACGAGGGTGCGGACGAATTGCTGGGTGCGCCGGAAGAATCGGAGACGCTGGAAGATGAAGGCCAGCTTGGTCTTCCCGACGCCGTTCCGCCCAAGAAAGGCTTGGCCGCCCTCTTTGGCGGATCCAAGGCTGCCGCCGGACCCGATGCCGAAGACGAGACTCCCAAGTGGGCCATGCCGGGTGCGCGCACCAAACGGCAGGGCAGTGGTATACGCGTGGTCAACCGCGTCCTGGCAGCGGCGGTCATCTTGATTCTGGTCTTTGGCGTGCTGGACCTCTTTGCCACGATTCGACAGGCCCCGAGTGACCTGGCCCTGCTCGACTCACCGGCCCCTTCGGGCGACCTGCCTGCCGGCGATACCTCCGGCTCTTCAGAGGGGCTGCCCGTGCTCGCAAACCTCTTGGAATCTTTCTCAAAACGCCCTATAGTCCGTGATTTGGACCGTGGTGGCGGTGAGACTACCGTTCAGGTCGTGCCGACTCGTACGAAGGTGCCCGACTGGAGGGTGCGCGCCCAGAAGCTGGACCTGATCGGTTTGTCGGGTTCGCCCAACGGCGAGATGGAAGCGATTGTGGCGGACCGCGAAGCCAGCCGCATGCATTTCCTGAAGGTGGGACAGGATATGGTGGTGGGCGAAAACCAGTTTAAGCTGGTCCGCATCGCCACCGATCACGTCGCCTTTGAAAAAGACGGCGACGAAGTGATAGTGAAGTAAAGCGGGGGCGTTGAAGAATGGCCAATTGTAAACACAAGGTTACGAAGTTCATCTTGCCCCTTCTGTCGGCGGCCCTTCTTCTGTCCGGACTCATGCCTTCGACGGGGATGGCGCAGCCGAAACCGCTTACCGAGTATGATCTCCCCGGCTTGGAAAACACCGTCAGTCTTACCTCCCTCGACCCATGGGATGTCGTACAACTCATCGAGTTCCTGGCCCATCGTGGTGGTTTGAACAACATGGTGATCGGCCCGGGTGTGGCGGGACTGACCACGAAGCTTAAGTTTGAGAACGTCACGGTGGGCGAGGCCCTCGAGGTCGTTCTTTCCGTGAACAGCCTCGCGTACCAGATCCGCGGTGGCATTGTCACGATCATGACTGACGCCGAGTACCAGGCGCAGCACGGCACCAGTTTCTACGACAACAAGGAAGTCAAGGTTATCACCCTCAAGTACGCCGACCCCGCGCGCGTGGCCACGATGCTCGAGCCCATCAAGAGTTCGATCGGTACCGTGGTGGCGGATCCGGTGACCGGGACACTCATACTGATCGATACCTCGAGCAAGATCGCCGAGATGGAGGTTATCATCGAGGGCGCCGATCTCGCCACCGTGTCGCGCATACTGCCGACCGAGACCCAGACCTTTGAACTGCAGTACGCCACCGTGGAAGACCTTCAGTCGGAAATTGCCGCGATCCTGACCCCCGAGATCGGCGACCTGCGCGTGGATAAACGCACCAAGACATTCATCGTGACCGCGCTTCCGCACGAGATGGAGCAGATCAAGCACCTCATCGCCGTTTTCGACCGTCGTCCCCGCCAGGTCTTCATCGAAGCGAAGATTGTCCAGGTGTCGCTGGGCGACGAGTTCCGGATGGGCGTAAACTGGGATCATCTTTTCCAGGGCGTTGACCCGCGTTTCGCCCTGAACTCCGTCTCCTCGCCCGGGTCTCTCTCCGGCGTTGGCGCCGCCGTTAGTCCGTCCGCCAGTCTGAACTACAAGACGATTCTCGGCAACGGCGACCTGAACGTGGTGCTCGAAGCGCTCAAACAGGTGGGGGAAACGAAGATCCTATCCAACCCGCACGTGGCCGTCCTCGATGGCGAAGAAGCTACGATCAAGGTCGTCACCGATCAGCCCTATGCCGAGGCCCAGCTCGAGAGCGGCACAACCAACGTCGTGGGTGAAACAGTTGTGTTCCTCGAAGTGGGTGTCACGCTGAGCGTTACCCCGCGGATCAGTGCCGACGGTATGATCAGCACCTCGATCCGCCCGGAGGTCAGCTCGGTCGTCGGCAGCTACCAGGCATTCCGGACCGTTCCGGTCGTACGCCGTTCCTATGCCGAGACCACCGTGATGGTCAAAGACCGCGAGACGGTCATTATCGCCGGCATGATCGAGAACTCGAAGCAGAACACCCAGACCCGCGTCCCGTTCCTGGGCCGCATTCCGCTGCTGGGTGTGTTGTTCAGGACCACGGCCGACCAGGTGGAGAGCCAAGAGCTGATTGCCTTCCTGACACCTCGCATTGTGTCGGGTGAAGAGCCGCATCAGCTTTCGGAGCGGCAGGGCAAGAGATTGAAGCCGATGCGTCGCTAGTTAAGAGCGATGGGAGAGTGCGCCGTATGCGCAGGATTATCATAATGTCGGGATGCGCGCTGCTGGCGGTCCTGGCCTTGACCGCAACGCTGCAGGCCCAGGAAGCCGGCGACTTCGAATGGTCCTGGCGGGACGAAGGGAAGCCGGCGGCCGGCCAGCCCACCGACCAGGCAACTGCCGAAGGCGGACTTGACCCCGAGACCTACAACCAGCTCCTCAAAGAGAATCTCAACCTTCGCCGCAAACTCCAGGAAACGGATCGCGGTACCGAGACCATGCGCGAGGAGAACGCTCGCCTGCAACGCGAGATGACGACGCTGCAGTCGCAGATGACCGACTCCAACAAGGAGATTGCGCGACTCAAGAACGAGTCGGCCGGTGCCACTGCTGATCCCGAGAAAGTCGTTGCCCTGAAAGCCGCGCTCGCCGCCGCCGAGAGCGCCAAGGCCAAGCTCGCCCAGGATCTGAACGTGCTCAAGAGCCGCGCGGAGCGCAACGAGGCACGCTCCGCCCCCGCCCCGGCCCGCGGCCCCACCGTAAAGCCCGGCTCCGACCTGTTCACCGCACTTGAGGACGAGAACGCGGAGCTGCGCTCCAAGCTGTCCAACCTAGAGAGCGAAAAAGAAAAGGTCGTTAAGGAGTTGCGCGAAGTGGCGTCCGAAGTCGCCGCCAAGGCCGACTTGGAGGCCGAGATGGCCAGCGTCAGCGGCGAGACTTCGAAGCAGAAGGCGATCATCCGCAAGTTGCTCGAACGTATTCCGGAGCTGGAGCAGGAATTGGCGGATACACAGTCGCGGGAGCGTGATCAGAGCGCGGAACTGTCACAGCGCCAGCGCGAGCTCCGAGCCCTCAAGGTGGAGCTGGATAAGCGTGAAGAGCGGCTGAAGAAAGCCGAGCGCGTTGCCGCCCTCCTCGCCAAGACGCGCACCGAAGTGCAGTTTGTCGGAACCAGCCGCCAGCGGGATGTCCATTACAATATGGGTGTCGTTTTCGCGAACCGCGGTCAGTTCAAAGATGCGGAACGGGAATACCTGCGTGCGCTTCGCCTCGATTCCGCCGACGCTGATACACATTACAACCTGGCCGTCCTGTACGATCAGAGCTTGAAGAAGTATCGCAAGGCCGTCAGCCACTACCGGCGCTATCTCAAGCTTCGTCCCGACGCGCCCGACGCCAACGAGGTCCATATCTGGATCACGATGTGCGAGACAAGGTAGGTTGAGACTAGGAGCGCGGGCCCTACCTCACGTTCGGATGATTCACGCACCCGGTAGAGCCCGCTCTCCGAGTGGGCCGCGATTCGCCGATCATTCCGCATCCGTCCCTATCACCACCGGAATGCCCGGTTCAATGGTGTCACGCCAAACCCTGTAGCGGCGCAGACCGAAGAAGACCGAGGCAATCACGATGGCGGCAACCAGTGCCGACACCAGGATGTGGTGCATGTATATCCAGTCGAGAACCGGATGCATGAGCGCCCGCACCAGGCGGCTGTGATGACGCTGTGAGAGGTGTTGCGGCAGCGTACCGTGTGCAAACGGGGCATCGTGAAGGATACCGAGTGTCTTCTGTAGCTCGATCGCCCTCTCATGGCAGGTCGTACAGCGGCGCGTGTGTTCGCGGACCAGGTCGGAACGACCCTCCCCCAGGCCGCGGTGCATGTAGTCGAGCATGAGTGCCTGGATATCTTCGCAGGGCAACTGCCGTTCGCTGCCGGGGACCGGTCGCATCTGTTTGGCGTTGTCTGGCGTTGTCATGATGACGTGTCTCCCTCCAGCGCGCGCGCCAGCTTGCGCATGGCGTGGTGCAGAATATAGCCGACATTTCCGGTGGAGAGGCCCGTAATGGCGCCTATCTCTTTATACGACTTCTCCTCGTATACCTTTAGAACAACGAGCTGCCGTTCGCGCAGGTCAAGGGTCTGCAGGGCGGCGGCGGCCCGGGCCGCCTGGTCGCTGACCCGGAACTCCTGGCCCCGGTCAGGCGCGACCGTCTGCTCCCGCTCTTCGGCCACGCGACGGTGTAGCAGGCTACGCCGGGCGATCTTGCGGACGTGATCGACCGCGCAGTTGTGCGCCACGCGGTAGAGCCAGTTGGTCATCTGTCCGCTCGGTTCCATCTCGCCCTTCCAGCGGTGCAGGAGGCGGATGAAACTGTCCTGGACGACATCCTGGGCTCCGTCGGGGTCGTTCAGGACGCGCGCGGCGTAGCGAAGCAGGGCGGACTCGTAGTGCCGGACCACCGCCTCAAAGGCTTCGAGGCGGTGTGCACGACTGGTCTTGGACGGCTTGGTCACAGCGTGATGTGGAAAGCGGCGATACTCTTGATTTCCTTGCTGATGGAATCGATGATCGTGGCCGGCACGCGCTGGTTCACCTTGAGGATGGCCAGCGAACGGTTGGTCTGGGGATCGTGCGGGTTACGCATGTCCTCGATGTTCACTCCGCTGTCGGCCAGCGTGCGGCCGATAATGCCGATGACACCCGGCCGGTCATCGTACAGGAAGAACACGGTGTGCCCGAGTGGCTCGAAGTAGAGTCGGTCGAACTCGTTGATCCGGGCCACCATCATGTTGCCTTCAGCCAGCGTGCCGCGGACGCTGATGCGCCGCAGGGAGTCGGAGTCGACTTCGCTGGTCAGGTCGAGCGTAATGGAATTGCCGTATCCCTTGCTCACATCGACCTCGCGCGAGACATACTCGATCCCCATCTCGTCCAGATAGTTGAAGGCAGCGTGGTAATCCATGCCCCGTTCGAAGTCCTCCCAAATGCCTGCCACGATTGGCACGGCGAGCCAGTTGGCGTACGGCTCGAGGTCGCCATAGAAGCTGGTTTCCACCATCTTGAGCGCGCTCTGTCGCCCCACAATGTTGCGGCACAGGCGGGCCAGCGTGTTGGCCAGCTCACAGTAGGCCTCGTCCAACCCCTCCGGAATGTCGCGGTTCACGATAAAGCTGGTTACGCCCCTGTAATCGAGGTCGATCAGCTCTTCGGCCGCGCGACGGGCGGCGTTGTAGTTCGCCTCCTTCGTGCTCGCGCCGAGATGGGGCAGCATGATGTCGGCGATATCGGTCACCGTTTTGTCGCCTTCGGCGTCCTTCGGGTAGACGTCGTTCAAGAGCCTGAGTCCGCGGCTTTCCTTGGCGCGCCGGAAGGCATCCTCGTCCAGAATGCCCGCTCGTGCACAGTTCACAATCGTTGCGTCCTGCTTTGCCAGGGAAAGCAGGTCATCACCGACCATGCCGCGCGTATCATCGTTCTCGGGGATGTGCAGCGTGATGTAGTCGCATTCTTCGAAGATGGTCTTGAGATCGGTTAGCGAGACATTGACCTCCTTGGCGCGTTCAGTTGATATCACGGGGTCGAATCCAAGGAGGCGGCAGTCGAACCCGCTCATACGCTTGGCAACCAGGCGGCCGATATTGCCGAGGCCGACGATACCGACGGTCTTGTGGGCCAGCTCGCGTCCCATGAACGTCTTCTTCTCCCACTTGCCCGCCCGGGTGGAGGCGTCAGCGGGGATCAGGTGGCGTGCATCGGCCAGCATCATGGCGACGACCTCTTCGGCCACGGCGTTGGAGTTGGCACCCGGCGTATTCATCACGTCGATGCCCCTGGCGCGGGCATAGACCGTATCGATCGTGTTGTAGCCGGCGCCCGCGCGCACCACCACCTGCAGGTTGGGGAGCGCGTCGATGATTTCGGGCGTCACCTTCTCGCTGCGAACGATGAGCGCATAGGCATCGGAATGGGTCGAGGCGAGATCTTTCAGGTCGGCCGAATCGTCCTGGATCACGGCGTAGTTGCCGTTCTCCTCCAAGATCTCTCTTGCCACGAAATCCAACTTGGTGGGAATCAGTACCTTCTTCATAGTCTCTTCCTCGTATTACCCAAAAAATGAAAGCGTCACGTTACCCCGAATGCCGTCGCCAATCAACCCGCAAGTCGGGAAAGGCAACGCGCACGGGCACATAGCATGAGACAGGTCATCCCCGGCTCGCTCGGAGAGCTCGCCCTACCAGACGGAGGGCATACTCTCATCGACGGTCAGGTAGGGCGAGCTGTCCCCAGCGAGCCGGGATCCATCTAAACATGCTTGAGCGTCTCGGGGAACAGGGGCACACTGTATGAATGTCAACAGGACAGACCATAGCCGTAATCGGTGACCTCCACTATGGGCGGGGCGAGGCCGAGAACCGTCACGGGGATATTGCGGACATCCTGCTCCATCGCGCGGTGGCCCATCTCAACGACATCGTGAAGCCGGATGTCACGCTGGTGATGGGCGATGTCCTGGACGATGGGAATGCCCCTGGCGCGGTGGTCAAGTATAGGCGTCTGGCCGACATCCTTCGCGATCTGCGTGGGCCGCACGTTATTATTCCCGGCAACCACGATGGGGACGTCAAAGCGTTTTACCGCAGCTTTGAACGTGTGCCTGGCATCATGAATGTGGCCGGCATGCGGGTGCTGCCCTTTATCGACGAAGACCGTCCCGACTACTGTGCGCAGCGCCCGGTGGCGGAGTTGGATCGGTTTCGCAAGGCACGTGAAGGGTTTGACGGACCCATCATCGCGCTCCAACACGTGCCCGTGTTTCCGGAAAGCGCAATCGACTGTCCGTTCAACCACCTTGACGCCGATGCCATTATCAAGGCCATGACCGCCGCCGATGTGCGGCTCTGTGTCAGCGGGCACTACCATCCCGGCCACGGGCCGCTGCAGCTCGGTCCCACGACAGTTCTCACGGCGCCCGCCCTGGACACCTTTCCGTTCGAGCTGCTCGTGATACGGCTGGACGGTGACCGTGCGGACGTTGAGCTTCATCCCCTGGCCGTCGACTCGGCCCTGGAATTGCGGGATTACCATATTCACACGGAGTTCGGGTACTGCGCACAGGATGCCGAGTTTGAGCGCGGGGTCGACCTGGGGCGCCGATTCGGGATGGTCGAGGTGGGGTTCGCGGAGCACTCCGGGCAGCTCTATTTCACCGAGGAGGACTACTGGGGCGGGCGCTGTCACCGGGCAGGCGTTGACGCCATTGCGCCCTACGCCAACCGTATGGATGCCTACTTTGAAGGCGCGGCGGCCGTGCGAGGGCCATCCGTCAGGATCGGACTCGAACTGGACTTCGACTTCCAGGGCCGCGCCGTGCTGTTGCCCCGCGACCGGGCCCGGGCCGACTACCTGCTGGGGGCGATCCACCGTCTTGGTGCGCTGGACCATGACCGTTGGGAGCCCGCCGTCGTGGTCGAGGAGTTTCTATGGATGGTGAAAAAGGTCGCGTCACAGGATATCGATATCCTGGCGCACCCGTTTCGCATTATCAAACGCGACAGCATCGAGATAGACCGCACGATCATTGAGCATGTCGTTGATGCCCTGTGCTGGACCAATACAGCGGCCGAAATCAACTTTCATCTCGGCGGTCCGCCGGTTGAGTTCATAGCGCTGTGCATGGATCGTGGCGTCAAGCTGGCGCTCGGGGGGGATGCACATCACCTGCTCGACGTCGGGAACTTCGCGCCGCACCTGGCGCTGTTGAAGGAAGCCGGCGCTCCGTCTGACCTGGGAGAGGTGTTGTTCAGGTTGCCTGAGTAAGCCGCGGCCCGCGCGGAGCGCGGGCCCTACCTTGCGTTCGGATGCTCTCTGTGCCAGGTAGGGCCCGCTCTCCGAGCGGGCCGGACTAGATCGTCCCCACTGCAATCCTATCCCGCCCCGCGAGATCCTGGTTGATGGTTACACCCGTGAAGCCTTCTCCCTCCAGGATGCCGCGCACAGCCGCCGCCTGCGTGGCGCCTATCTCCAGGAAGATTCCTCCGCCGTGACGCAGGGCGATTGCCGCGTCCGGGACGACCTCGCGAATGATGTCCAGGCCATCCGGACCGCCGTCGAGCGCCGTGCGTGGGTCATGCTCGCGCACGTCACGCGGCAGGTCATCGCATGCTTCGCTGGCGATGTAGGGCAGGTTGGCCACGATGACATCCACGCTCTCCGGGTCCACGCAATCGGACAGGTCGGCCCGGGCGAATGCCACGCGCGAGTCGATCCCGAGTGCCGCCGCGTTGTCGCGGGCGAGCGCAAGTGCATCTTCGCTGACGTCGAGTCCCACACAGCGCAGGTTGGGACGGGCAAGGGCAAGGCTGATCACGATGCAGCCCGATCCCGTGCCCACATCCACGACCAGGGCGTCATCGTTCAGTCCCTCCCAGTCGAGCACCGCCTGGACCAGCACCTCCGTTTCGGGGCGGGGAATGAGGGCGCGCGGGTCCACTTTGAATCGATGTCCGTGGAAGGTGACTTCGCCGAGAATGTGCTGAACCGGTTCCCCTGTGGCCAGGCGCTTGATGCCCCGGCGCATGGCTGCGACATGTGGCTCGCTCAGAATATGATCGAACCGCATGTACAGCTCCAGGCGGGGGCACGCCAACAGGCGCGCGGCGAGCAACTCGCACTTCAGACGCGGCTCGGAGATCTCGCGCGTCTCGAGAAACGCGGCCCCGGATTCGAGGGCATGTTTCATCGTGACGGGGGCCGTGCTCATATCAGTCCGTTCCCAGTTCCTCGAGACGCAATTCAACGTCGTGCTGGCGAAGCGCATCGAACAGGGCGCTCAGTTCACCCTCCATGACGCGGTCGAGACTGTAGAGGGTCAGGTTGACGCGATGGTCCGTGAGCCGGTTCTGCGGGAAGTTGTAGGTGCGGATGCGCTGGCTGCGGTCCCCGGACCCGATCAACGTGCGCCGGGCGTTGCCCTTCTCCTCGGCTTCTTCGCGTCGCTTCAGGTCAAGGATGCGTGATTTCAACACCGCCATGGCCTTTTCCCTGTTGCGGTGCTGGCTCTTCTCGTCCTGGCACTGCACCGTGATGCCGGTGGGTTCGTGCGTGATGCGGACGGCGGAGTCGGTCGTGTTCACGCTCTGACCGCCGGGGCCCGATGAGCGGAAGATATCGATCCGGATCTCGTCGGGCGGCAACGCGATATCGTCCTGCGGCTCGGCCTCGGGGAAAACCGCGACTGTGGCGGCAGAGGTGTGGATGCGGCCCTGCGATTCGGTCACGGGCACGCGCTGGACACGGTGGCCGCCGCTCTCGTAGTGCATGGCGCCGAAAGCGCCGGTGCCCTCAACGGAGAAGACGACTTCTTTGTAGCCGCCCACATCGCTGGTGCTCGCATCGATGACACCGATCTTCCAGCCTTGCGCTTCGGCATAGCGGCTATACATGCGGAACAGGTCGCCGGCGAAGAGGGCGGCCTCGTCGCCGCCGGTGCCCGCGCGTACCTCGACGATCGCATTGCGATCCTCGTCGGGATCTGACGGCAGCAGGGCCACCATCAGCTCTTTTTCGGCATCGGGAAGTTGCGGCTCAAACCGGGCCAGCTCGGCTTCGGCCATCTCGCGCAGCTCGGGGTCGAGCTCGGGGTCGTCCAGCAGTTCACGGCTGTTGGCGATCTCCGTGCTGATCGAATGGAAATGTTCCGCTTTGCCTTCGAGCTTCTTGAGCCCGGAGTGCTCGCGCAGCAGCTCGCGGTAGTGATTCTGGTGGGTAACCGTCTCCGGCTGAGACAGTTCCGTCTCGATCTCCGGAATCCGCGCCAACATCCGCTCAATATGTTCGTTGTTGATCACAACCCTTCCGATCTCCGACTTCCGACTTCCGACCTCCGGAATAATACACAGTTCAGGCCGGGATGAGCATAGCGCTCGTGCCCGGCCTGACATCGGAAGCAGCTACTTGGAGGCCGCGGCCGCGTAACGGCGACGGAACTGCTCAACGCGCCCTTCGGCGTCAATAAAGGTGGACTGTCCCGTGTAGAACGGATGACAGGATGAACACGTGTTGATGTGCATCTCTTTCACCGTGGAACGGGTCTCAATCACGTTACCGCAGGCACACGTGATCGTCGCATCTTCGTACTTAGGATGAATGTTCTTTCTCATGGTCTCCTGTCCTCACTCAAATCAAGCGCGGAACTGTACACTCGGACCGATCGGAATGCAAGCGGGGAATTACGCCTTAAATGATGACCTCTGCACTTGTCTTGTACTCGGGCTGCTCCTATGATGGCAGGCCTCTGAATGGTGAATGAAAGGTGGACTATATGAACGTAGTTGTGTTGGGTGAACTGGGCACGAGCGAACCGCGTATTCCGCTCATGCCGGGAGATGCCGCCAAGCTGGTCGAGCTGGGAGCGTCCCTGCAGGTGGAAGCGGGCATCGGAGCGCGTATTGGCTTCGCCGATAGCGCCTATACGGAGGCAGGCGCCACCGTGTCGTCAGACCGCCAGGCGTTGCTGGGGGAGGCAGACCTGGTCCTGCGGCTTGGCAAGCCATCGTCCGAGGACGTTGCGGCGATGAAGAAGGGCTGCATCCATGTCAGTTACCTGGACCCGTTCAATGAGACCGGGCTGGTCAAGGAACTCCAGGCCGCCGGCATCTCGGCTATCAGTATGGAGATGATCCCACGTACAACACTGGCGCAGAAGATGGATGCGCTCAGCTCGCAGGCCAACCTGGCCGGTTACGTGGCGGTTGTCCTTGCCGCCGAGAGAATGAACCGGATCTTTCCAATGATGATGACCCCTTCCGGCACCATTCCCCCGGCCAAGGTCTTCATTATCGGGGCTGGCGTAGCGGGCCTGCAGGCCATCGCGACGGCCAAGCGTCTCGGCGCCCGCGTCGAAGCGTTCGACACGCGTCCCGTGGTTGCCGAGCAGGTTGAATCGCTCGGTGGCCGCTTTGTGAAGGTCGATCTCGGCGAGACCGGTCAGACCAAGGATGGTTACGCGCGCGAACTGACCCCTGAACAGCTCGAGAAGCAGCGTCAGACCATGGCCAAGCATGCGGCCGGGGCGGACGTGGTGATCACCACGGCACAGCTCTTCGGCCGGCCCGCGCCGCGGATTCTCACGCGCGCGATGGTGGAAGCCATGAAGCCCGGCAGCATCGTGATCGACATGGCGGTCGAAACCGGTGGCAACGTCGAAGGCTCAGTTCCGGGCGAGGAAGTGGATATCAACGGCGTACGCGTCATGGGTCCGCGCAACCTGCCCGGCCACGCGGCTGCCGATGCCAGCCTGATGTACTCCAGCAACCTGTTCAATCTGGTGGAGCATTCTTGGGATGCTGAAGCGAAAGCGCTGCAGCTCAAGGTGGAAGACGAGATCATGGACGGCTGCCTGGTGGTCCATGATGGCGCGATTCGGAACGAGACAATCAAGACCCTCATCGAGGGCAAGGGAGACGAATAATGATGACTAAGCGCTTGATAACAATGGTGTGCGCTCTTGTCCTTGTGGCCGGCGCCGCCCTGGCACAGGCCGATGTTGCCGCGGCCGACGCGGCGGCTTGCTGTCCTGTCACGGCGTGTGAGACGGGTGAAGCTCCGCCGATGGGCAACGCGGCCTCGATGGGCCTGCTCTTTTTCGTGTTTGTGCTTGCGATTTTCCTGGGGGCCGAACTGATCGCCAAGGTGCCGTCGCAGCTCCACACCCCGCTGATGTCCGGGTCCAACGCGATCTCGGGCATCTCCGTGGTCGGCGCCCTGATTGCAGCCGGCAAAGGGGAGGGCACGGTGATGATTGTCCTGGGAACGCTGGCGGTCGCGCTGGCCATGATCAATGTTGTGGGTGGCTACCTGGTCACCGATCGCATGCTCGGCATGTTCAAGCACAAGGGTTGAGGTAAACCATGAACATTGAATCTATTATTCCTTACATGTATATCGCGGCGTCCGTGTTCTTCGTCTACGGACTCAAGAGGCTCAGCCATGCCAAGACGGCGCGGTCGGGCAACATGGTGTCATCCATCGGTATGTTGCTGGCGATCGTGGCGACCTTGCTCTACGGCGGGATGTCGTTCAAGTGGATCATTGTCGGTGGCGTGATTGGGTCGGCTATCGGTGCGTCCGCGGCGCGGCTCGTCAAGATGACCTCCATGCCCGAGATGGTTGGACTCTTCAACGGGTTCGGCGGCCTGGCCAGCTTGCTGGTGGGTTGGGCGGAGTATCACACGATCCAGGCTGACCCGGCATCGGGGTCGCTCTTCACGCTGATTGCCATTGGCGCCACCGTGCTGATCGGCGGGGTGACGTTCGCCGGCAGCATGATTGCTTACGCGAAACTGGCCGAGAAGATGAGCGGGAAGCCCGTACTCTTCAAGGGTCAGCAGCTTGTCAACGGCGCGCTGCTCCTGCTGTCTGTTGCTGCGACAGTGATGTTCTGCGTCAACCCGGCATCGACCTACGGCATCTTCATTGGGATGGTCGTGGTATCGATGATCCTGGGTGTGCTGGTGACTATTCCCATCGGCGGGGCGGATATGCCCGTGGTGATCGCGCTGCTCAACAGCTACTCCGGATTGGCGGCGTGTGCGGCCGGTTTCGTGATCATGAACAACGTGCTCATCGTGGCCGGCTCACTCGTTGGTGCGAGCGGGTTGATCCTGACCAGCATCATGTGCCGCGCCATGAACCGCTCGCTGGCGAACGTTATGTTTGCCGGTGTGGGTGCGACCGTCTCAGGCGGTAAGACCTTCGAGGGCGAGGCCAAGACCGTGTCGGCGCAAGATGCCTACCTGATGCTTGAGGCGGCTTCGTCGGTGGTATTTGTACCGGGATACGGCATGGCCGTGGCCCAGGCACAGCACGTGGTCAAAGAGCTCGGCGACCTGCTCGAGGAGAACGGTTGCGAAGTCAACTACTGCGTGCATCCCGTGGCCGGCCGTATGCCCGGACACATGAACGTGTTGCTGGCCGAGGCCGACGTCCCGTACGAACAGTTGGTTGAGCCGCAGGACGTCAATCCGACGATAACGAACGTGGACGTGGCCGTCGTGATCGGCGCCAACGACGTGGTCAACCCGGCGGCGCGTGAAGAGGGTACGGCCCTCTACGGCATGCCGATTATCGACGTCGACAACGCCAAGGTCTGCATCGTGCTCAAGCGCTCGCTGAAGGCCGGGTTCGCCGGCGTGGACAACCCGCTCTTCTTCGCGCCGAACACGCGGATGCTGCTCGGCGACGCCAAGGCCTCCATCACGCACGTCGTAGGCGAGTTCAAAGAATAATGCAGCGGGGCCGCAAGCGGAAATCGGGGCGATGGGAGGTGGCACGTGAGCGCTTCCGGATCGCCGACCACGTGCCGCCGGCGGGCGTGGAGGATGCCACCCCTCTGGGCGATATCCTCACGCGCGTCATGAAAAAGGCCGGCTTGGCTGAACAGCACTGGGCCGCCGTACTCGAAGAGTCATGGGCCGACATTGCGGGTGAAAACGTCGCGCGCCACACCCGCCCGGGCCCGCTCCGGGATAAGGCGCTGTCGGTCTACGTGGACAGCCCGGTCTGGCTCAACGAGTTGCGCCGCATGGGCCAGCGCCACCTGCTCAATAACCTCCAAAAGCAGTTCGGTCGCTCGCGAATCACCGCCGTGAAATTGGAGCTCGATCCGGGGTGAAAGGCCTGCTTCTGCCATGGACTACACAACGACGGAGCTGTGCTGGATCGGGCTCTCCATTCTGCTGCTGGGGATGTCGAAAGGCGGGTTCCCGGTGGGGGCAATTGCGCTGCCGGTGATCGTGCTCGTGTGGCCCGACCGGGCTGCAGCGGCGCGCAGCGCAGTGGCATTTATGCTGCCGATGCTGTGTGTCATGGATATCTTTGCCGTGGCCTTCTACCGCCGCCAGATTGAGTGGCGGCGGATCGTGTCGCTCTTTCCGGCCATGCTGGTTGGGGTGGCGCTGGCCTCGGTGTTGTTTGTTTCGCCCAGCAACCCGATCCTGGCAATCTCCGATCGCGGGCTCAAGCTGCTGATCGGGCTGATTGGCATCGTATTCACGCTTTACCAGTTCTACCGCACACGGATCCTGGCGCGCCTGGAAGCGCATCATCCCGGGCGAGTGATGCAGTCGGTCTTCGGTTTCGGCGCCGGGGTGACATCGACCATTGCGCACGCGGCTGGACCCGTGCTGCAGATGTACCTGCTGCCTCAGCATCTGCCCAAGCTGCGTTTCGCCGGCACCACCGCGGCATTCTTCTTTGTGCTGAACCTGGTGAAGGTGGGGCCGTTCTGGATGCTGGGCCGTTTCTCGCGCGATGGGTTGATGCTTGGCGTGAAGCTGCTGCCCGTGATTCCGGTGGGGGTTCTGCTGGGCTACGTGCTCGTGCGCCTGGTGCCACAGCACATCTACCGCCGCTTCCTCTACGTCGTGCTGGGGGTGACCTCTACCGTTCTAGTGGTCAAGGCGCTGAGCGGTTAGTGTCCGCTGTTGCCGCGCAGCATCAGTACGGCGGCGGTGACGATGACCGCCACGACCACGACCTTGAGGACTTTCTCGGGAAGCTTAACCGACAGCTTGCTGCCCAGCGGCACACCAATCATCGATCCGGCCGCCATGCAGACCGCCGTGGCCAGATCCATCTCGCCTCCGATCAGGAAGACGGCCGAGGTCACCAGTGTCAAGACCACGGCGATCAGGATCGATGTCCCCACCGTCCGGCTGGAGGTCATGCCGAAGAAGAAGATCAACATCGGCACGATAATCACGCCGCCGCCTACGGAGGTCGATCCGATCAGGGCACCCACAATCGTGCCCAGCAGCGCAGCGACCGTGCGGTGACGCGTCTTGGAGGCCATGACCTTCTTCGCCAGGCCGGTGACCTCGGCGTTGGCCTGGCTCTTCAGGCCACGGATCATATTGATCACCAGCATGACGCATGAGAAAATAATGACGTAGGCGATGAAGAGCTTGAGGCCCGCCTGGAAATGAACGATCGCATCCGATTCGCTTCCCAATCGGCGGACGGCCATGTTGATTGCCGTCGCAACCGCGATGTTGGTGGGCACGGCTCCCACGAGAAACCAGGTGGCCGTGAACGTGTCGACCGTCTTCAGCTTATAGTGGTGGAACGTCGCCGAGACTTTGGTGATAAAGGAGTAGAGACTCGCCGTCCCGACGGCCACTGAAGCCGGCAGCTTGAAGAGCAGCGTCAGTGTCGGGATCACCAACACCCCGCCGCCGACCCCGGTCAGACCGATACAGAACCCGATGAACGTCCCGGAAACCAGCCGCAGAGCCAGTCCCTCAATCCCAAAATCAAACACGTGCAGCTCCTCCCACAGGCGCTCGCAGGCAGCGCACAGCCAAGGAAAAGAGTGTATGCTCGCCTCCCTTCCAATACAACCCGTTTGTCAATATGGACTCAGGCCCATAACGCCCGAAAACACCCTAAAAGCGTTAGTCCATGGTTGGAAAACACGCGTTTCCTCGACTTCGACATATTCTGCTGATATTAAAGACCCCATTGTAAGGCTGAGCTGTACTGACCTATCGCAGGTACTGTCAAAAGTTCTATGAAAAGTAATGAAAAGAGGGAACCTTGAATATCCAACAGCCAACAAGGAATATCCAATGACCAAGGAAAGAGAATTCGATCTTCAGGAACGCCTGGTTGACTATGCTGTTCGGATCAT